>JACZJV010000003.1 GCA_014860355.1 Burkholderiales bacterium | reverse complement strand
GATGCGACGGCACCCGATTCAACTGCGCAGGCTGTTCATTCGCGGGTTCTATCTTCGGCGGGGACTTTAGGTCCGGCATGGGAAGGCCTAGGGAGAAACCCAATTATCCGCCGGCTGGAAACTAACTCTGTGCGCTAGCGCACCGACCGTCGCTCAAGCAGGAAGCCATGGTCCTGGTCGCGCCAGGATTTGAAATGGCGTCGACCAGTTCGACGACACCGAAATTGCGAAACAATGTGGCGCGCAAGCACATGGCCGGCGCACCCACAACTTTCTCCGCAATCTGCAGGTCGATCCGGTAGCGGCCTGGATGCTCCGGGGAGACTGCAACAGGCGTTCGCTCAAACCTTCGATTCAAAAAACCGGATCGAATTGCCCCCGGCATTCTTGGCCTGATACATTGCGGCGTCAGCCCGGCTGAGGATATTGTCCTGACTGATTTGGTGGTCCTTGAATAGCACCATGCCGATGCTCACCGTGCACTGATGTTCGACAGTCGATTGCGCCGCTTCCCCCTGATGCAGCTTGAGTGCATAGGGCAGCGCCAGCGCCGCGTGTATTTTCCTCGCCACGATCCCCGCTTGCGTACTTGACCCGGCTTCATCGGTGCCCAGATCGCCGACCATCACCACGAACTCGTCGCCGCCGAAGCGCGCCACGGTGTCCGTCTCGCGTACGCAGGTTTTCAGCCGCGCCGCGGCCTCGATCAACAGCAGGTCGCCCGCAGCATGCCCATGCGCGTCATTGAGCAGTTTGAACTCGTCCAGGTCCAGGAACATCATTACGCCATAGCGGCCGCTGCGCTTGCTCGCCGCCATGGCCTGGCTCAGGCGGTCGCCGAGCAGCCGGCGATTGGGCAAATTGGTGAGCGTGTCGTAGAAGGCCATTCTGCGCAGCTGCTCTTCCATGCGCTTGCGCTCGGAAATATCGCGGATATTGCACTGGATTACCCTGGTGCCTGCACAGTCGTAGATATTGCTGACGAATTCAACCGCGACCTCCGCCCCTGCTTTCGTTTTCAGCGGAAGATCGTCGTAGCGGACATACCCATTGGACTGCAGCTGGGCGAACATTTCCCTGCTCTCGTCCCTGTCCGCAAACGAGCCCACTTCCCATAGTTTTTTACCCAGGAACTCGGCGTGGGAGTAGCCCAGCAACTCGATCAGGTAGGGGTTGACGTCCTCGATCTGGCCTGTTTCGGAGTTGAGCAGCAGTATGCCGTCTCGAGCGGCTTCGAACAGGCGGCGGTAGCGGCTTTCGGATGCCCGCAGCGCATTGAGCGTGGGATCAGTCTGCGCAGCTGCGGCGGACGCCGTTTCGGGACGGTGTGAGGGCGTGCTTTTCACGAAAATGCCATGGCTTTTCAACGATTGGAAAGCATCGGCAAGACTGCCGCGGCGGTCTGTGCGTCAACTCGGACAAGGCGCCCTCGCGCCTGGGCGCAGCAGCCAGGGCCGAAGATCTGCTCCACCAAAAAAAAGCGCAAGCCGGCGCGCGCGCACCGCCGCTCAGGCCGGCGGCGGGACTGCCGACTGCTGCCTCAGATACTCGTGGCGCTTCATCTCAAGATACTCCTGTTGTTCCATTTCATGCAGCTGGCGCGGATAGCGTTCGATGCCGGCAAACCACTCGCGCAAACGCTGCTCGAGGCGCTGCTGCCGCGGTGCGGATTCGGCGCCCAGAAAAGCCTCGACGGCGAGGTAATAGCGCATGGTATTGCGTTCCACCAGGCCGCGCAGTCCATGGATGTAAGCAGGCTTGCCGTCGGTGCGCTTGCCGACGACGGCGAATCCCACCTTGTTCTGGCCGATGGTGGCGAGGTAGGCCTGCAGCGCAAGCCGTCCCGCGTAGCCATAGGAAAATGCATACGAAAAGTGGATGAAGCTGCGCCCGGAGTCCAGCGGGACTGCCTCGAGCATGATGCGGTAGTCGTGCGTGCCGTACGGGCCCGCGTCCGCATCGAGCTTCACCTGCAGGTAGTCCGCCGTCTGGGCGGCGACGCGATAGGCAAAGCCCACACGGTAGGCCTGCTCCAGCGGTTCGTTGTATTTCCTGCCTATGCTTACATCGAGTACGGTTCCCCGGCTGCCGGGCGCAGCGCGACAGTACTTGGTGTTGACGTGGAGTATCAGGATGTCGCACCAATCGTGCGGATCGCTCAGCCCGGCGCGCACCGTCGCAAACGGGTAGTCGATGCGCGCGTAAATCTCGCCGGTCACGCCATCCGCGGTTTCGCCGGAGACCAGATGCAGCGGCCGCTGGAACTGGTTGCGGCTGAGCTGGTTCTGCAAGCCATCGTAGCTCGCGCGCAGCGATGCGGCCGGATCTGCTTGCGCTGCGCCTGCAAGGGCAAGCTGGGCGCCCATGCATAGCACTGCGATTGCAAGTAGCCGTGCCGATGCCGGGTACGCCTTCATTCCGGTCGCGGCGCAAGGCAGCGCATCACCGCCAGTTGCGCGCGCCCTCCGGCCTGTGGCAGATGCAGCAATGTTACTTCGTCCCTTTGAGGATCATGTCGTTCTTGACCGATTTCGCGCCCTGGACGCCCTTGGCGAGCTCCGTGGCTTTGTCCATATCGGCGCGGGACCCGACGAAGCCGCTCAACTGAACCACGCCCTTGAAAGTTTCGACGTTGATTTCGGCCGACTTGAGCGTGGGCTCTTCCAGCACCGCCGCCTTCACTTTGGCGGTGACTACGGCGTCGTCGACATATTCCCCGGCGGATTCCGTTTTCGAGTCCGCGGCCGCGGATTTCGCCTTGGCAGGTTGGTCCGCCCCGGCCTTGGCGCCTGGCTTGACATGGCACTTCACGCAATCGGCCGGCGCCTTTGCGCTGAACGCCTTCTTGCCGTCGTGGCAGGCGCCGCAGAACTTGCCTTCGTTCATCGCGGCCATGGTCATCTTGTCGCCGCCTTTTTTCATCGCGAACAGCTTGGGCTTGCTGTGGCAGTCTGCGCACTTCAGGCCCTTGTCCGCATGTGCCTTTCCGTCATACGTCACCTTGCCGTTGGGGCTGGCGAACTCCACTGTCTTGCCCGGCGGAACCGCCTGGACGCTTCCGACCAAAAGCGCCAGCGCGGCAAACACTGCCAATAATCCGTAAGTCTTCATTTTGTTACCCCTTGTCGAGCCGATGACCAGCAAGACGCGCCTTCACGGTGCGGCCGCGGCCGGATCGGTATTGTCGGTATTGCCCTGGTGTCCGCGCTCATTAGACCCCTCGACCGCGGGATGATCTGTGCGACGGCGCACATACGCCGAACGGGCGGTGCGTAGCCTGGTTTCCAGCCCCGGATGCGCGGCGGCTCGCGCAACTACGCCCTGCGTCTGCGCAAGCAGGGGCGCGCCGGGTTCACCTGCCCCCCGGGCCTTCCCTGACCAGTTCGCGGCGGATTGCCAGCAGTTCCCTGCGGCGCCCGGCGCCGGTTTCGGGGTAGTGCATGTCCAGGGCCTTGAAGGTATCGACGATCACCTGGGCGATGATCAGCCGGGCATTCTCCTTGTCGTCGGCGGGCACCACATACCAGGGTGCGGTCCTGGTGCTGGTTGCGCCCAGGCAGGTTTCATAGGCCTGCATGTAGCGCTTCCAGCATTTCCTTTCCTCTATGTCCGCAAGGCTGAATTTCCAGTTCTTTTCCGGTTCGTCGATGCGATCGAGAAAGCGCTTGCGCTGCTCTTCCTGCGAGAGGTGCAGAAAGAACTTGACGATGCGCGTGCCGTTGCGATGCAGATGGTTCTCCAGGTCGACGATGGAACGATAACGCTCCTTCCACACCGTCTTCTCGTCGAGCAGTCTGTCCGGCAGCCCCTGGGTGCGCAGAATTTCCGGATGCACCCGGACGACCAGCACCTCTTCGTAATAGGAGCGGTTGAAAATCCCGATGCGGCCGCGTTCGGGCAGCGCCTGCGTGGTGCGCCACAAAAAGTCGTGGTCCAGCTCGGTCGCGCTCGGGTGTTTGAAGCTGTACACCTGGCAGCCCTGCGGATTGACCCCGGACATGACGTGCCGGATGGCGCCGTCCTTGCCCGCGGCGTCCATCGCCTGAAAGATCAGCAGTACCGCATAGCGGTTGTAGGCGTAGTGCAGGCGCTGCAGCGAACTGAGCTCTTCCACCTGCGCCTGCAGCAGCTTGGCGTACGCCTTCTTCGACTTGTACACCGGCTCGACGCGCGTCGGCCATTTCCGGAGCTCCAACTTCTTGCCCGGTGAGACACGAAAGTCTGCGCAATTGATTTTCAACTTGAATCCTCCGTAATTTGAACTTTCGCCTTCTGCTTTCGGGAACCCGAGAGCGCCTCGAAACCGGATACTACGTCGAACAGTTCCTCGTCGATGCCACTCTGGCGCAAACGATGGTACGCGCCGTTGAGGTCCTCCAGTAAATCGTCGATGTTCTTTTCGGCGCGCTGCATTGCCGCGAGGCGGCTTGCATTTTCGCTCGCGAGGGATTCGGCGCAGGCCCGGCAGAGCGACACGAAGAGACACTCCCGGATGGGCGCGCGACTCCAGATACGGTTCCAGTTGGTCCGCAGCGCCGATGAGCTTGCCGCCGATGCCGCCCCGGCTCTGTGCCCTCAGACAGGTGAAACTGTTTCGACGATATCCTTTCTGCCGCGCAATGCGCTGTGCGACAGCGCACAGATTCGATTCGAAAATAGCCGGATCATTCACATTTGCCCCTGCCTCGGAGTAAGTACAGAACATGAAAACCGGACTAGCAACAGAGCGCTTCGTCAAAATAAAACCCGGGAGTACCGAAAATGGCGTGTCTCGTGTATGTCTGCGCCATTGAGCACAGGAACTCCGCCGACGCCTGGGAAAAGACAGGCTACAAAAGTCTGCGCGCCTGGACAGCCGCGGCCGGTGCGAAGACGATACCAATTCCCGGCCTCGGCCCGGCGAGCGCGTACTGCTACGCTTTGCCCGACGGCCGGCGGGTCGAGGCCGAATTGCTGGACGAGAAGACGATGCGCGTGCCGCGCGGCAGAGCGCGGCGTTCTAGCACGACGAGCGCGCGAGCGTTACTCGCGCCATTACCTGATAGAGGATATTCAATGCTCAAGCACGAATTGCGGCAAGCCGACGGGATACTGGTGCTGCACCCGGAAGGGCCGCTGGTAGCGGCAGACTTCACGACGCTGGCGCGGGACGTCGATGCCTATCTGGAGCGGCACGGGACGCTGCGCGGCGTATTCATCCGCGCAAAATCGTTTCCCGGCTGGAAAAACTTCGGCGCGCTGCTTGCCCACCTGAAATTCCTCAAGGCGCATCTTCCAAGAATCGAGAAAGTTGCGATTGTTGCAGACGGTCCCATTGCGACGCTGATGCCGAACATCGCAAACCATTTCGTCCATGCGCAGGTACAGCACTTCCATCTAGCGCAGGAGGACGCGGCCTGGGCCTGGCTAGTGCAAAGCGGGGACGCCGAGCTGCGTCCGGCCGCCTAGCTTGCCGGCCCGGCGATCGATTTCGGGATGCCTGCGATTGCCCTGGCGATACACGGCGGGGTGCCTTTCGAGGCTGCCTGGTGCACGCTCGCACTGCGATTTCTGCGCCTGCCCGCGCGATGCCGCGAAAGAACCGCCTTATGCGCGCCAGCGCACTGAATCGGCCGGGACCATCGCGTAGTCTCATCGGTAATTGCAACGCGCCGACAGGATGCACGCCCGTGCTTGTGCGTGCAGGCCGGCTGCGGACACGGTCCTGAAGTGGCGATGGCCTGATCTGCCGACGCTGATCATTGTTGCCGGAACCTGATCGATTCCGGGTGGCTGCTCACAAAAACGTGCGCAGTTTTTATTGGCCAAATAAAGGAAATAACCATGAACTATTCGAAACTGTTTGCCGCAGGAGTGGTGGCGCTTGCTCTGGGCGGATGCATCTCGGCTCCTGCCGGTCCGCCCGGACCGCAGGGCGCGACCGGAGAAACCGGCGCAACCGGGTATACCGGGGCGAGCGGAAATACCGGCGCAACCGGACGCACCGGTGCAAGCGGCGGTACGGGCGCAACCGGCGAAACGGGTGCAACCGGATACACGGGTGCAACCGGCAATACCGGCGCGACCGGATATACGGGCGCAACCGGCGATACCGGTGCAACCGGCAATACTGGCAAAACAGGTGCTACCAGCGGCACCGTCGTGATCGTGCCGGCGAAGTAAGGATTGCCTAGGTTCGGGCATCGAACCGGGTCCGAAACGACAGCGGATCGATTGCCCGGACCTGGTTAACCGCCTGGGCGGTAGCGCCAGCGCTGCTGGAACGCGGCCTCGAACAGACTCTGGTTCCGGGGCAGGTTCGCATCCGCGGCGATGACCCTGTAGAGCCAGGGCGAAGTGTCATGCTCGGGCCACTTGCGCGCGAGCTCGTGGCGCATCCCGGCCACGCCCGCCGCCAGCTTCAGCCAATGCTCCGGCGCCGCCTGTTTCAGGTAGAGCACTGAGGCGATGTCTGCGAGCGCTTCACCCCAGGTTTGCAGCCTGCCGTTTTTCAATGCACCCATGTAACCCTGAACCGTCATGCTCTCGCTCCTGAATCCGGGCGGCAATACCTTGTCGAAGCGCTTGTGGACATAGGCTTCGCGATACTCGATGCAATGCGCCACTTCGTGCACTGCCATAGCGGTCAACAGCACCGGCAGGTCGTCCGCGGCGATGGTTTCGAAATACTGGGTCAGCCCGTCTTCCGGCTTGGTGTTGTAGAAAATCCGGCAGGTAGCGGTCGCAAGGTCGAGTTTCGCGGCAAGCAGGGGTTGCGTCATGCCGGCTTTTCGTGCGTCGACTATCTCCACTTCGAGGCGTTCCGCGCTGGCCAGTGTCGCGGCGCTTTCGATCGCCGCGCGCAACTGGCCTTGCGTCGGATACGCCGCAGGATGCCCAGGCTTGCCCGCCGGCCGCGCCTGGGAAAAGCAGATGCCGCAAACCAGCAACAGCAATGCCGCGATGCACGTTTTCATGGCTTCCCTCCATGGATCCGCAGGCTCCCGCATTGTTCCGACGGGATGCCACCGCATCGCCAGTATGTCCCGTCGCTGCGCCAACTACAATAAGCATGTTCTGTCTGTGTGTCAGCGCACATATGGTGAAAGAATAGCCGGCAAGCCCTGCGCTGCCGGCGCAGGTCCCGGAGATATCATCGGCGAGCGCCTGGGGCAGACCACGGCTGCCTGCAAGCGCAGCGCTGGCTATGCCGTATTGAAGTTCCTCAAACGGGCGGATGGCGCGAGGTATCAGGCCAGGGAGGCCGGCTGCGATCTGATTGCTTATTTCGATTCGACGCCCCTGAATGAGCGCTTATGCCCTGGGCCGACGCTTGCGGTGACGCCAGAACAGACCCATCAGCGGCTTGACGCTGGTGCCGTGCACAAGGATGGAAAGCGCCACCGCGATCAAGGTGAACTGGACCAGCTCCAGCGCGAGGTCCTCGGGGAGTCCATGCCCGATGGCATACATCAGGTAGTACAGTGAACCGATGCCGCGCACCCCGAACCAGCCGACCATGCCGCGTATCGGCCATGAAGTGCGGGTACCCAGCAGGCCGGCGAGTACGCTGAGCGGGCGCGCAACGATGAACAGGAACAGTGCAAGCCCGAGCGCGCGCCAGCTCCAGGAATCGAGAAACAGCGTGCCGCCGATCAGCAGGATGAGCATCATCTCCGACAAGCGCTCGAGGTGTTCCTTGAATACCAGCGATCCTTCGCTGACCGTAGGCGCGGGCTCCATGTCAGGGCTTGCGCCAGACGCCGCTTCGATTCCGCCCGATTGCGGCCGATTCGCGCAATCCCGGGCGGCGGCGAGCTTGACTTCGGTCTGGCGCAGCGCCACGGCCGCGAAAAACACCGCCAGAAATCCCCAGGCATGGGCGAGAACGCTCAAGCCGTATACCATACCGATCAGACCGAGTCCGAGGAAGTCGTCCATGAGCTTGTGCTCGCCTGACTCGCCGCGCAGCTTCCATCCCAGACGGGCCAGGGCGGCGCCGGAAGTTACCCCGATGGCGATTCCCGCCACCGTGGCCCACAGCACATCGACCAGCGCCCAGCGCAGGCCGGATGCGCCCAGTTCATGCAGGCCTAGCAATCCCAGCCCCAGCATCACGAACGGAAAGGCGCTGCCGTCGTTCATGCCCGCCTCGCAGGTCAGGGTGAAGCGCAACTGGTCGCGGTCGCGCGGGTGGCGTATCTGGACGTCGGTCGCGAGTACCGGATCGGTGGGCGCGAGGATCGCGCCGAGCAGGACGCCGGCGCCCAGCGGCAGGCCGAGCAGGTAATAAGCGAAGGCGGCGACCAGGCCGACGCTGACGGTAATGGAGACGGACGCCAGCAGTATCGGCGTGCGCCAGCGCGCGAAACTTACCGGCACGGGCATTTTGACACCGGCTGAAAACAGCGAAATCAGCACCGCCACCTCGGTCAGCACTTGCAACAAGGCCGATTGCTTGAGCGGATTGAGGTGAAATAGATTGAGCACCGTCGGTCCCACCAGCAGCCCCACCGCCAGATAGATGATGGCTGGGGTGACCGGCAGCGGCTTGAGCATCGAAGCGGTCAAGCCCCTGGCGAGCAACAGGCAGCCCACCAGCAGAAACCATAGCGCGCTATTCATCCTGCGATAGCCCGCGTGCGATCTCTATCCTCACCTCGACCGCGTGTTCCTGACGGTCGTCAACCAGGGGAATCGTCTTATCGGGCTGCCGGACACCGTCTAGCGTCACCGACAACTCGCCCGTTGCGGCCGGCGTTTGCACTACGCTCACGTGGTAGAGCGTTTCCCGGTAGCGGTAATGCAGTTTGAACGTTTCCCAGCCGGCCGGGATGCAGGGCGAAAAGCGCAGGGTGCCGGCTTCCAGCTTCAGTCCCAGCAGCGATTCCAGGATCAGGCGATACATCCAGCCGGCGGATCCCGTGTACCAGGTCCAGCCGCCGCGGCCGGTGTGCGGCGCGACCGCGTAGACGTCGGCCGCGACCACATAGGGTTCCACCTTGTAGGTCGCGATCGCCTCCGCCGAGCTCGCGTGGTTTATCGGGTTGATCATGCCGAACAGTTCCCATGCGCGCGCCTGGTCGCCCAGCGCTGCGAACGCCATCACGGTCCAGATCGCGGCGTGCGTGTATTGCCCGCCGTTCTCGCGCACCCCGGGCACGTAGCCCTTGATATAGCCGGGGTTCAGGTCCGATTTGTCGAACGGCGGGTCGAGCAACTGGATCAGCGCCGAATCGCGGCGCACCAGGCGCGTATCCACCGCTGCCAGCGCCGTGCGCGTGCGCGCGGGATCCCCGGCACCCGAGAGCGCGGCCCAGCTTTGCGCAATCGCATCGATCTGGCATTCGGCGTTGCCGGCCGATCCCAGCGGCGTGCCGTCGTCGAAATAGGCGCGCAGGTACCACTCGCCATCCCAGCCGTTGCGCTCGACATTGCCGCGCAATGTTTCCGCCTCTTTCCGGCACCGGTCGGCGAACACCTGGTCGCCGCGCACGCGCGCGAGCTCGCCAAAGCGCATCAGCACGTCGTAGAGAAAGAACGCCAGCCAGACGCTCTCGCCCTTGCCCTGTTCGCCCACGGCATTCATGCCGTCGTTCCAGTCGCCCGAGCCCATCAGCGGCAGGCCGTGTGCGCCGAAGCGCAGCCCTCTCAGGATGGCGCGCACGCAGTGCTGATACAAGGTCGCCGATTCGTCCGCGCGACCGGGCAGATCGAAATAGGAGTCCTCCTCGGCATCGACCGCCCGGCCGTCGAGGAAGGATATGGACTCGTCGAGCACAGCGCCATCGCCGCTGCTCGAAACATAGCGGCACGTCGCCAGCGCCAGCCACAGGTAGTCGTCCGAGCAGTGCGTGCGCACGCCGCGGCCGGAGGTGGGATGCCACCAGTGCTGCACGTCGCCTTCGCGGAACTGATGCGCCGCGCAGCGCAGCAGGTGCTCGCGCGCGAGCGCCGGCTCGGCGTGCACCAGCGCCATCACGTCCTGCAGCTGGTCGCGGAAGCCGAACGCCCCGCCGGACTGGTAATAGCCGCTGCGGCCCCACAGGCGGCAGGCCAGGGTCTGATAGACCAGCCAGCCGTTGGCGAGCAGGTTGAGCGATGGATCCGGCGTCTCCACCTGCACCGCGCCCAGCGTGTGCGCCCAGTATGCGCGCACCGCTTCGAGCGCAGTGCGCGCGGCCGCCGGACCGCGAAAGCGCCGCACCAGCGCGCCGGCTTCGTCCGAGCCCCGTCTTCCCGCCACGCCGAGGCGAAAGTTGAACTCGCGCTCCTCCCCGTCGGCCAGTTCGATCGCGACCTGGATCGCCGCGCACGGATCCAGAGCGGCGCCGACCTTGTTCGAAAGTTGCGTGCGTGACATGGCTGCCGGATGCGCGAGCGTGCCGTTGCGCCCGATGAACTCGGCGCGGTCGCCGCTGTAGGTCCGGGACGCATCGTCGATATCGAAGAACGCGATGCGGTCGGCGAACTCGGTGTTATACGCGTTGCGCGCGTACAAGGCGCCGCTCGCCGGGTCGATTTCGGTGATCACGTGCATGGCCGATTTGGGCCGCAGGTCGCCCAGCACCCATTCGACATAACCGGTGACGGAGATCCGGCGCGCGCGGCCCGATAGGTTGCGCACCCTCAGGGTGGAGAACTTGACCGCTGCCTCGAGCGCGACGAACACCGTCAGTTCGGAGCGGATGCCCTGTTCCGTGTGCTCGAAGCTGCTGTAGCCGAAGCCGTGCCGCGTGAGGTAAGGCGTGGCGCCGCGGCTGGGCAAGGGCGCGGGCGACCAGAACTGCCCGCTTTCTTCGTCGCGCAGGTAGTAGGCCTCGCCGCCCGCGTCGCCCACCGGATCGTCGCCCCAGGGGGTGAGGCGGAATTCATGCGCATTCTCGCTCCAGGTGTAGGCCATGCCGCTCTCGGAAACAACGGTGCCGAAGTGCGCATTGGCCAGCACGTTCACCCATGGCGCCGGCGTCACCTGGCCCGGCGCCGTGGTGATGAGGTATTCGCGCCCGTCCGCGCTGAAGCCGCCGACGCCGTTGTCGAACAGCAGTTCGGCGCGGGCGGGCGCGGCCGCCGTTCCCGGCGTATCGGGGCGCTGGCTGCGGGTCGGTTTCAGCCGCGGCATGTTCAGATGCGCCGGGCGCACTTCCATCAGGCCGCGCCGGTTGATCTGTTCTTCCAATGCGCCGCGCCGGTCGCTGATGATGGCGCGCGCCGCGGATTGAACCAGGATGCGGTCCTCATCCGATATCTGCTCCGCCGGCCGCACGAAAATCCCGCCGGGCCGGTTGATTACATGGGCTTCGACACCCGCGGCGATCAGTCCCATGATCTGGTCCTGCAGCAACTGCCGGTAACCGGCGCGGTCTTCGTTCCAGATCACCAGGTCGACGGCTAGCCCCTTCAGGCGCCAGTAGGCATGGGCCTGCACCAGTTGGCGCAGCAGGTCGAAATTCGCCAGGTCGCCGATCTGCAGCAGCACGATCGGCAGGTCGCCGGAAATGGCGTAGCCCCACAGCCCGGATTGCCCGCGGCGATTGCGGCCGAGCACGCCGGCGCTCGCGCGCAGTCCGGGATTGGCATAGATGACGGAGCTTGCCAGTCGTCCGTAGAGCTGTGCGTCCGCCTCGCTGGCATTGATCTGGCGCAGCACCACCTGGCTGTGGGTCCAGGCCAGCTCGAACACCCGGTCCGCCAGCTGGCGGTCCTGGTACTTGCCGGCCAGGCTCAAGGCTGCCTCGCGGCTGGCGGCTACGCCCGACACCATGTCTATGGTTGCAGCCTGATCCGGATCGAGGCTGATGCGGTAGCGGATGGCGACGATCGGATCGAGCGTCGAGCCGGCGCTGCCCGAGAGCGCGGCCGCATCGTCCATCGCCCGGGGTGAGGCGACGCTGCGCCCGCGGCCGATGAAGCGCGCGCGGTCGGTTTCGTAGGACACGGCGTCGACCGCGCTGCCGCGCGCGGCCATCAGGTGGAACATCGACGGTGCCTGCTCGTTCGGCGAGCGCGGCCGGCGCGTGCATACGATCGCCTGGCGCTCGTGCACGATTTCAGTCTGAACGAAAAGCTTGCTGAACGCCGGATGCAGCGCGTCTGCGACCGGCGGGGCAAGCACCACCTCGGCGTAACTGGTCAGCTCGATCGTGCGCCGCGTGCGCGCGCGGTTGGTGATGTGCACCCGCCGCAGTTCGATGTCGTCTTCCGGCGAAACGACGATCTCGGTATGCGTTTCATAATCGAGGTCGCGGCGCCGGAATTCCGCCCGGCCTTCCGAGAAAATCGCGGCGTACACGTCCGCCTGCCGCAGCGTCGGCTGGTGGGTGTTCGACCAGAATACGCCGCTCGCAGCGTCGCGCAGGTAGCAGAAACTGCCCCAGTTGTCGCAGGTGCTGTCTTCGCGCCAGCGGGTGACGGCGAGGTCTTTCCAGCGGCTGTAGCCGCCGCCCGCGTTGGTCACCATCACATGGTATCTGCCGTTCGAGAGCAGCTGCACTTCGGGCAGCGGTGTGTCCGCGCTGCCGAGCACGCGCACCGGCATCTGCGCGTCTGTCGCCATTGCGCGGACCGCGGAGAACTCGGCCGCGTGCAGTTCAAACGCGCCGGCCTTGGGCACCCTTTCCTGCAGCAGCAGGGCGGTCGCCTGGAACATCGGGTCCGATTCGAAACGCTTTTGCATCGGACGGTCCAGGAGCAAATGCGCGATGGACAGGAAAACCATGCCCTGGTGATGCGCCATGAACGAGCGGATCACGGCGCTCGGCTGACCGCGCGGCAGACGCGATGCGGTGTAGTCGACCGCTTCATAAAAGCCGAACGCTCCGGCCAGTCCCTCGGCCGCGAGCCGCTGCAGGTTCTGGCACGCGCGCTCGGGCGCGACCATCAGCGCCAGCGCGGTGGCGTAGGGGGCAATCACCAGGTCCTCGGCGAGCCCCCGCTTCAGACCCAGGCCGGGCACGCCGAAGGCGCGATACTGGTAGTTGAGCGCGACGTCGACCGCGTTGTATCCGCACTCCGAAATGCCCCAGGCGACGCCGCGCTGCCTGCCGTAGGCGATCAGGCGCTCCACCGCCGAACGGCAGGTCCGGTCGAGCAGCGTGTTCTCGTAGGTCGGCATCACCAGCAGCGGCATCAGGTACTCGAACATCGAGCCGCTCCAGGACATCAGCGTCGGGTCGCCGCCGGCCATGGTGAGCAGGCGTCCGAGCGCAAACCAGCTCTCCTGCGGCAGCTGGCCCTGGGCAATCGCGACAAAGCTCGCGAAGCGCGCCTCCGACGCCAGCAGATCGTAGCAACTCGGGTCCTGGCGGCGCTCGCTGACGTTGTAGCCGATCGAGAGCAGATGGCGCGAACTGTCGTAGAGGAAGCCATACTCCATCGCGGTCAGTTCGCCCAGCTGTGCCGCGAGGCGCTCGATCTGCGCGATCCGCTGCTCGGCCTGGGCGCTGCTTGCAGCGAGCAGGCGCAGCATTTCCCCGCTGTCTGTGCGCTCCGCCCCAGGTCCATGGCCTGCGCGCCAGCGTTCCTCCAGCGTGGCCAGTTCGCGCAGCGTGGGCATCGCGGCGTCGTGCATGAGGCGGGACAGCGCTACTGCCGCGGGTGTGCCTAGCCAGGGCGCGAGCAGTGCGAGCTCGTCGAGGGCGTCGCGGCATTGCCGTGCCAGCGCCTGCGCCCACCACTGCGGATGGCCGTGCGGGCTAGCGGGCGGAACCGGGCCATGGCCGGCGAGGCTGGCTGCCAGCTGCAGCGCCGATGTTTCCAGCAGGACCAGCCGGGTCTGGGCCGCCGCGAGCGTGGCGGGCCGGGAGTCGCAGGCCGATTCCAGCGCCTTTTGCAGCTCCTCGAGCTGGAGCAGCGCAGCCGGTGCGGCCTGCGCCGCGGCCTCGGCCAGTGCGTTCAGAGTATCGAGCAGCCCGTCGAACCATCGTGGTCCGATAATGGCGTGATCGGGCAGCGCGAGCAGCCCCGGGCGCAGGGTAAGCAGATGGCCGGCAAGATTGCCGCTGTCCACCGAGGAAATGTAAAGCGGCGCGAGCGGCGCGAGCGACTGCGTGTCGTACCAGTTGTAAAAATGCCCGCGATGCCGCTCGAGTACCGCCATGGTGTCGAGCGCGTTCGCTGTGCGCTCGATGAGCAGTCCGGCCGAAACGTAGCCGAAATCGTAGGCCGACAGATTCGCCAGCAGCGAAAGCCCCATATTGGTCGGCGAGGTGCGGTGCGCAAGCACGGCAACCGGGTGCTCCTGATAGTTGTCCGGGGGCAGCCAGTGATCTTCGGCGCCGACGAAGGTCTCGAAAAGTGCCCAGGTCTTGCGCGACACATTGCGCAGAAAGTCGTGCTGCCCGGCCGTCAGCCGCGCTACGCGGCGCGTCAGGGGCAGGCTGATCCACCATGCGATGACGGGCGAGGCCAGCCACAGGAGCAGGATAGGCCCGGCCGCGCCCAGCATCGCCGGCGCCGACGCCGCCAGATGGGCTGCGGCTGCGACCGATATCAGGGGCGCGATCCACATCGATTGGCAGCAGGCAAGGAAGCCGCTGGCGTTTTCGCGATTCCAGCGGCCCGAAGGCATCCATTCGAGCAGCCGTCTATGCGAGACCAGTATGCGCCAGTTGGTGCGCAGGACCGCGCCCAGGCTGTAATAGGCCTCATGCGGCAGGAAGGCGAGCGCAAGCGCCGCCTGCAGGAAGCGCCCCCGCGCGGCGACGAGCGCCATGGCAATGTGCTGGCCCGGCGGCATGTTTTCGGGTTTGCGCAGCAGATCGACGACGGTTGCAAGCAGGGGCAGCAGCAGGAAGACGCCGGCCACGGCTATGGTCCAGTAGCGCGCCAGCGGCAACACGGTCCAGCCGAGCACAAACAGCAGCGTCAATGCGGCGGGGACCAGGCTGCGCCGCAGGTTGTCGAGTATCTTCCACTGGGACAGGGCAGAGAGCGGGTTGGCCTCGCGGCCCTTGCCCGGGCCTGCGCCGGGCACCCGCGGCAGCAGCCAGGAGGCGATCTGCCAGTCGCCGCGTATCCAGCGGTAGCGGCGGCTCACATCGGCGTTGTAGCTGGACGGATATTCCTCGTACACCAGCACGTCGCTCAGCAGCCCGGCGCGGGCATAGCAGCCTTCCAGCAGGTCATGGCTGAGTATGCGGTTGTCGGGAAAGCGCGCATCGAGCGCCAGCGCGAACGCGTCGACGTCGTAGATGCCCTTGCCGATGAACGAGCCTTCGCCGAACAGGTCCTGGTAGACGTCGGAAACAGTGCGCGTATAGGGGTCGATGCCCGGCTCGCTGCCGAACACGCGCGCATAGCGCGAGCGATTGCTGCCCGGCAGGCTCACCGCGACGCGCGGCTGCAGGATGCAATAGCCTGCGCTCACCATGTGGCGCTTCGCGTCGATGTGCGCGCGGTTCAGGGGGTGCGCCATCGCCCCCACCAGCTGGTAGGCCGCGTCGCGCGGCAGCTGCGTATCGGTATCCAGGGTAATGACGTACTTTACCCCGGACAACAGCCCGGTTCTGCCGACGATCAGCGAGAAGCGGTCCTTGGCGCCGCCGCGCAGCAGGGAATTCAGGTCCGCCAGTTTTCCGCGCTTGCGCTCATAGCCCATCCACAGCCGCTCTTGCGGATTCCAGAGGCGCGGCCGGTGGAACAGGAAGAAGGCGTCGCCTTCGGCCTTGCCATCGGCATGCTGGTACTTGTCGTTGAGTTCCCCGATCCTCTCCCGCGCCAGTTGCAGCAGCGCTGCGTCCGCTGGCAGCGTTTGCGCCTGCGCGTCGCGAAAATCGGTCAGCAGGCCGAACTGCAGCTGCGCATCGCGGTTCGCCAGGAACCGGACTTCCAGCGCTTCCACCAGGCGTTCGATGTTCTGGGCGCTCGCGAGTATGGTCGGGATTACGACCAGCGTACGGCAGTCCGCCGGAATCCCGCCGGAGAAATCCAGGCGCGGCAGCGACTTGGGGGTCGCCAGCAGCGTCGCTGCCCAGTTGACCAGGGCGATTGCCAGATGCGCTGAGCCAAACGCCACCAGGAACGCAGTCAGCGCGAGCAGCCAGGCGCTCAACCCCTGCGCATGCGCGCCTGCCAGCAGGCTTTGGCTGAGCGCCAGTGTCAGCAGCGCGACCGCGCCGAGGTAGAGCAGCAGCGCAGACCGGCCGGCGCTTTGCCGCAGGGCCTCGGCGACCGATATTCGCACCCCGCACGCGCGTTTGAGTCGGGGCAGGCCCTGGTCGATCAGAAAGTAGCCGACATGCGCAGCGCGCCCGTCGACGGCGTCATTGGCGCCGCCCGCGCTGATCGTAGCGGCCACGGCTTCCTGCGCCAGCGCAATAGCCTTGCGCGCAATGTCGTCCTCGGACAGGGTACTCGCTTTCGCGAGCTTCTCGATCGCATGCCGGTAGCGATCGCGGGTGGAGAAATCCATCCTCGCGTAGACCGCGGCCGGATCCTGTCTGAGCTCGTGCTCGACGCTGCTCATGGTCTCCACGAACTCGCGCCAGTCCATTGCCCCGAGAAAGCGCAGGCTGCCGATGCTGTTCGCAATCGATACCTGACCCGAGGCCTGCGTCTGGGTTTCCGACTGCACCAGCTGCTCGATGGTCAGCCCGGTCTCGGACAGCCGCTGTTCGATCCAGGTGAGCGGTAAAGCGAGCGCGGCGCCCTGGCCCTGCAGGCGGCGCGCCAGTTCTGCGACAAACGCACTGACCATGGGCGGGTTCGATCGCGCCATGTCCGCCACCACCAGAATCAGGTTCTTCGGATCCTGAACCGTGATTTCCATCATCCGGTCCGCCCAGGAGTCCGCCAGATCGCGGTCCTTCGCACTGCTTACCGCACGCGCAGCGACGCGGCGCAGGTTCTCGATCAGCGCCAGGCGCAGCATGATCGGGATGGCCCACAGTTCGCCCAGTTTCAGCGGTGTGACCTGCTGGTAGGCGGCGACGAAGCGGCTCAGACCCTGGGGGTCGACCCGGCCGTCTCCGTGCGCGATGGTCTCGAGCGCAATGTCGTACACGCGCGGCAGACCGGCCGACGCACCCAGCGCGAGGCGCGGCAGTTCGCGGCTGTAACCCTTGGGCAAATGCTGCCTGGCCGTGCGTATCTGTTCCTCGATCAAATAGAAGTTGTCGAGCAGCCATTCGCTGGCGGGTGAAATGCGGTGGTTGGCCCGGACTCCGGCTGTCAGCAGTTTGCAGGCCTGCAGCACAACGTGTTCATTCTCGGTCAGGCGCGCGAGCAGCTGATCCGGCGCGCGTTGTGCGCCAAGACGGTGCGAGGCCGCCAGGGCCTTGCCATGCTGTTCCATCTGGTCGGCGCCAAACAGCTCCGCGCGCAGCGGTGGCGCATCGCCGACGGCTTGCAGTCGCGCACGGCGATGGCGCAGCCGCGCAAGGCGATGGCCGCGCAGGCGCGCCCACAAGCGCAGCGCAGCGTTGCGTAGGCTGCTGCTGCTCAACTCGGCCTGCGACGTGGAAGGGCAAACATCGGTATTCCCGGGAAATGCGCCGGGCGGGGCGCACAGGCAAACGCGGGCGCGCTTGCGCCAAGCGATGGGCTAGACTACGGTTAAAACCAGGCGGTGTATGTGCGCAGGCGCACGGAATATCGCCGCCGACCTGCGCACAATCTGGCCCAACCCAGGATGAGCTCTAGCCGGCCGGTATCCATCGGCTGCGCCTGCTCAGCACCGCCATGACACGCTCGCGCATACTCCGATGGACCGCCGGCCTCCTGCTTGCGCCGGTGGCGCTCGCCGCTGTGTTGATCGCGATCTACGGCTGGAACTGGCTGCGCGGGCCGATCGAACGCGCTGTGCTGCACGAGACCGGCCGCGAACTGCTAATCGGCGGCGACCTCGTGCTCGAGTTCGGCTGGCCGCTGCCGCGCATCCGCGCCGGCGCCGTGAGCTTCGCCAATCCGGCCTGGGCCAGCGAAGATCTGATGGTCGCCGCCGATGCGGTGGAGATTTCGATCCATGTGCCGGAGCTGCTTCGAGGCAACATCGTCCTGCCCGAAGTGCGCCTCGAGCGCCCGCTCGTGTTTCTGCAACAGGGTGGCGGCGGGCGCAAGAACTGGCTGTTGGATCTGAACCAGCAGGACGAGCATGCGCGCATCCGCATCGACCGCCTGACGCTCGATCATGGCCGGCTCGGCTATGACGATGCCGCGCAGGACACCAGCATCCGCGCCGAGCTTTCGAGTTCGGACACGCAGTCGGCCGCTGAGGAGCTCAGCTTCACCGCGCAGGGGCAATTCAAGGGCATGCCGCTCAAGGCGCACGGCAGCGGCGGGCCGGTGCTCGGTCTGCGCGACGAGGACACACCCTATCCGCTGAAAGCCGATATCAGCGTAGGCCGCACCGGGGTGAAGGCCGAGGGCACCATCACCAGCCTGCTGAAGTTCACCGCGATGGACATGCGCCTTTCCTTGCGCGGCGAAAATCTGGGACAACTCTATGCGCTGTTCGGCATCGCATTTCCGCAAACGCGCGCCTATGCGAGCGAGGGGCGCATCGTGCACAGCGCACAGACCTGGCGCTACGAGAAATTCTCCGGGCGGATCGGCGAGAGCGACATCGCGGGTACGCTGCAAATCGATACCGGAGGCAAACGTCCCGCGATGAAAGCCGAATTGGTGTCCAGGCTGCTGGACCTGGCCGACCTGGGTCCGGCAATCGGGGCGAGGCCGGGCAGCGTGCAAGCCGCCAGGCAGTCGGCTGCTGCGCCGACGCAAAGCCCGACACCCGCGCCGGTGCACGCGCGCATGCTGCCGGACCTGCCGTTCAAGACCGAGCGCTGGGACAGCGTGGACGCGGAGCTGACGCTGAGTGCAAGGACCCTGCGCAGCGCCACGGAACTGCCGCTGGACCAGCTCGCAGTCCATTTGAGTCTGCGCGATTCCGTGCTGACATTGGCGCCGTTCAGTTTCGGCGTGGCCGGCGGCCAGGTCGAAGCGGTCGTTTCGCTGGACGGGCGCGAGGATCCGATCGAGGTGCGCGCCCGGATGAAGGCGAGGAAGGTTCTCCTGGCCCGACTGTTTCCGACCGTCTCGCCCGGCCAGACCAGCATAGGGCAGATCAACGGCGAGTTCGATCTCGCGGGCAGGGGCAACTCGGTGGGGCGCATGCTGGCGAGTTCCAGCGGCAATGTGGGGCTGGTCGTCGTCAACGGCGAAATCAGCAAGATGATGATGGAAAAGGCCGGCCTGCACCTGTGGGAAATGCTGGTGCTGAAAGTGCGCGGCGACAAGCTGGTCAAGCTGCGCTGCGGGGTCGCCGATTTCAGCGTCGAAGACGGCATCATGCACGCCGATGCGCTGGTCTTCGATACCGCGATCACGACCATCGTCGGGACCGGCAGTGTCGATCTGGGCGAGGAGACGCTGGATCTGACGCTCAATCCGAAAACCAAGAACACCAGCCCGCTGTCCTTGCACAGCCCGATCTACGTTCGCGGCAGCTTTGCCAAACCCGACGTTCGAGTCGACCAGGGCCGCGTGGCGGTGCGGGCGCTAGGCGCGCTTGCGCTGGGCTTCGCGAGTCCGGTGCTGGCGCTGATTCCTCTGATCGACGCGGGGCCGGGGAAGGACAGCGATTGCCGGCAGCTGGTGAGGGATGCAAGGGCCGTGCCGCATGGCGACAAAAAGACAGGCCCCCGGTCATGAGCATGAACCGGGGGCCCGGACCCGCCGATCGCCTACAGGGGAGGGGGAAGAAGCAAGCGGCGGATACGACGCGATTATTGAACGCTCCCCGGGGCAGTTCTGTGCGCCAGCACACGCAAGGAGAAATATTCCGCGCCTGCGTTTCCGGGCAGACCGCGCCCGCGCCGGGCCGAATACTGGCCGCTGGCACCCGCTGGCCGGCCGAAGTCGCTGTGAGCGACAGCGCACAGAGCTGTGCGCATTCTTCGCTTACTCTCGGTGTGTAATTCTGGACAAGGGCAGATCATGCTTACTCGCGCGCTCAAACTTGTTGAGATTTTTGGGCTCCTGTTGCTCGCCGTGGCCGGCTGCGCGACGCTGCCCGACACCGACGCTCTCCTGGAGAGGCACACGGCGCAAGCGGTCAGCTTCGAAAACGCGCGCGGCCCGGTCTCTGCGCGAAAAAGCGCCGCAGTGCTGGCGCAGCTAAAGCGTCAATCCGGCGACATCGACATTCTGGAAAAGCAGATTGCGCTGGAACAGTCGATCGTCGGCAGCCCGCTGATCCTCGGCAACAAGGTCACCCTGTTGCAGGACGGCGCGGCCACCTACCCGGCGATGTTCGCCGCCATCGGCGACGCGCGCGACCATATCAACCTCGAGTCCTACATCATCGAAGACGACGAGATCGGGCGGCAGTTCGCCGATCTGCTGCTGCAGCAGCAAAGCCGCGGCGTCCAGGTCAATATCATTTACGACAGCTTTGGCGGAATCAATACGCCGAAGGCCTACTTCGAGCGCCTGGCGCAGGGCGGCGTTGCGCTGCTCGAATTCAATCCGGTCAATCCGCTGGCGACGAAAACGCCGTGGCTGATCAACAACCGCGATCACCGCAAACTGCTGGTAGTCGACGGACACACCGCCTTCATCGGCGGGATCAATATCAGCAGCGTCTACTCTTCGGGATCGGCCGCCCGGCGCAGCGGCAATGCGGCCGACCACAATGTCGCCTGGCGCGATACCGATCTTCAACTCGAAGGTCCCGTGGTCGGCGAACTGCAAAAGCTGTTCATGCAGACCTGGGACAAGCAGCATGGCAAGCCGCTGGCCCAGCGGGAATATTTTCCTGCGCTCAAAACCAGGGGCAATGAAATCGTGCGCGCCATCGGCAGCACCCCGGACGATCCCTACAGCCTGATGTACCTGACGCTGATATCGGCCATCGGCAATGCGCAGAAGCAGGTGTACCTGACCAACGCCTACTTCGTTCCCGACCCGCAACTGCTGAATTCGCTGATGGCGGCGGCGGGGCGCGGGGTCGATGTGAGGCTCATATTGCCCAGTCATTCAGACTCCGAAGTCGTGTTTCACGCCGGCCGCTCGCACTATTCGGCCCTGCTCGAAGGCGGGGTCAAGCTCTACGAGCGCACCGGCGCGCTGCTGCACTCGAAGACGGCGGTGATCGACGGCGTCTGGTCCACCGTGGGCTCGACCAACCTCGATTGGCGCAGCTTTCTCGACAACGACGAGATCAACGCGGTGATCATCGGCCGGGAATTCGGCCAGAACATGCAGGCCATGTTCGCGGGCGACCTCGCGGCCTCGCAGCAAATCGACCTGGAGGGCTGGGGGCACCGGCCGCTGTCGTTGCGCTTCAAGGAATGGATGGCGCGGGTGTGGGGGCGCCTGCTATAGCCGCGCCGGGCGGCGTATGTGCGTTAGCGCACGGTGTTGCCTTGCACCTTCAATCAGAATCCGCGGGTGCGCCCTACATCTTCCATTCCAGCCGCCGCCGCCGCGGCGAGCGCCTGCCAGCGCCCCTCCCTGTTGCGCGCCATGCTGCTCGGCGCCGCATGCACATGGGGGTTCGCGGCCGCAGCTGCGGCGTTCGCCGCTGAGCCTGCCTTCACCGGCACACCGAAATCCTGGGCAGTGCTCCCGAGCGAAACAGAGGCTAGCGATCCGGACAAACCCAGGGTCGAGCTCTCGGCGGACCCCGCGGCGCGCAAGAGCTACCTGATTCCCGCAGTCGAGATCCTCGGCTTCGAGGCGCTGCTGAACCTGGCCAATCGCGGCGACCCCAGCGGCGACTACAAGAGCAGCCTGTCGACCGCCAACGGCAACCTCGGCAGCAGCTGGGTCGTCGATCAAGACCCGTTCCGCACCAACCAGCTGGGGCATCCGTATGCGGGTTCGATGTACCACGGGTTCGCAAGGTCGGCGGGACTCAACTTCTGGGAGGCGTTTGCCTACACCTTTGCCGCGAGCGCATTGTGGGAGGTCGCCGGGGAAACCACGCCGCCCTCCAGGAACGACCAGATCAATACCGGCATAGGCGGAAGCTTCATGGGCGAGGCGCTGTTTCGCCTGTCCAAGCTCGTAATCGCGCAGGGAGGCAGCGTTCCCAGCGTTTCGCGAGAGCTCGCCGCGGCTTTGGTTTCTCCGGCGACGGGCTTCAATCGCCTCGTGTTTCGCGAGCGACTGGACTCGATTTTCGCGAGCCACGACCCGGCCTACTACAGCCGTTTGCAGATAGGCTTCAGCGGAACCGCGAAGAACAACCAGGGCACTTCCACCACGGAGCTCAAACGCAACGAGGCGCTCGCGGATTTCTCCATCGACTACGGGCTGCCGGGCAAACCCGGCTATTCCTATACGCGTCCCTTCGACTACTTCAACCTGCAGGCAACCGCCTCCAGCGCCAACGGCTTCGAGAACCTCATGACGCACGGGCTGCTCATCGGACGGGACTACCAGACCAGCGGGAAAGGGCGCGGAATCTGGGGACTGTACGGCAGCTACGACTACATGGCGCCGCAAATCTACCGGGTGTCGAGCACGGCGCTGTCGCTCGGGACCACGGCCGAGTGGCGCCTGTCGAACTCGGTCGCAGTCAGGAGCACGGGGCTCCTGGGCGTCGGCTACACCGCCGTCGGCACCACGCGCCCCGACGCCGCCGAGCTCTACCATTACGGCCTGGCGCCGCAGGCACTGTTTGCCTTGCGCATGATTTTCGGCGAAAGGTCCTCGCTCGACCTGACCGCGCGCGAATATTTCGTGAGCGACGTCGCCGCCGGCCCGCGAGGCGGGCGCGACAATATTTTCCGCGTGGATGCGTCCTATACGCTGCGCCTCAAGCGCCGGCATGCAGTCACGATCAAGTACCTGGGAAACCGCCGCGACGCCTACTTTCCCGCGCTGGGATCGACGACGCAGAGCAGGGGAACGGTCGGCATCTTCTACACCTACCTCGGCCAGGACGGGTTCGGCAGCCCCGACTGGCACTGAGGGCGCCGCGCTCAAAGCCGGTCCGGCGGGAACGCGATCGCCGGATCAGGGCGCGGCGGCCCGCTGTTCGGGCCTCATTTTCTTCCCAGGCCGACGAGCATGAACACGCCGAGCGCGACTGCGGCGGCGCTGACGATCAGCGGCACATCGACATTCTTTTTCTCCTCGACCTTGAGTTCTATCGGGCCGAGCTTCATGCCGGTGGTTTCCTTGGTATAGCTGAAGCCGCCGTAGGCCAGGCCCAGGCTTCCGGCCACGATCAGCGCGATTGCTACGAGTTTCATGGGATTCATCTGCGTCTGTCTCCGGTAATTTTGAAACGGTGGGTCGAAACAACTCTGCTATTGCGCATTCCTCCAGCCGCCTGCGGCCTCGGCACAGAAGAGCGCAAGTTCTTCGAGTACCGTCTGTACCGCGCTGTTGGCCGCTACTACGCCTGCGTAGGGGTCCTCGCTCGCAGCGGGAACTACAGCCTCGAATTCGCGTTGGGCCAGCACGCCGCGCGTCCTGGCGTCCACCAGGTAGGCGCGCAGCGTGAAGCGCACGCGGCTGGGCGGGATTCCGAACTCCTGCTGCAGGCGGATGATCTCGGTATCCAGGCGCAACTCGCCGGTGGCCGCGCTGGGCGTCAGCGCCACGGCGCGGAACGCCGCGGTGTGTTCGATCGCGGCCACGAGCAGCGGCGCCAGCATGCGCGCGGGCGGGTCCACCCATTCGCTGTGCGCGAAGTATTCGAGCTTGTGCGCCTCGCGCACGTAGATGATGCGCGGGCTGTCGAATCCGGCTGCCGCGTGCGGGGGCTCGACTATCAAGGTCGGCGCGCCGGACAATGCGCTCGCCGGGGCGCTGGCCGGGCCTGCGGCCCTTGCTCCTGTGGCGGGGGCGCGCTCGAGCGCATAGAACGAGGGATTCGGCGTAGCCGTCTGGTGCAGCGTGCTGCAGGCGCCGAGGCCCGTGAGCAAAACGCCGGCGGCGAACACAGCTGCGATTCTGGCGACAGACATGGTCATCATGGTTTCCCCGCTGCCGGTTCTCCCGGCCCTTCCTGGACGGGCTTGCGGCCGAACAGCAGGCCGCGCGGATCGCGCTCGGTCTGCTCGCTGAGGCGGCGCAGCGACGCCGTCAGCACGCTCAGTTCGCCGAGCAGGCGCTCCAGCTCCGGCAGTGTTTCCGCGGTAAAGCGCTTTATGTCGGCGCCGATCGAGACGGCCGTCTTCCCGGCGCCGGCGCCGGCCCGCGCCACTTCGTTGCCCATCTTCTCGACTGCCTCGGCGCTGCGGCCGATGCGATCGATCACCGGCCCCAGCTTCGCCGTCGCGCCTGCGGTGTTTGCGAAAGTGCGCGCGGCGCTGGCCATGCCTGCGTCGATCGTGTCCTTGCGCGCGGCGATGGTGTGCGCGACGGCGGCGATGTCGGCGAGC
Source organism: Burkholderiales bacterium (assembly GCA_014860355.1). Taxonomy (GTDB): domain Bacteria; phylum Pseudomonadota; class Gammaproteobacteria; order Burkholderiales; family SG8-39; genus 2-12-FULL-64-23. The sequence continues at coordinate 10,560 of JACZJV010000003.1, read as the reverse complement.
GCGCTGGTAAGCGCAGCCCGGTTTTCGTCGCTGAGGATCGCATTGATGTTGGCCGAGGTGCTGTCGAGTTTGGCCAGTACCGAGGTCAGCACGTTCTCCAGCCTGGCGCTGAGCGAAGGTTTGGTACGGATCACCGGATACTCGCTGCCCGGTGCCGCGCGCAGCAAGGGCGCATCCGCAGCGCCTCCGCTGAGCTCGACATAGGCGATCCCCGTAAGGCCCTGCGTCTTCAGAACCGCCTCGGTGTCCTCCTTGATCGGCGTGCCGTGCTCGATGGCGAATATCAGATTCACCCGTTTCGGGTCGCTGGGGTCGAGCCGGATCTCCTGCACCTTGCCCACGTCGACGCCGCTGTACTTGACCGGCGCGTTCAGATTGAGCCCGGCCACCGACTCGTCTTCAACTGCGAGGTACAGGTCGTATTTCTTGTGCATGGCGCCGCCGGATGCGAGCCAGAGCGCAATGATGATGAGCACCGCGCCGAGGACGAGCACGAACAGCCCGACGATCGGATAGTTCACTTTGGTTTCGATGGCCGCTTCTCGCTGTTGGTTTCGTTTTGCGCGTTCGCACCGTGCTTTTCCTGCTCCTGGGCCGCCCTGCCGCGCGGTCCGTCGAAGAACTGGCGGATGGCGGGATGGTCCATGCGTGCGAGCTCGGACATCGAACCGATGCCCTGCACCTTGCCCCCGGCGAGCACCGCTACCCGGTCGGCGAGCTGCCACAGCAGGTCGAGGTCGTGCGTGATCATGACGATGGTCAGGCCGAACAGGTCGCGCAACTTGCGCACCAGCGCGTCGACGCCGCCGGCGCTGTCCGGATCGAGGCCGGCGGTCGGCTCGTCCAGAAACAGCAGCTCGGGGTCCAGCGCGAGGGCGCGCGCGAGCGATGCGCGCTTCATCATGCCACCGCTGAGTTCGGACGGATACTGCGCGCCGACTTCGGGTGCGAGGCCGGCCAGGGCCAGCTTGGAGGCGGCGATTTCGTCGATCAGGCCTTCGTCCAGTTCGGTGTGTTCGCGCAGCGCCAGGCCGACATTTTCAATGACCGTGAGCGCGCCGAACAAGCCGCCTTTCTGGAACATTACGCCCCAGCGCCGGCGCAAGGCGAGAGCTTCGTCATCCCCGGCGGCCTGCAGATCGACGCCCAGCACCCGGATCGAGCCCGAATCCGGACGCTGCAGCAGGATCATTTCACGCAGCAGCGTAGATTTTCCCGAGCCGGATCCGCCGACCAGGGCGAATATTTCCGCACGGCGCACTTCGAGGTCGATTGCGTCGTGCACCACATGATCTCCGAAGCGCGTCGATACCTGCTGGATCTCAATGACGCTTCTTTCGTCGCGCGCTGCGCTTTGCATGTCAGAGGTCCAGCGCGCTGAAGGCGACCGAGAACAGGGCATCGGCAACGATCACGAGAAAGATCGACTGCACCACGCTGCGCGTGGTCTGGCGGCCGACGCTGTCGGCGCCGCCGCGGGCGCGAAAGCCCTGGAAGCAGCCGACCACGGCGATGATGGCGGCAAACACCGGCGCTTTGCAGATGCCGATCAGGTAGGAGGTCATGCTCACCGCCGTGGCGAAGCGGTCCAGAAACTCGCCGTAGCCGACACCGAGCTGCGCGCGCGCCATGATCATGCCGCCGAACACCCCGAGCAGGTCGGCAAACACCGTCAACAGCGGCAGTGCGATCAGCAGCGCGAGGACTTTGGGCAGCACCAGCACGTCCAGCGGCGCAATCCCCAGGGTGCGCATGGCGTCGATTTCCTCGCTCACGGACATGGTGCCGATCTGGGCGGCGTAGGCCGAGCCCGAGCGCCCGGCGACGATGATGGCCGTGATCAGGGGCGCGAACTCGCGCAGCATCGACAAGCCGACGAGATCGACGACGAAAATGTTGGCGCCGTATTGGCGCAGCTGGCCGGCGCCCTGGTAGGCTACGACCACCCCGAGCAGAAATGCCAGCAGTCCGACGATGGGCAGCGCGTTGAAGCCGGCGTCGCGAACGTTGTACAGCAGCGGGCGCCACCTGATGCGTGCCGGACGCGCCACCCATCCCGCCAGCGCGAGCGCACTCTCGCCGACGAAGCCGAGCAGCGCAAGCAGCTGTTCGAAAGCGGATTCGGCGCCCCGCCCCAGATCTTCGAGCAAGGACGCGCGGGGTCTGGCGGCAGCGGCGTTTGCATTGTCGCGGCCTGCCTGCTGCTCGCCCACGCCCTGCAGCAATCCGGCGAACTCCGGGCGCAGGCCGCGCAGGGTCACGACCATGCCTTCGTCGCGCAGCCGCAGCAGCAGCTTTTGCAGCACCCACGCCCCGGCTGTGTCCAGGGCCTCGACGCCGGCGGCATCGGCGATCACATCCGTTTTCAAATCCAGGTGCAGCGATGCGATCCGGTGCTGCAGGGTGCCGATGCCGCGCGCGGTCCACGACCCCGATAAAGCGAGGTCCTGCGGGTCGGGTTGGGCGATGGCGGCGGGCGCCGGCGACTGGGTTTGCATAGATGGGCGAAAGACTAGATGAAATGTCCTGCCCCGTATGTACGCGGGCGCACAGAACGCCTTCGTCGGCGGCGTCGATGTCCTCGAATGCGCCGCTCAGCGGCCGCGCGCCGCGGCCGCTGAACCGCATCGCCGCGTCCTGTCCGATATCGTTACCTTCGTCACCTATCGTCACGCGGCGGCCGGCGCGGCGAGAAAGCGCGTTTCGAATATCTGCGCCGGCACCGGTTTGCCGAACAGGAAGCCCTGCATTTCGTCGCAGGCGAGCAGGCGCAGCAGGCGTGATTGCTCCTCGGTTTCTACTCCCTCCGCCACCACCTTGAGCTTGAGCGAATGCGCCAGGCTGATGATGGTGGACACCAGCGCCAGCCCCTGCGGCCCGGCGGTCATGTCGATCACGAACGAGCGATCGATCTTCAGCGTGTCCACAGGCAGTTTCGCGAGGTAGCTGAGCGAGGAGAAGCCGGTGCCGAAGTCGTCGATGGCGATGGTTACGCCCAGGGCGCGGATGGCCCGCAGGCTGGCGATGCTGAGCTTGATGTCCGCCATAATCAGGCTTTCGGTGATCTCCAGTTCCAGCCCCGCGGCTGCCTTGCTGTCGATGCCGATTGCCTGCCCGATCTCGTCGATGAAGCCGCGATTCCGGAGTTGCAGCGGCGACACATTCACCGCGATGCGCACTGCAGGCAGGCCCGCGGCGCGCCAGCGCAGGTAGTCTGCGATGGCTTTTTTCAGCGCCCAGCGTCCTACGTCGTAGATCAATCCGGTTTCTTCCAGGATCGGGATGAAACGGCCCGGCGCCACCAGGCCGGTGCGCGGATCGTTCCAGCGGATCAGCGCCTCGGCGCCGGTGAGCTCGCCGCTTACGAGATTCACCTTGGCCTGGTAGTGGAGCACGAACTCTTCGTTGTCCAGCGCCTGGCGCAGCTGATTTTCCAGGGTGAGCTTGCCGGCCACCGCTTCGGTCATTTTCTGGTTGTAAAACAGGTAGGGCTCGCCGCTCGCCTTGGCTTTCTTTAGCGCGGCCTCCGCGTTTCTGAACAGCGTCTCGGCGTCGCCGCCGTCGTCCGGGTACACCGCCACGCCGACCCTGGCAGCGATGCGGAATACGGCGTCGTTCAGGCGGAAAGGATGATCCAGAAATGCGGCCATCGTCTTCTCGAGCAGCCCGATGACATTGCCCTCCTGCCTTATTTGCGGCAGCACCAGGGAAAAATGGTCCGCACCTATGCGCGCCAGCAGGTTGGCGTCTCCTGCGCTGCGCGTCAGCCACTGCGCCACCTGCTGCAGGAGCGCGTCACCGGCCGGTCGGCCTAAGCTGTCGTTGATGTTCTTGAACCGCTCCAGATCGACCATTAGCACGGCCAGCCCGTGAGCGCCGATGGCGGCGCTGCGCATGTACTGCGCTACCCGTTCGAGAAACAGCCCGCGGTTCGCCAGGCCGGTGAGCTCATCGTAGTAGGCGAGGTAATCGAGACGCTCCTGCTTGCCGATGTGATCGATCGCGAATGCGATGTCGCCGGTCAGTTCGCTCAGCAGCTTCAGCTCTGCTTCGTGGAAGAATTCACTCTCGCTGGCGTACAGCGCGAGCACGCCAACTGCTTCATCCGCGACAATGAGCGGGAAGACCGCCATCGAGCGGACGCCGGATTCTGCGTATTGCCTGCCCAGCAAAATCCGCGCGTCGCTTTGCGAATCGTTGGATACGACGGCTTGTTTCTCCCTGAGCGCACGCGCGACCATCGTCCTGGGCGCGTCCTCGGTCGATGACAGGAGGCCCCTGATAGCGGTCATGAGCGCCTCGTCCTTTCCTGCCGAGGCGACCGGGACGAGCTTCATCGCGCTCGGATCCACGATGGCGATCATGGCCATGCGGAACCCGCCCGCCTCGACCGCGATCCGGCAGGCTTCGCGGTATAGCCCCTCTCGGTCCCGTACGCGCACGATCAGCGTATTGATGCGGCTGAGCACGGCATATACGCGGTTGAGCTGTGTGATCCGGGCTTGCGCTGCCTTGCGCTCGGTGATGTCGCGAAAATACCAGACGCGGCCGTAATACTTGCGGTCCGCTCCGGTGACCGGGGCGCAATACCGATCGACTATCCTGCCGTCCTTCAGCACTATTTCCTCGCGACTCCTTTCGTCGCGGTGCGCGTACAGATATTTGACCCGGGCCGCAAATGCGTCCGCATCCTCTACCTGGTCAGCCACCGATTGGAGTATGGGTGCATCCACACGCGCGGCTACGAGCTGCGGCGACAGCCGCCACAGGTCAATGAACCGTTGATTGTAGGAGAGGATGTGGCGATTCTCATCGACCACCAGGATTGCATCGAGCGAAGTCTCCTGCAGCGTATTGAGGATTGTGTTCTTGAACTGGATTTCCTCAGTGGCCTGCTTCGCCTCGGTGATATCCGTTCCGACCCCGCGGTAGCCCTGGAATGCGCCTGCGGCGTCGAACACGGGATCGCCGCTGATCGAGATATGCCGCTCGGCGCCGTCGGACCCGAGCCGCGACAGTTCGAAATCGCGGAACGGTCGATGCGCATCGAGCACGGCCCGGTGCGCGCGCCAGCCGGCTGCGTCGGGGGAAAGATGCGGTATCTCCCAGCGGCGCTCGCCGATCTGCGCGCCTTGCTGGAATGCCGAAACCGGGCTTACTTTCATGTTCGCCGAGGCGCGCACCGTGAGCCGGTGTTCGGCATCGCTCTCCCAGTAGAAGTCGGTGGACATCGCGGTAAGACTGCGAAAGCGCGCCTCGCTCTCGCGCAATGCTTCCTCGGCGCGCTTGCGCTCGATGATGTCGAGGTGCATGACGACGACGCCATTCGAACGGTCATCGCTCAGCGGTGTCACCGCCATCAGGAACCAGCGCTGTTCCGTGGGCGAATGGCAGGGGTATTCGAGCGAAAAGCTCCGTGCCGAGCCAGCCAACACGGAACGAATTCCGGCGGCCGCTTGCTGCGCCTCCGACCTGTCCTCTCCCTGTGCGCTGTCGCAGATCGCGAGGTAGTCGACGCCCATCCCATAGCCCGGGCTCAGCAGCGAATTCGCCTCGGCGAACCGCCGCCACGCCTCGTTCACCGAGATGATGCGACCATGGGGATCGAGCAAAGCGATGTGCGCAGGCAGCGCGTTGAGGATGGCGGCCTGCCTGGCGGCTTCGCTCCGGCGCAAGTGCTCCTGGGCATGCCGCAGCATGAACGGCCGGCCGTCGCGGTCTGCCACCGTGTCCACCTCTCCAGCCGTCAACGCTTCCAGGCGTTGCCCGGTCTGGTGCAGCGTCTGGATTAAGGCGGCGATTTCCTCGCTCGCGTCTGTCGGAAGCGGCAAATGTTTCGATTTCATGCAGCGATGGCGTCCAGCCCCAATGCCTGCAATACCGGCTGCATCCGGCTGAGTGTGCCGACGATGCGGCGGACAGGGGGCGGCGCGAGCCTGAGCAGGGTCGGCGTCATGAAGATCCCGTCTGCGAGCGCGCGCTCCGGTTCGCGAAACACATCCACGACTTCGATCTCGTGCCGGTCCGGCAGCCGTGTCCGGCACAGCGCGGTGAGGTTGGCGAGCGCCTGGGTGGAGTTCAGCGCGTCGCCGGCGATATAGAGCCGGAACCTGAACCTCGCGCGCCGGCTCATGGCGGGCCCGGCTTGCGTGCCGGAATCGCGGCATCGGCACCGCGCAATTCCTTCATCTGCGTGCGGCCGCGCGACAACTCGCCCTTGTCGCTCTGCGTGGTGCGCACCAGCAGGGCCTTCTCCACCTGCTTCGCGACGAGCTCGGTCTGCAGCGACTTCAGTCGCACCTCGAGTTCGGCCTCCTCGGCATCGAGCCTGACGCGCTTTAGCTTCGCGGCGACTTCGGCGGCCTCGTGCACGCCCCGCTCGGCGCGTTCCTTCTCCCAGCGCAGCGTGCCCATCAGCACTTCGCCGCCCGCGGTGTAGGTGTCGGCCAGGGTCACGCCCGCATCGCTCAGGATCAGCTCGCGCACCTGGTTCGAATGCGTCGTGCCGCGGGACTTGACGATGGACAGGCCGCGGTTGCGCTCGCCCGCCTGGATCAGGTAATTGAGGTGGATCCAGGTGTCCACCAGCGCCGAGATCTGCAGCTGCGAGCCGCCCTCGCCCTGGCCGGACATCTCGTCGAGCAGGCTGGTGCAGACCAGGGTGGTGCCCTCGCCCTTGGACCAGTCGATCAGGCGGTCCGCCACGCTCTGCGTGCTCAGGTCGTTGCCGGATTTGGACCACGCCGATACCGGATCGATGACGACGCAGCGCGCGCCATGCTCTTTCGCCAGCGCCTTGATGCGCACCAGATAGGTCTCGGCGCTGCCGGTGATGGCGCGGGCCGAGATCATGCGCAAGCGCCCGCTCTTGACGTACCGATCCAAGTGGATACCGACGGAGAGCAGGTTGCGGATGACCTCGGTACTGTTGGTATCGAAACAGACGAACATGGTGCGCTCGCCGCGGCGGCAGGCCGCCTCGGCGAATGCCCCGCTCAGGGTGGTCTTGGCGGTGCCGGAGAAGCCGGTGATCAGCACGCTGGCGCCGCGGTAGTAGCCGCCGCCGAGCATGGTGTCGAGACGCGCGATGCCGCTGGACACGCGCTCGTTGCTCACCTTCGCGTCGACGCGGCTCAGCGTGTGCGCGACGGCGACGTCGAATCCGCTGTTTCCGATCAGGAATGCCGATTCGTTCTCATCGAAGCCGGAACCGCGGTATTTCTGCACGCGCAGACTGCGCTGCGACACGCCCAGCACCACGCTGTGGTTGAGGATCACCGCGCAGTCGACCATGAATTGCATGAAGCCGAACGGCTGCTGGCTGATCGAGTTGGTCTCATCCGCACCGGACTTGAGCGTGATGATGCCGGTCAGTTCGCGCGCCAGCAGCCACGCATGCAGCCGGTAGATTTCGCGCCGTTCCGCCGTCACGTCGGGCAAGAGCGCCAATACGACGTCCAGCGCATCGAACACGATGCGCTTCGCCTTCATTTCCCGGGTCTTGGCCTCGAGCGCCGCCAACATCCCGCTTAGATCGAAATCCCCCGACTGGACCAAGTCGTGCCGGGGTTGCGCGTCCATGAAGTACAGCTTCTTCTTGCGCTGCGACTCCGCCAGGCTCCAGCCGAAACTTTCGGCATTGCCCACGATGCGCTTCGAACGCTCCTCAAATGCGACGAAGATGCCCGGTTCATTGCACGCGCGCGCGCCATGCGCGAGGAATTGCAGTGCGAGCACGGTTTTTCCCGAGCCGGGCCCGCCCACCAGCAAAGTGGTGCGGCTGCGGGGCAGGCCGCCGCCGGTGATTTCGTCGAAACCGGCAATGCCGGTCAGCGCTTTGGACTGGATGCTGCGTTTTGGCTTTTTCGTAAGCACGCTGAGGTCCCCCGTCAACAACGGGCCGGACCCGGAGGCAGTTGGCGCGGGAAAAGCCGCAGCTGCAGCCTGCAAAGAGCCGGCTCGTGCAAGGAACGGTCGTGTTCCCCGATGCTGAAAGTATCCTCCGGCCTGACGCCGGCGTATGTGCGCTGGCGCACGCACCCGGCGCCGTTCGAGCCGGGATTTTGGAAAGCGACGGCCAGCCGGAACCCGTCAATTCAAGGGCGCGGCGTCAAATTCTGCGCTGCCATTCCTGCCTTTGACGAACCACGTGCGCATTTCGCCCTTGCCTTTGACTGCGATTTTGCCGCGTTCTTCAAACAGGAAGCGTTCGCTCAAGCGCCGCCGCGTGGCGTCGGTTACCTGGATGCGCCCCGCGACGCCGTGGGATTCCATCCGGCTGGCGGTGTTCACCACGTCCCCCCACAGGTCGTAGCGGTTGTTGCGGTGAAGCTCGCTTACCGCGTGCGGGTCCATGGTGGAGGTAAGCGAAACGTAGCCGGCGCGGTGGAGCATGCCTTGGAGCAGCAGGACATTGGCTGGCTTGTCGTCGACAATCAGAATCCTGCCCTGACGGATATCGGATGTGCTGAGCATGGGAATCGTGCTTTGCTATTTGTTATTGTCGAATCGCTTTCCTGCGAGTTCCAGCGCCTTGTCCACGGCTTCAATGAGTTCGCTGACCTTGATCGGCTTGGTTATGTAGCGGAAGAATCCCGCCTTCTCGCCCCTGGCGATGTCCAGCGGCATGGCATTGGCGCTTACGGCAATGACCGGGATGTGCGCGGTGGCCGGGTCCGAACGCAGGATTTGCAGGGCATCGAAGCCGCTCATGCCGGGCAGGTTGATGTCCATCAGGATCACTTCCGGCTGATTGTCGCGCGCAAGCTGGATGCCGAGATTTCCGTTGACTGCGGTCACCAGGCAGAAATCGGGGTGGCGGGCGATGATCTGTTCGACCAGTTTCAGGTTGGCCGGATTGTCCTCGACATAAAGAATCGGGTGCAACCGGGCCCCGCGCGACGGATGCGCGGGGGGCGTTGCGTCGGCGCCGCCGGGACCCGTGGCAAGGTGCGGTTCGGCGGCCGCGGTGAGTTCGAACCAGAACACGCTGCCCGCGCCCAGGGTGCTCTCCACGCCGATTGTGCCGCCCATGAGCTCAACCAGGCGCTTGGCCACCACCAGTCCGATGCCCGTTCCTTCCACGGCGCCGGCCTCCTGACCGAGGCGGTTGAACGGCTGGAACAACTGCGCCAGCTGCTCCGGATACAGTCCCGCGCCGGTGTCGCTGATGCTGACGCGGACCCGTCCCGGCGCGCCCTGGGCGCAGCTCAATTCGACCTTTCCCTGCGCGCTGTTGTATTTGATCGCGTTGGATATCAGGTTGACAATGACCTGCTTCAACCTGGTCCGGTCGGCGTTGACAAAGAAAGGTATGCTGAATTCGGGAAAGCTTATCTCAATGCCGCACTGCTGCGCCTGCGGATCGGTCATGCCCTGGCATTCCTGCATCACTTCAGCCAGCGACACCGGTTCGCGCGACATCGGCACCTGTCCCGATTCGACCTTGGCCAGATCGAGGATCTCGTTGATCAGCGTCAGCAGATGCCAGCCGGCCTGGAGAATCTGGGCAATGCTCTCCTTCCCGGATGGCGTCGGCGGCGGGGTATCGGATTCCATCAGCTGGGCAAACCCGAGGATCGCATTGAGCGGGGAGCGCAGTTCGTGGCTCATGCTCGACAGGAAGTCCGACTTGGCGAGGTTCGCCTTTTCCGCCGCCAGCTTGGCGCCCTCGAGCTCGGCGTTCTTTTCCTGCAGCACCTGATCCAGGCGCTTGCTTTCGGTGACGTCGCGCGCGGCGGCAAACACGCCCCGCAGCTTGCGGTCCCGGTCGTAGAAAGTGGTCGCATTGTAGGACACCACCGTTTCCTTGCCGTCCCTGGCGCGCGCAGTGAGTTCGTAGTTGGTGACCTTTTTTTCGCTCAGCACCAGCTTGACACCCGCCGCGGCGCGCTCCGGATCGGTGAAGTAGTTCTTGAACGGCGCGCCGATGAGCTCGTCGCGGGTGCAGCCGGTGAGCGCCTCCATCTGCTTGTTGACGTCGGTGATGATGCCGGACGGATCGGTGGTCATGATCGCGTCGATGTTGGATTCGATCAGCGAGCGGGTGTAGAACTGCTGGTCGCGCAGGCTCTGGTCGAGCAACTTTTGTTCTTCCTCGATCTGCTTGCGTGCCGTGTTGTCGGTGCCGATCAGCAGGTAGCCGATGATCGCTTCCTGCGCGTCGCGCAGCGCCGTGACCGACACCACTGCGGGGAAGCGGCTGCCGTCCTTGCGGATGTAGGTCAGCTCGTAGATGTCCTCGATCCCGCGCGAGGCCTTGAACACCAGCGCCTCGAAGCCCGGCGTGATCTTGTTCATCACTTCGGTGGCCGTATAGCCAAGCATACGCTCGGCACCGACGTTGAAAATCTGGATGACGCCCTTCGCGTCGGTGGCGATGCTCGAGAAGTTGGCGCTGTTGAAAATCGCGCGCTGCAGGGCCCACGCCTTGAGCAGCGCCTCTTCCGCCTGCTTGCGGGCGGTGTTGTCGGTGCCTTCGGAAACGCCGATCCGCGTTCTAGTCTCGTCGCTTCCATTAGTCATGGTGTTCGTCCCAGTAACTTTGACTTGTCCCCATAG
>JACZJV010000093.1 GCA_014860355.1 Burkholderiales bacterium | reverse complement strand
CGCAATCTTAAATAGAGGCAAAGAACATGGGTACCACACTAACCGTAGTCATAGGAATATTGGTCGCCATTGCGCTGGCGGTTTTCTATGTGATCGCGATCTATAACCAGCTGGTTACGCTGAGGAATCGGTACAAGAATGGGTTTGCACAGATAGAGGTGCAGCTGAAACGGCGCTACGACCTGATTCCCAATCTGGTCGAGACCGCGAAGGGTTACCTCAAGCACGAACGCGGAACCCTGGAATCAGTGATCGCGGCGCGCAACGAGGCATCCACTATGCTGGCCAAAGCGGCGGCGACGCCGGGCGGGGCCGAGGCCATGAAAGGCCTGATGGGCGCCGAGGGCAAGCTGTCGGGCGCCATGATGAATATGAGAATGGTGATGGAAGCCTATCCGGATCTCAAGGCCAGCCAGAACATGATGCAGTTGAGCGAGGAACTGACGACGACTGAAAACAAGGTTTCCTTCGCCCGGCAGGCTTTCAACGACCAGGTGATGGCTTACAACACCTATAAACAGACATTCCCGCCGGTTTTCTTTGCGCCGATGTTCGGCCACGCGCAGGACGCTGTGCTATTGGAATTCGAAGACAGCGCGGCCATAAAGGTCGCGCCCAAGGTTTCGTTCTGATCGGTTCGCCCCGGCATTGAAACCATGAACTTCTTTGAATCGCAAGACCGTGTGCGCAAGAACACGACGCTGCTGATTGTGCTGTTTGTTCTTGCCGTGATCGCCCTGATCATCATGACCAATGTGCTGGTGATGATCGTGTTTGGCTTTATCGACAGCAATCAGTTGCGCGATGGCCAGACCTTGATCCGGCAAATGGACTGGCAGACATTTGCCGCAGTAGGTGCCGGAGTCAGTGTCGTGGTGCTTGCGGGCAGCCTCTACAAGATCATGGCCTTGTCCGGGGGCGGCAAGGTTGTGGCGGAGTCTCTGGGCGGGCAATTGATACCGCAAAACGCGCAAGACCCGAATCAACGCAAACTGCTGAACGTGGTGGAAGAAATGGCCATCGCCTCCGGCACGCCCGCGCCGCCGGTTTATCTGCTCGCAAACGAACCCGGCATCAACGCCTTCGCGGCGGGATTTTCGCCGCGCGATGCGGTCATCGGCGTTACCCGGGGGGCGATCGAGCATTTGAGCCGCGAACAGCTCCAGGGCGTCATTGCCCATGAATTCAGCCATATCTTCAATGGCGACATGCGGCTCAACATTCGCCTGATGGGCGCGCTGAACGGCATCCTGATTCTGGGCATTCTTGGCTATTATCTGCTGTATTCAACCTCGCTTTCGGGTCGCCGGCGCGGCAATGACAAGAGCGGGGCCGCATTACTGGGGCTCGCCGTCGGGCTGATGATCATCGGTTTTGCGGGCACGTTTTTCGGCGGCCTGATAAAAGCCACGGTGAGCCGGCAGCGCGAATACCTGGCAGATGCCTCGGCGGTTCAATTTACGCGCAACCCGAACGGGATTGCCGGCGCGCTGAAGCGAATCGGAGGACTGGAGTCGGGTTCAAAAATCGAGAATCCAGGCGCGCCTGAAGTAAGCCATGCTTTTTTCGCCCAGGGAATTTCAGGTTTCATGCAAATGTTGTCCGCCACGCACCCGCCGCTGGCAAAGCGCATCCTGCGCATCGATCCTGCTTGGGACGGCAAGTTCGATTCCTCCGACCGGCCCGACGCGGCGCCGGACGCGAAGCAGGCTGCTGAAGCCAAATCGACGACGCGAAAAGCCGATGCCAGGAAGATGGGCGCGTACGCCGCTGGCGCAGGGGTGGCCGGTGTCATGACTGCGATGGATCAAATCGGCAATCCGAAACAGGAAGCCGTCGATTACGCCCGCTCTCTGCTATCGGAGCTGTCCGCGGTCATCAAGGAGGCCGCGCGCGAACCCTATGGCGCGCGCGCGATCATCTATGCCATGGCGCTCGACCGGGGGCAGGAGGTTCGCGCGGGACAATTGCAGCAATTACAGAATCATGCCGATGCGGACGTCCACGCATTGACGCTCGAGTTGATGCCGCAGATGGATGATCTGGACAGCAAGTTCCGTCTGCCGCTCATAGATATCGCCATTCCGGCGCTGAAGCAGTTATCGCTCAGTCAGTACAAATTGTTCAAGGGCAATCTGAACGCGTTGATCGAGATGGACTCCAGGGTAGACCTGATGGAGTGGTCATTGCAGAAGATTGTGTTCAATCATCTCGACGGGCAGTTCTTCAAACTGGCACCGATGAGAGTGCGCTATTCCGATACTGCGCAACTCGACAAGGAAATTGAACTCGTACTCTCGATGATGGCACATGCCGGCGCTCAAGACCTAAGTGGTGCGCAGGACGCATTCGCTGCGGCGATTGACGCGCTGGACTCAGGCGGCCTTAGCTTGCTGGCGCAAGACCAAATCAGAATTGCGGATCTGGATCTCGCTTTGGAAAAATTGGAAAAATTGAATCCATTGGCGAAATCCAAATTGCTCAAAGCCTGTGTCGCCAGCATCTGGCGCGATCAAAAAATGACAGCGGTCGAGCTAGAGCTATTCCGCGCCTTCGCCGGCGTTCTGGACTGCCCTATGCCGCCAGGGATGGTCTGAATGCGAGCGGATTGAGCGAGGACGGCAGAATTGCAGCGCGGGGTAACAGCGCGAGTTGGCCCTATCTAGTCGTACATCAAGGAATCATGTGCATGGCTTCTTCCGCGTTCATGCAATCCGCGAGTCGGTAACCGCCGCCCCAAATTCGGTAAACGTGGTGATGGGCGGAATGCGCTAGGGCCGTGCGGATCCTGCGTAGATGTAACTTAGCGGGCGCGGGCCTTTCGCGTAATTGGCCGTCAGCTCCGCGATATGGAAGCCCGCGGAGCTGATCAGTGTGTCCATTTGTCGGTTCAGGTTGCAACCCCCGGCAACCCTGTTCCACAGCGGATTGCAGCGATGCTGCCAACGCTGGACCGACGGATCCGGGGCGAAACCGTGCTCGGCAAAGAGCAGCCGGCCTGCGGGCCTGAGCACGCGCCGCATCTCGCGCAGCGCCGCAAGTGGATCGGCAATCGTGCACAAGGTGAACGTCGTGAGGACAGTATCCACGCTATTGTCTTCCATCGGGATTGCCTCCCCTGAGCGCGCGAAGAATTCGACCGGAAACGACACCGACCGAGCTCTCTTGCGCGCCATGCGCAATAGATTCTCCGAGGGATCGATGGCATAGAGCCGCTGTACTTGCGGCCCGTAGAACGGCAAGTTCAGACCTGAGCCGATTCCCACCTCAAGGACGACGCCGCAGGCCTCCGGCACGAGCGCCGAGCGGTAGCGCGTCACTTCCTTGTTGCGCATGACAATGTCCAATAAGCTCGGCAGGATCCAATCTTCGTATAGATTCATATGTGTCCGTTTTCCGGATCGGAGCGACACCTGGCTTTGCAGTGACTCGTAGTTTCACATTCAGTTCCCGCTCGCTGGCGCGAGCCGGGTGGGAATCCCCTCTATGTCTCTTGCGGTTGTATCCTTTTGGATGACAGGAATCGTGCGGATGCGGAACAACGTCATTTTCGATCTCCTGATTGGCGCCCTATTGACCGCCGCTCCGATCGCGACGAAGCCTGCCGGCGCGAGACCGCCAGCGCTGCTGTCGGGACCACCAGCCATTGCAACACCGGTGACAGGCCAATCCGCACAACGGGGAGGATAGGCATCCATTCGGAATAGACCCAGGCGGCACGGACGACGGTGTTCATCCATTCGCTGAACGCCGTGTAAGCCAGGCCGAACAGGACGGCAACGACGCCGACCCGGATCCAGCGCCATTTGCGCAAGCTCCCGGATCGCGTGGCGATGAGGGCGGTCAGCAGCGCGCCGAACCCGATCAGCACATCGCCCGCCGTACAATGGAGCACCGCGTAGGCGATATAAGCCGGCTGCGCCTCCCTCCACAGAGTATAGAGCGGCAACTGGGCGACCTCCCAGAGCAGGTTGAATATCGCGAATTTCGGCAGGTAATGCCGCAGCAAGAAGCGCCACACCTCAGGGTCGC
>JACZJV010000092.1 GCA_014860355.1 Burkholderiales bacterium | reverse complement strand
CCTGCGGCTGATTCGGGCCGGCGCGCCGTTTCGCCCGCAAGGATCGAATCCGGTTGGCCGATGCGCTGATATTGCGGCAGCGGCGGGCGTTGCACGCCCGGGTCCGCAGGATGTATCCACGGGTAGTCGACCGGGCGCGCCCAGGGCTGGGAGTCCAGCGGCAGGCGATAGCCGATGGGCGAATCCCCCGGGATGAGATAACAGCGCTCGTCGCGCAGAAACCACGAACCGCTTTGCCAGGCGTGGCCGCCTTCGGCGCGCCCCACGGGCAATACATGCCCGGCGATTTGTTTTATGCCGTCGGAAAAAACCTGGCGCAGGCGCGCGCGTTCCAGCGGATCCTCCAGGCGCGAATCGAAGGGATCGACGTTGGAGGGCAGCCGGCGCTCGCGCCAAAGATAGTAGAGCGTATCTTCGAACGCCGGGAAAATGTGCCTGGCCGGCAGATCCAGGCGCGCGGCGACTCCCTGCAGAAAAGCAAGAGCCTGGATTTCGGTCGCGCCGTAGTCGACGCTTTCGTCCGCGACCAGCGCCGCATCCGACCATATCGGTACTCCGTCGGAGCGCCAGAACGCATTCAGCGACCAGCGCGGCAGCTGCTCGCCCGGGTACCACTTGCCCTGGCCGTAGTGCAGCAGCCCCAGCGGCGCATAGTGCGCCTTCATCCGCGCCAGCAGCTCGGCCGCGCGCTTGCGCTTCGCCGGCCCCAGGGCCTCGGTGTTCCATTCGGCACCATCGCGATCGTCGATCGAAACGAAGGTGGGCTCCCCGCCCTGGGTCAGGCGCACGTCCTGCTGCTCCAGATCCGCATCGATGTCCCTGCCCAGCGCCTCTATCGCCTGCCACTCGGTTTCGGTATAGGGCTTGGTCACGCGCGGCACTTCCCAGACGCGCTCCACTTTCATGGTGTGCTCGAATTCGACCCCGCACTCCTCCACCGCGCCGCTGATCGGGGCCGCAGATGAAGGCTCGGGCGAGCACGCGAGCGGAATATGGCCTTCGCCGGCCAGCAGGCCCGAGGTCGGATCGAAACCGATCCAGCCCGCGCCGGGCAGGTAGACTTCGCACCACGCGTGCAGATCGGTGAAGTCCACCTCGGTGCCCGAGGGGCCGTCCAGCGCTTTGACATCGGGCTTGAGCTGGATCAGGTAGCCGGAGACGAAGCGCGCGGCGAGGCCGAGGTGGCGCAGAATCTGCACCAGCAGCCATCCCGTATCACGGCAGGAACCCGAGCCGTTCGCCAGCGTTTCATCCGGGGTCTGCACGCCGGGCTCCATGCGTATCAGATACTTAATGTCGGCCTGCAAGCGCTGATTGAGCGCCACTAGGAAGTTCGTCGTCTGCATGGTCTCGCGCGGGATTTGCGCCAGATACGCCGCGAAGCGGCGCGTCGCCCGCCGCTTTTTCAGGTATGGCGCGAGTTCGCGCATTTCCTCGCCGGTGTAGGCAAACGGGAACTGGTCGGCATGCGGCTCCAGGAAGAAATCGAAGGGGTTGAGCACCGACATTTCCGCCACGAGATCGACTTCGACACGGAACTCGTTTGTCTTTTCTGGCACCACCAGCCGCGCAAGATAGTTCGACTGCGGGTCCTGCTGCCAGTTGATGAAATGCTTTGCGGGGACCACCCGCAGCGAATAGCTGAGTATGCGCGTGCGGCTGTGCGGCGCCGGCCGCAGGCGCACCAGCTGCGGGCCGAGCGCGACCCTGCGGTCGTAGCGATAGTGCGTGACGTGGTTTAGTGCGACATGTATGGACAACGAAATGCTCCAAGAAATTGAAAGCGCCGGTTTCCCGGTCTGGATCGGGCGCGGCGGCAACAAGCCGCAGCGCACCGGCGATGTACCGACGATCGCTTCAGCCGGCAACCACCCCCTGGTTCTGCTCTTGCTTCGGCCGGTGCAGGTGAAAGTAGGTGGCGGCGATTTCGTCGTGCACCCGCGCCAGGTCGGTTTGCACCGCGTCGAGGAATTTGTGCCGCGATGCAGGCGTGAGCTGGTCGACGCGCATGCCCTGCAGCCTGCGCTCCGCAATGCGCAGCAGTGTCATCGGCGCCGCATGATTCGGCAGCTGCGACAGGCAGCCCTCCAGCTCGTCCAGGCAGTAGCGCACGGTGCGCGGAAAATGCGCATCCCGCAACAGGAATTCCACCACCTCGACCCCGCGTACATGCACCGATGCGTGGCGGCGGTACATCTGATACGCGTTGAGCGACTCGAGCACCGCCATCCACAGCAGGGCGAGCTCCGGATCTTCGGCGGACTGCTTGCGCGGCACCAGAACAGCGGCGTTGATATCGAGTATCCGCGTGGTCATGTCGCCGCGCTCCAGATAGCGTCCGAGCTTGATGAACTGGAACGCGACGTCGTGGCTCATGCAATCGGAGAGCAGGCCGATCACCGATTGGCGGCGCTCGATCAGCTCGTCGAGCAGGCTGTAGCGGCGCGAGCGTTCGATCGCCTGCTCAGAACGGCTGTTGAACATGAGATAAATGCTGTTGATCCGCTCCCAGGCGACCCGCGGCAGGATTTCGCGCAGCGTGCGGCTGTTTTCGCGGGCGCCGCGTATGCATGAAACGATGGAACTCGGGTTGCGCTCGTCGCTGATCAGGAAGCGCATGATGTTCGCTTCGTCGTGTTCGCGATAATGCTCGCCGAACAGCTGGTCCACTCCCGCCACCTTGAGCAGGACGTCCCAGCCGAAGGAAGCCCCGCGCGGCAGGTCGAGCAGCACATGGGTGGTCGCATTGATGAGCCGCGCGGTGTTCTCCGCCCGCTCCAGGTAGCGGGTCATCCAGTAAAGGCTTTCGGCGACGCGCGAGAGCATCAGAGTTCCTTTTCAAAACGAGGGGATAGCTCCCCTCATACTCCCCTATATTGGACCGTTGCAAAATTCATTTTGCAACGGGTTCCTAGTGACTTTCCTCCACGATCCAGGTGTCCTTGCTGCCGCCGCCCTGGGAAGAGTTCACCACCAGCGAGCCCTCGCGCAGGGCGACGCGCGTGAGCCCCCCCATGGTTACGAAAAGATGCTCCGACTGCAGCACGAAGGGCCGCAGATCCAGATGCCGCGGCGCGAGACCGCCCTCGACCAGGGTCGGCGCGGTCGAGAGCATCAGCGTCGGTTGCGCCATGTAGTTGCGCGGGTCAGCGAGCACCTGTTCGCGGCAGCGCGCGCGCGCCGCTTCCGACGCGCGCGGCCCGATCAGCATGCCGTAGCCGCCGGATTCGTTCGCCGGCTTGACCACCAGCGTGTCCAGGTTTGCCAGCACGAATTCGCGCTCCTGCGCATTCATGCACAGGTAGCTCGGCACATTGGGCAGGATCGGATCCTGGTCGAGATAGTAGCGGATGATCCTGGGCACGAAGGTATATACGACCTTGTCGTCGGCCACGCCCGCCCCGGGCGCATTGGCGATGCCGATATTGCCCCGGCGCCACGCGCGCATCAGCCCGCGCACGCCGAGTTCGGAATCAGGCCGGAAGGCTTCCGGGTCGAGGAAATCGTCGTCCACGCGGCGATAGATCACGTCGACCCGCCGCAGGCCGTCGATGCTTTTCATGTATACGCATTCGTCCGGTCCGACCACCAGGTCCGAGCCTTCGACCAGTTCCGCACCCATTTGCTGCGCCAGGTAGCTGTGCTCGAAATAGGCGGAGTTATAGATCCCCGGGGTAAGCACGGCGATCACCGGCCGCTCGCCCGGCCGTGGCGACAGCGCCGCCAGGGTTTCGTGCAGGCGCGTGGTGTAGTCGTCGACCGGAAGTATGTCGCAAACCTTGAACAGCTCCGGAAACAGGCGCTTCATCAGCAGGCGGTTTTCCAGCATGTAGGACACGCCTGAGGGCACGCGCAGATTGTCCTCGAGCACGTAAATGGTGCCGTCCCGGTCACGCACCAAATCGGTGCCGCAAATATGTGCCCACACGCCAAAACGGGGCGTTTCGCCTACGCACTGCTGGCGAAAATTGCGCGAACTGGAGAGGAGTTCGCGCGGGAAAATGCCGTCCTTGACTATTGCCTGCCGGTTGTAGAGGTCGTCGATGAACAGGTTGAGCGCGGTCAGCCGCTGCTTCAAGCCCTCTTCCACCCGGCGCCACTCTTCGCGCGCCATGATTCTCGGAATGATGTCGAAGGGCCAGGCGCGGTCGATGTTCGCCCCGTCGCTGTACACGGTAAAGTTGATGCCCATGGTCATGATCGCCGCGTCCACGGCCGCGCGTCGCCCGGTCAGTTCGCCCGGCTTCAAGCTGGCCAGATAGTCGAACAATGCCCTCGCCGCGGGGCGCGGCTTGCGATCGGCATCGATGAGTTCATCATAGCCGCCGGCTACAGGGTAGTTATCGAGGTTCATCCTATGGCGCCATGGAAGACCAATATGTACAGCTTATCGCAAACATCGTGCCATGCTGCGCCCGGTCCTCTGGGCGCCTGACGCAATCGGCTTCAGCCGCCGA
>JACZJV010000014.1 GCA_014860355.1 Burkholderiales bacterium | reverse complement strand
GCCCGAACCCTCCCCAACCCTCGCTAGGAGCACGCCATGTCTCATACCGATCTGAGCAAGGGCCGCGAAATGCGCCGCAAGCTGCTGGGCGACGAATACGTGGACAATATCGCGGCGAAGACCTACAAAGACCCGATCATGCGCAAGTTCATCGACGTCGTGAGCGAGACGGTGTTCGGCGCGCTGTGGACGCGGCCGGGGCTGGACCTGAAGACGCGCACCCTGATCACCGTCATCGCCGATGCGTCTACCGGGCGCGAGCCGGAGCTCGCGATCCATCTGCGCATGGCGCGCCGCCAGGGCTGGACCGAGGACGAATTGACCGAGGCGATGCTGCACTTGATAGGCTATGTAGGTGCGCCGCTGGTGCGCGATGCGATGCTGGTGGCGACGAAGGTGTTCGCGGATTTGCGCGCGGAGGGCATGCCGGCCTGAACGCGACGTTTGCAACGGCGCGCTCTTGCGCAGCATGGCCGTGGAACGAAACTTGGGACAGGGAAGATGAGCAAGAAAAGCCGCGCCGATTCGGCGCAGTCGCGACCGACTTTTGCCGCAGACGCAGCGCGTTTGCCCTGGCTGGCGCTGTTGCTGGAGATGTACCACACGACCGATCAGGGCGTGGCGCAAGGCATACGCCAGGCTGAGCGCCAGGGGCGCAGGCTCGCCTGCGCGCGCGGCTGTGCCGCCTGCTGTCGCAGCCACAGCGATATCCCAGTCTATCCCCTGGAGCTCGCGGGCATAGCCTGGTTCGCCGTGGAACAGCTCGGTGGCGCAGAGCGTGAAAAGGTAAGGCAACAATTGGCGCAGCACAAGGACATCGCCTCGTGTCCTTTCCTGGTGGACGAGGCCTGCGCGATTCATCCGCTGCGGCCGATGGCCTGCCGCCATTTCAATGTATTCGATCGCGCCTGCGCCGAGGGCGAAGACGCGTTTCACACGCGCCGCGGGGACGTGCTGACGCCGGTGGCCTTCCACAAGGACAAGGCGCTGGCGCTGATGCTGCGCCATCATGAAGTGCCGACCGAGGCCGAGCGCAAGGCGCGCGTGGCCGATGGCAGCGTGCATCGCCTGGCGCAGAGCCTGCGCGAAGTGCGCTGGGAGAATCTGGCGCTGCGCATGCAGGGGTAGAAAGAAAGTGCGTCGGGCAGCCAGGATCTTCGTGTCGAAGCAGGCCGGCATCGGGGATCTGCAGCAAGGAAACGGGGAGACCGTCATGGCAAGAATCGCGCGTGTCAGGACAGCGGTGCTCGACATCGCATACGAGCAGGCGGGCCCGCCCGATGGCGATCCCGTGGTGCTGCTGCACGGATTTCCCTACGACCCCAGGGCTTTCGACGAAGTCGTTCCGCTGCTCGATGCGGCTGGTTACCGCTGCATCGTGCCCTGTCTGCGGGGCTACGGCGGCACGCGTTTCGTTTCGGCTGCGACGATGCGCTCCGGTCAACAGGCGGCGCTGGGGCACGATCTCGTGGAACTGCTCAATGCGCTGAAGATAAGCGACACGGTGCTTGCAGGATTCGACTGGGGCGCGCGGGCGGCATGTGTCGTAGCGGCGCTGTGGCCGGAGCGCGTGCGCGCGCTCGTGAGCTGCGCCGGCTACCAGATACAGGACATCGCGGCTTCGATCCGGCCCGCCGATCCCGAGAGCGAGCGTCGCTACTGGTATCAATACTACTTTCACACCGAGCGCGGGCGCGCCGGGCTCGCCGCCAATCGCGGCGAGCTGTGCCGCCTGCTGTGGAAGCTCTGGTCGCCGACCTGGGCGTTCGACGATGCGACCTACGAGCGCAGCGCCGCGTCTTTTGACAATCCGGATTTCGTGGACGTGGTCATACACTCGTATCGGCACCGCTACGGCAATGCCGCGGGCGACCCCCGCTACGAGCCGACCGAGGCGCGCCTGGCCCAGACGCCCGCGATAGCGGTTCCGGCCATCGTGGTGCAGGGCGGCGCCGACGACGTCAACCCGGCGAGAAATTCGGAAGGGCACGCGAAGTATTTTCACGGCGGCTACGAGCGCCGCGTGTTTGACCATGTCGGCCACAATCCGCCGCAGGAGTCGCCGCAGGCGTTCGCCCAGGCGATCATCGACGCCGCCAAATGAAGGCGCGAATCCGCTGCGGCCACGGCGCCGCCGCGGATTTTGTCCCGCGCGCACGGGTGTAAGATTGGGCACGGATGGAAATTCGAGCGGCGCGGCATGCGCAGCGCTGGCGCTCTCACACTGGAAGGGGGTAGCGATGACGAACAAGGCGGACTGGGTATTTCGGCTGCACGGGGATGCGCGCGGGATCCAGCGCAAGCTGGCCGACGGCGTGAGCACCTCCATCTTTCCGGGCGAAAACGTGATGCTTTCGGTGGTGCGCGTCGAACCGAATGCGACCGGCAGCGTGCACAGCCATCCCGAAGAGCAGTGGGGCGTGCTGCTGGAGGGGCGCTGCACGCGCATCCAGGGCGGCGAGGAGGTGGAAGCGATCGCCGGGGAATTCTGGCATACCCCGGGCGGCGTGAGCCACGGCGTTCGCACCGGCAGCGAGGGCGCGCTCATCCTCGACATCTTCAGCCCGCCGCGCGCCGAATACCGGCAGAAGGGCGAGGGCTTCGGCAAGGCAGTCCTGGAGGAAGGCTGAGCCCGCGGGCTGCGCCCCGAATTTGACAGATGCGCACCGGAAACGCGGGGCCCAGTTAAGGTGGCGATACCCAGGCATACAGGACCGTTGGGGCGCCCGCGCCCCAGCCTGGCGGGTGCATGCGCCTAGACACCGTCAGCCGCTCCGGATTGCTGATTTTCACCGCCGCAGGCGTGCTGGCCCTGGCGCTGTGGACGGCGATCGGATATGCGCTGCAGGCGTCGGAGCGCGAGGCCCTGGCGCGGGCCGATACCCAGGGGCGCAACCTCGCGCGCAGCATGGCCGAGAACCTGGCGTCCTCGGTGCGCGCCATCGACCTGGTGCTGCTGCATCTGCGCGACGACTGGATCGCCAGCACCCTGCCTTTCCCCGAGCAGGTCGCGCGCCACCAGGCGAAACTAAAGCGTGAACACGTCGCGCAACTCATCATTGCAGCTGCAGACGGACGCGTCGCCTACAGCAGCCTGCCGGGATTCGAGGGTGTCAACGTCTCGGACCGGCCGTTTTTCAAGGGCCACAAGGAACTCCATCAGCGCGAATTGCAGCTCGGCGCACCCACGCTGGAGCCGGGTTTGAAGCAATTGACGATCGCGTTCACGCGCCCGATCTATGACCGCCAGGAGCGTTTTGCCGGCGTGTTGGCGCTGCTGATTGCCCCACCGGCCCTGGAGCGGGTCTACAATGAAATCGACCTCGGCGATGACGCCACCATTACCCTGGTGCGCGCCGACGGGCAGATCCTGGCCCGCTCGCACGATCTCGCCAGGATATCCGCGGTTTCGCTGACCGACATTCCCGGGCTGGGCGCCGGTGTCGCGCCTGCCGGCAGCTATCGGCGCATGGCCAGGACCGATGGCGTCGAGCGCCTCTATTCCTACCAGCAAATCCCCGGCTATCCCCTGACCATATTCGTCGGACAGGCGCTGGGCACGGTATTGGCCCCCTACCGCACGCAGCGCGCAAGTTATCTGACGGCGGGCGCCGTGGCGACGGCGCTGCTCGCGGCAGTCGCGCTGTTGCTGGTCCAGAGGGAGCGGGAGCGCGAGAAAATGCGCCTGAACCGTGCGCGGCTCGAAGCGGAACTGCGCGAAAGCGAGGAGCGATTCAGGCTGATCGCGGAAAACATAGACGAGGTCGTCTGGTCGGCCGACGTCATGGGCGGGAAGAATTTTTACATCAGCCCGGGCTACGAGCGCATCTGGGGGCGCTCGCGCCTGAGCCTGCAGGACAATCCGCGCTCCTACGCCGATGCGATTCATCCGGAGGACCGCGAGCATGTCCTCGCCGATCTGCAGGCCGAGAAAAGCGGGCAGCCCTTCGAACACGAGTACCGCATCGTCCTGCCTGACGGGTCGCTGCGCTGGATCTGGGACCGCCGATATCCGGTGCGCGCCGAGTCCGGAGAGGTGATCCGCTACGTGGGCGCGGCGCAGGATGTCACCAAACGCAAGCTCGCGGAGCAGGCACTGCGGGAGAAGATTGCGCATCTGCAACTCGTCTACGACACTTCCAGCGCCGCGATCTTCGACCTCGATGTCCGGGGCGTGATCACCCATGCCAACCGGCGCATGGCGCAGATGTTCGCACTGCCCCTGGAGCGCCTGATCGGGAGCGAGTACGCGCAACACCTGCATCCGGATGAGTGCGAGTCGGGACGATCGCAGATGCTGGCGCTGATCGAAGGCCGGATGGACGCGCTCGATCGGGAGCGCCGCTACCGTCGCGAAGACGGCAGCGAATTCTGGGGGCGCGTCACCGGACGGCGCATCTGCGGCGCGAGCGGCGAAATCGCCGGCCTGGTCGGGGTGATCGTGGACATCACCGAGACGCGGCAGGCCGAAGACGCATTGCGGCGCAACGAGGCGCGTTTGCGCGAGCTGTTCGAAACGTTCCCGATTGCGGTCGCGCATGTGGACAAGGCCGAGCGCCTGACTTTCGCCAACCGCTACTACCGCGAGAGCTACGGCGAGGACTACGCCGGGCGCACGGTGCGCGAATTCGTCGGCGACAAGGTCTATGCCGTGCTGCAGCCCATCATCGAGCGGGCGCTGGCCGGCGAGGTGGTTCAATACGAACACTCGTTCGTCGGCGACAACGGACAGATCAACACCCGCGCGCTGCGCTACATCCCGGACCGCGATGCCGCCGGCGAAGTTGTCGGTTTCTTTGCCTTGCGCGAGGACATCACCGACCGCCGGCGCGCGGAGGAGCAGATTTTCAAGCTCAGCGCGGATCTGGAGTGGCGCGTGCACGAGCGCACTTCGCAGCTGAGCGCCGCCAACGCCGCCTTGCTCTCAGAGGTGAACGAACGCCGGCTGGCGGAGAAAGCGGCACTGGACCTGGCCGAACGCCTGCAGAACATGACGCGCCGCCTGGGCGAGGCGCAGGAGCTCGAGCGGCGGCGACTCGCGGCGGAGCTGCACGACGGGGTGGGTTCCCACCTGGCGGCGATCGGCCTCAACCTGGTGATACTGCAAAAGCAGCTGGCGCAGGGCAACACCGCGAACATGCAGCGGCGGCTCTCCGAGCTCATCGCGCTGATCGACCAGGCCAAGGCCAACGCCAAGGAAATCAGCATCGACCTGCGCCCCCTGCTGCTCGAGGACAGGGATCTGCTTCCCGCGCTGGAAGAATACGCGCGCAAGTTCGAGGGCAGCACCGGAATCGAGGTCAGGGTAAGTGGCGAAAACTCGCGCGGGAGACTGCCCGCGGATGAAAAGATTGCTTTGTTTCGCATCGCCCAGGAAGCCCTTACCAACTGCGCCAAACACGCGCGCGCAAGCGTCGTCGCGATCGAATTCAACAGCCACGCCGATCACCTGGTGCTCAGCGTCTCCGACGACGGGGTCGGGTTGGACCTTACCGGGATCGACAGGGCGAACCAGGGCCTGGGGCTGCTGTCGATGCAGGAACGCGCCGAAGCCATCGGCGGCAGGTGGCAGATCGAATCCGCGCCCGGAAAAGGAACGCGCGTCAGCGTGAGCGTAGGCGTGAGCGCAGGCGCAGCCCGGATTTAGGGCGCCGCCTCGGAATTGCCGAATCGGCCCTGAGTGCGCCAGCCCCCCACCGACAGGCCGCGCCGGCTTGCTTCGATCACCGCCTGCGCGCGGGTGGTGACGTTGAGCGCGCGAAACACGGCGACGGTGTGGTTCTTGACCGTGCCTTCGGCGAGCCCGAGTTCGCGGCAGATCTGCTTGTTCGACATGCCGCGCAACAGGCAGCCGAGCACGTCCGTCTGCCTGGGCGAGAGCCCCGGATCGATCATCTTTCGATTCGCGGCCGGGACGGCGAGGCTGTCGTTCGCCGGTTGCGCCCTCGCTGCGTCCGCGATGGTCGTCGGCAGGGTGATGTGCCCGTTGAGCGCATGTTCAAGGAACTTCGCCAGCAGGTCCGTGGGCGAGGTCTTGCAGATATAGCCGGTCGCGCCGCGCTCCAGCGCGTCGATGACTGCGCCGCGCGATTCGTCCGAGGACAGCACCACCACCGGCAGGGACGGAGCCCTGAGCTTGAGCTCCGAGAGCAGGTCGAAGCCGCTCATGCCGGGCATGTGCAGGTCCAGCAGGATCAGATCGATGTCCTGATGCTGCTCGAGCAGGGCCAGCGCCTCGGCGCCGTCGCCGGCTTCCAGGATGGCGATATCGCTGGACAGTTCCCTCGCGATATAGCTCACCGCCGTGCGGATCGGCGGATGGTCGTCGCATATCAGAAGCTTCGCGCAGGCCATCCCGGGGGCCTAGGTCAGGTTCGCCACTGCGAATGCCACCAGAGCGCAGGCGCCCGCAGTCAGGAAAACCAGATCCCGCAGGTTGCGCTTGTCGGCCGCGGTGACGCCTTCCTTTTTCTTGCGCATCATGTTCCATTCGATGATCACGAACAGCAGCCCGAGGCCGGCGGTGATCAGCACCGATTTCATGATCAGACTCATGCGTTTTCCCCCCCTTTGGTGATATCCGGTCAGATCTTCATGGGCAAGATTACCATCTGCAGGCCCTGCAGGTGCAGCCGGCGCTGGATCGCCTGGGCCGCCTCGTTGTGCAGCAGGCGCTTCAGCCAGCCCCGCCGGGCTCGAGTTGCTTCTGGATGCGCCGCGCGAAAACCGTCATTTCCTTGGCCGCCTGCTTGTCGCCCTTCGCCTCGGCCACGGCGATACCCTGGCGCAAGGCCTCGAGCGCCGCCTGCGGCTGCCCGCATTGCGCGCAGGCTTTGCCGAGCAGCTTCCACGCCGCCGAATACGCCGGATCGCGGGCCACGGCCTCGCTCAACTGCAGCCGCGCCTTTTCCGCGTCGCCGCCTTTGAGATACTCGTTGCCGATGGAAAAGCGCAGCAGGGCGCCGTCACGTGGCGTGCCGATGAGCTTCAGCAGGTTGGCGATGACGGCAGAGGTCATTGTAAGATTCGGCTGTGACCGGATAGCGCAGGCCGGACACCGGTCAGGAGCGAGCCGCGATTATAGGCTCGTATTATGTATGCAACATCGAAGGACGCGCCAGCCATGCCCAAAGCCGTGATTTCCACACCCCATGCACCTAGCGCCATCGGCACCTATTCGCAGGCGGTGCGCTGCGGCGACACGATCTATCTGTCGGGCCAGATCGGGCTGGATCCCGCAACCATGCAGCTGGTCGAGGGCATCGATGCGCAGGTGCGCCGCGTGTTCGACAATCTGCAGGCCGTGGCTGCGGCGGCCGGCGGCTCGCTCGACGACGCCGCCAAACTGACGATCTATCTCACCGATCTCGCCCATTTCGCCAAGGTCAACGAGACGATGGCCGCGTATTTCACGCAGCCCTATCCGGCGCGCGCCGCAATCGGCGTGGCTACGCTGCCGCGCGGCGCGCTCATCGAAGCCGATGCGATACTGGTAATGC
>JACZJV010000091.1 GCA_014860355.1 Burkholderiales bacterium | reverse complement strand
CCTTTGCAAAAGCCCGCCGACAAACCCGATGCCGCTGTGGACGATGAAGACAGGGTCGATTGGGGCTGGCCGATCCAGGGCAAGATCCTCGCCGGTTTTTCCGAGGCGAGCAACAAAGGTCTGGACATTGCCGGCAAGCTGGGCGATCCGGTGATCGCATCCGCGCCGGGCCGGGTGGTCTATAGCGGCAGCGGCTCGCGCGGCTACGGCAAGCTCGTCATCATCAAGCACAACAAGACCTACCTGTCGGCCTATGCCCACAACAAGGACATCCTTGTAAAGGAGGGGCAGAGCGTGGTCAAAGGGCAGAAAATCGCCGAGGTCGGCAGCACCGACAGCGATACGCCGAAGCTGCATTTCGAAATCCGCAAGCTCGGCAAACCGGTCGACCCTGCAAAGTACCTGCCGCCCTCGTGAGCGCCCGTTCCGCTCCTCCGGACGAGGAAATCGAGCGCGAGGCAGCGGCCGAAGCCGATGCCGAATCCCCGGCCGCGACGCCGCCCGAAGCGGCCGAGCCGGAAACCGAATTCCTGTCCGACGTCACCCAGATCTACCTGCACGAAATCGGGCTCAATCCGCTGTTCTCGCCCGAGGAGGAGCTGCATTACGCGCGCCGCGCCGCCCAGGGAGACTTCGCGGCGCGGCAAAAGATGATCGAGCGCAACCTGCGTCTGGTGGTAAACATCGCCAAGCATTACGTCAACCGCAGCGTGCCGCTGCTGGACCTCGTCGAGGAGGGCAATCTGGGATTGATGCATGCGCTGGACAAATACGACCCGGAACGCGGCTTCCGTTTCTCCACCTATGCCACCTGGTGGATACGCCAGAACATCGAGCGCGCCATCATGAACCAGTCGCGCACGATACGGCTGCCGGTGCACGTGATCAAGGAACTCAATCTGGTGCTCCGGGCCAAGCGCCATCTAGAGGCGCACGGGGAGCGCGAAGCGAGCACCGAAGACATCGCGCACCTGCTGGGCAAGCCCGCGGAGGAGGTGCGCAGCGTGCTCAGCCTCAACGAGCACATGGCTTCGCTCGATGCGCCGCTGGATATCGATCCGATGCTGTCGATCGGCGAATCCATTTCGGACGAGCAGAGCGTCAATCCCGAGGCCGGAATGCAGAGCCAGGAGATCGAAGCGCTGGTGAAGCAGTGGCTGCAACAGCTGAACGACAAACAGCGCATCGTGATCGAGCGCCGCTTCGGACTGAACAACCAGGAGGTCTGCACGCTGGAGGATCTGGCAGGGCACCTGGGACTGACGCGCGAGCGCGTGCGCCAAATCCAGCTCGAGGCGCTGGGGCAGCTGCGCCGCATTCTGGGCCGGCGCGGCCTGTCCAGGGACGAGCTGCTCTAGCGCACCCGCTCGCGCGAGGCTGCGGCGGCGTCAATCAAGCAGGTCCGGGTCAGCATCGAACTGCGCGCCTGCGTCGTGACCCTTGCGGCGAAAATCCATTCCCGTCGTCCCCTCAGGTCTTGAGCGAGAAGGGGGTGAAATCGGTGCTGCGGTCGTAGTAGTCCTCGTGCTCCGCCCGTTTGAGCGCATTGACCACCTTGTACGTGACCGGGGTGAAGATGACCTCGACGCCGACCTTGATCGCGAACTGTGACATCATCACCAGCGGCAACTTGTCGTCGGGGATGATGCCGCTGCCGTAGAAAGCGAGCGGATAAAACAGCGCCGAGTCCACCGCCTCGCCGAAAACGGTGGAGCCTATGGTGCGGGTCCACAGCCATTTGCCGGCGGTGACGATTTTCATCTTTGCCAACACGTAGGAGTTGACGAACTCGCCGCAAAAGTAGGCGCACATCGAGGCCAGGACGACGCGCCAGGTGGAACCGAAGGCGATCTCGTAGGCAGGCTGATTGTCCCAGAACGGCGCCGGCGGCAGGGCCACCACCACTGCGGCCATGAACGAGGCGAAGCCCAGGCCGGCGAAACCGGCCCAGATTACCTTGCGCGCGCGGGCGTAGCCGTAGACTTCGGTGAGGATATCGCCGAATACATAGGATATGGGGAAGAACAGCACGCCGGCGCCGAAAGTGAGGGCGCCGAAATAGGGCAGGGAAATCTGGGCGATCTTCGCCGGGCCGATCAGGTTGGAGCAGATCAGCACGACGACGAAGGCAGCCATCACCAGCTCGTAATAGCGGTACTGTCGCACGCGGTGGGCGGATTGATTCATCGGCGGCTTAGATTATTGCTGCGCTATTAGACTCCGTGCGGCGCGCGCAGGTCAATTGCTGTGGGCTTGCGAAACGCCGAGCGCCATCCCCGCCGGCATAGGCCCAGCGGGCGGTCGGCAGCGTGAATCGGGAGGACTTGCGGGCGGTGTTCGACGTCATGCGCTATTGCCTGCAAGATGCAATCTCTATCGTGAGTGCTGCGCTGAAACCTGAGGAGTCTCGGCGCGAAGACGATGGCGCCGGCGGCGGCGCGCAGGCACACTGAGACACATCCAGCTCAATTTGCACTGGGGGATCTGGACAAGACACGTCGGCGTTTGTTATCGATGTGACGGTCAATTGAGTGCGAGCGTGCCATGAGGCCTAACGTCGAGCCAATCGCGTCAATTGTCTCAACGCCGCCTGACCCAATACCCTGGACGACGGCTGTGATGCGCGACCGCGATAACGCGGATCAAGTGACCCTGCAGCCGGTAAATCAGAGAATATGGAAAACTGTGGAGGGCCAGCGTCCGCGTGCTGCGATCGCTAGCGTGACCCAACTCCGGAAACCGGTTCAGGAGGCCAAGCGCCCGATCGAGTTCATTGGCGAATTCATCAGCTGCAATGAATGCGTTCTCGCCGGTATACCAATCGACAGCGGCATCGGCATCGGCCTGTGCCTCTCTGCTAAGACTGATCCGCACCGGTTTTGGCAGCAGTGATTCTGTCGCGGAGGCGTGCCATCACTTCATCGGCTGGAATCCACTGCGTGCGCCCGGCTTCCATGTCCGCCACGCGGCGGGCGATCTCCCCATCCCAGGCCATGGCAATGGCTTCGGGCGAGTCTTCCGGTTGGCCCTCGAGACTGACGATAAGGCGATGGATCAACTCGCCGCGTTCCTCAGGCGACAGTTGCAAGGCTTGGCTTTCAATCTCTTTCAAATCTGCTGCCATGATGTTCTCCACTGGCGGACACTTTAAGTGAATATGGTACCACCGCAAGCATGAACGACGCTGATTCCGCCCCTGTCCGCCCTGCCGCAGCGGCACCACGGCATCAGCCCCGGCATCTAGTGTTCCCCACGCGCGTGGGAATGAATATCTGGATACTGACTGCGCCCTGGTGCATTACACGAATACGCAGGGTATCGCCCGATCAATTGGTCGGGCGCGGATTGAAAATAGGCGCAGCGCCAGCCCCGGCGCCTCACCCAGACCGCCGCCTGTATTACTTCTGCTGTTTCTTCGCCTTTTTCTTCTTTGGCGTCGGCGTGGGAACCAGCACCGTCCCGCGGCATTTCTTCGCGCCGCACCAGCAGGGCCAGCGCGCCTTCACCGATCTGGTGAGCCGTTCTCCCGCCTCGATGGCGTAGTCATAGGAGAGCTCCTCGCCCGGGCGGATGTCGCGCGCGGCACGCACGAAAATGCGCCTGTCCTTCTCATAGGTATCGCAGTTGGGGGCGCAGGAGTGGTTGATCCAGCGCGCAATATTGCCCTTCGATCCGCCGTCGATATTGTGGTTGTGTGCAACGCCGAAAATGAAGGTGTGGTTCAGCCCCTGCATGTCCTCCGGATAACGGCGCGCGACTTCGGCCTCGCTGATGATCTCACCTTTGTATTCGCACACCGTTTCGTCCTCGCGTATCAGGCGCCGGGCGAATACGCCGCGTCCGTGTATTCCGGAGCGGCGCACGGCGATGCGCGGCCCCTTGCTGTTTGCTTTGCCGCTGGTCATGGGATGAGGCTCTTTCGCGCAAAGTGCGCATTGTTGCTTTGTCGGGGGCAACTTGCAAGCACTGATGCCGCGCCTGCACTGACGCCGCGCAAAGCGCGCTATCATTCTGATTGTTCGCCTGACCCCATCCTGACACCATCAAGACCTGCGCTCACATGACCGACTTTCACGGAATCTTCCCCTATCTCGTTTCTCCCATCGACGAATCCACCGGGCGCGTGCGCGAGCGCGTGCTGCGCGAACTGGTCGAGCATCTGATCGGCTGCGGCGTGCACGGCCTGTCGCCTCTGGGCAGTACCGGCGAGTTCGCCTATCTCTCGTTCGAACAGCGCAAGGAAGTCGTGCGCATCGTGGTCGATGCCGCAGCCGGGCGCGTGCCGGTACTGGCGGGAGTCGCGGCGTTCGCCACCAGCGATGCGATCCGGCAGGCCGAGGCGCATGCACGCCTTGGGGCGAACGGACTGATCCTGATCCTGCAGCAGATGTTTCCGGTGCCGCCGCGCGGCATCGAGGGCTACTTCAGCGCCGTCGCACGGGCCATGCCGCAAACGCCGATGACGCTATACACCAATCCGGGCCTGCTCGGCGGCGATATCCCCATGGACGTGCTCGATGCCTTGTCCCATATTCCCAACATCGAGTACGTCAAGGACGCTTCCGGCAATACCGGGCGCATCCTCACCATCCTCAATCGCATGGGCGCTCGCATCAAGGTGTTCAGCGCATCCGCGCACATCCCGCTGCTGGTGCTGCAGCTCGGCGGAGTCGGGTGGATGGCCGGGCCGGGGTGCGTGATGCCGCGCGAATGCGTGCGCCTGTACGAGCTCGCCCGCGCCGGCAAATGGGAGGAAGCAATGGCGGAACAGCGCCGGCAATGGGCCATCAACGAAGTGTTCACCAAATACGCGCTCGCGGCCTGCATCAAGACGGCACTGGGGCTGCAGGGCTTCGATGTCGGCGCTGCCATCGCGCCGCAGGAAGCGCTCAAGCCCGAGGCGGTGGAAGAGATAAGGCGCGCCCTGGCGCAATTGTAGGGATCGCGCCCCCGCGGCGACCGGCGCCTATTTTTCCGGGGAAGCGGATTTCAGCGCCTGCGCCAGTTCCAGGACGGCGGCGGCATACATGCTGGAGCGGTTATAGCGGGTCAGCACCCAGAAGTTGGTGAGGCCCACCAGGTATACGCTGGCTTCATCCGGCGTGCTGAGTTCGATCAAGGCGCAAAGCGCGTCCGCGCTGGCCTCGCCCACGGCGCTGACGCCGTAGCCGGCCAGTTCGTCATAGCGCAATGCGGGCTTGATGCCGGCGTCGACCAGTTCGCGATAATCCTCCCCCTGCACCCGCGCCGGGTATGCCACCGGCTGGCCCGTTTTCCATCCGTGCGCCTTGAGGAAATTGGCCACGCTGCCGATGGCATCGGCGTAGCTGTTGGACAGGTCCGATTTTCCGTCGCCGTCCAGATCCACGGCGTAGCGCAGGTAGCTGCCGGGCATGAACTGGGGAATGCCGATGGCACCGGCGTACGAACCCTTCAAAGCCAGGGTGTCGATGTCTGCGTCGCGCGCGTACAGCAGGAAGTTTTCCAGTTCGCCGCGGAAAAAATCGGCGCGCGGCGGATAGTCGAAGGCTAGGGTGCTAAGCGCGTCGATCACGCGGTAGCCGCCGGTGTTGCGGCCGTAAGCCGTTTCCACGCCGATGATGGCGACGATGATCTCTTCGGGTACGCCGTATAGTTCGGTGGCGCGCGCGAGCGCCTCGCGCTGCTGCTCGCGGAACTCGACTCCCGCCTCTATGCGCTGCGCCGTGAGGAACAGCGCTCGATACGCCTGCCAGGACCTGGCGCGCGGCGCCGTGGGCGGCGTAATGGCCTTGATGATACCCGGCTTGAAGCGCGCGCGGCTGAACAGCGCCTGCAGTTCTTCGCCGGCGAAGCCGTGCTTTTCCACCATTTGCGCAATGAACTCGCGCACGTCCGCGCGGCCGGCGTAGCGCCCGGCGGCATCGGCCGCGTAGGCCGTGGACGAAGCCAGCGCGAAGGCGAGCAGCACGCGCGGAAGCAAACGCGCCGGCAGGCTCAAACGCTGAACTCCCGCACCAGCAGGCGCAATTCGGCCAGCATGCGCGCTTCCGCGCGCCCGCCGTAGCGTAGCGCTATGTAGAGCCCGCCGATGGCGCGTATGTTTTCTGCCTGGGTCGGATAGCGCCCGGCAGTGCGTTCGATAAAATCAGCCGGACCCTCATGTGGCGCGCGCGCGCAGCCGCTGTCGCGCAGCTTGGCGCAGAACCTGAGCCAGAGGCGCTGCACCGGGTCGGCGCTGCGCATGCGCCGCAACAGCCAGGCGGTGAGCAGCGCCAGCAGACCGACCACGCCCCAGAACAGCGTCAGAGTCATGTCTTCCCAGCTGGGCTCATTCATGCCCATGCTGGTGAGGAACTGGCGCTGGCGCTCCGGGTTATAGCCGAGCACCAGCTGGTTCCACTTGTTGGCGAGGGCGTCCCAGTTGTAGCGCATTTCGCGCAGCCAGTAGAACGTGGTGCGCGCCATCAGCGGCAGCGGGTCGGTGGCGGGCACCGCCGCGGCAATGCCGGATTCGACCCGCACCGGCGAAGCGGCGGCGGTGGGATCGAAGCGCACCCAGCCGCGGCCCCCGAGCCAAACTTCGGCCCAGGCGTGCGCGTCGGACTGGCGCACGATCATGTAGCCGTCTACGGGATTCAGTTCGCCGCCCTGATAACCGGTGACGATGCGGGCCGGCACCCCTGCGGCGCGCATCAGAAACACGAAGCTCGAGGCGTAGTGCTCGCAAAAGCCGCGCTTGCTGCCGAACAGGAATTCGTCCACGGAATCGCGCCCCAGCAGCGGCGGCTCGAGCGTGTAGGCGAATCCCTCGTCGCGGAAATAGCTCAGGGCTTTGCCTGCGATGGCCGCGTCGGTCGCTGCGCCCGCTTTCCATTCCTGCGCCAGCCGGCGCGAGCGCGGATTGAAACCGGCAGGCAGCTGCAGTCCTGGCCTGAGTTCGCCCGCGTCGTCCGCGCTGCCCTGGGTGAAATCGGTGTAGGAGCGCATGTCGTAGCGCACCCGGTCGCGCACCTGTGTGCGCGCAAGCAGCATGTTGTCCGGGGTGACTTTCGCGTTTTCGGGTATTTTCGCTCCCAGTTCCAGCGCGAACAGCCAATTGAATTTGTGCGGCTCCAGCGTGACTTCGTAGTCGTAGGGCTTGCCGCGGCCCTCGAACCTGATCTCGCTGAAGCTGCGTACGGTTCCCGCGCGCCAGGTGCGGCCGTCGAAATTCCAGAATACCGGCCCGCGCCAGTACAAGCGGGACCGGGGCGGCACGTCGTCCGCGAACCTGACGCGAAACGCGATGGCGTCCGATTGCGACAGCCGGCTGATTGCGCCGGGCGACATCGAGTCGGACAGGCCGGTGACACCGCTGTAGGCATCCTGCGGCAGGCCCCACAGCGGACCCTGTACCCGCGGAAACAGGAAGAACAACAGCAGCATCACCGGCACCGCCTGGGCGAGCAGCACGCCCGCCGTTTTCAGGTTCGCCTGCAGCGCGCGCCCGGGCGCGGAAAAATTCACCAGGCTGGCGGTGTTGACCAGGGTGGAGACCAGCATCAGTCCCGCGATGGGCAGAGTCTGCGTATAAAAGAAATTGGTGAGCGCCAGAAAGTAGGAGAGCAGGACCAGCACGACGGCATCGCGCTGGTGGTGCAACTCCAGCAGCTTGAGCGAAAGGAACAGCACCAGCAGCGCCACACCGGAATCGCGGCCGAAAATGGTGCGGTAGGTCAGGTAGACCCCTAATACGCCGCCGACCACGAACAGGACCAGCAGCCATTTCTGCGGCAGCGCGCGCTTGCCGCGGGCGAGATAGATACGCCAGGCGAACAGGATCAATGCAATCAGATTCAACCACCAGGGCAGGCGCGGGGTATGCGGGGCGGCCACCAGCGCCAGTCCGGCGAGCAGCCAGAACAGGTGACGCGCCTGGATCGCCGGATTCGGCGCGCTGTGCTTGTCAGAGGCCATACAGGGCGAGTTCCCGCAGGCAGGCGAGGCGGTGCGGCTCGCCCGCGTCCGGCGCCAATTCCAGCCCGGGTAGGCGCAGTCCGTAACGCAGTCCGTCGTGGTCGGCCGAGAGCACCCAGCGGGTCAGACGCGACAACCTGGACTCCAGATCCAGATTTGCGGGCAGCTCGTTCCAGTCCAGCCACAACTCGGCGGCAGCGCGGCCGCTGAATACCTTGGTCTGCAGTCCCTGACCCCGGGCGGCCGCTTTCCAGTGGATATGGCGCGGCGAATCGCTGGCCTGGTAGGCGCGCAGACCGGCAAAATCGTCGCTGCCGCTGCTCGCGACGCGCTTTTCGCCGCTGCCCCCGGACGGCTCAGGCAGCGGCAGCAGGCCGTCGTCCGGCCGGGGATAGACCAGGCCGCGCATGTCCGGCTGGATGTAGCTCCAGGCGCGCAGGAGGCCGATGGGAAAGCGCGTGTCCATGGTAATGCGTCCCGGCGCAAGCCAGCCGCGCCTTGCGGACGCTACCGGAACGCTCACCGTGGTGCCGCGCGCGCTGGCCACGTCGCAGCGCGTCGCCTTGCCCTGATGCCAGAGCGCGACGGAGCAGCGGTCATAGCGCGCGCGGTTTTCGACGAACAGCTCGAACCAGGCGACTTCGCCGGCGAAAACCGGTAGCACGCGCCCGGGCGTGATATGCAGATGCACCAGATTGCGGAAGGTGTGCAGGATCGCCACCATCCCCATGCTCGCAAGCAGGAAGGTGAGGATGTAGCCCAGGGAAAGGTTGTAGTTGATCGAGCCGATCAGCATCACGACCAGCGCCAGGCCGAAGGCAAGGCCCGGGCGGGTCGGCAGGATGTAGACGCGGTTTTGCCGCAGGAAAATGGTGCCCGGCTCGGGCTCGCGCGGGCCGAAGAACGCGAGATAGAGCTGTGATCGGCCCAGGATTTTTTCGAACATCGCGCCGGCGCGCTATCGGTGGTCGACGCGCTTCAAGGAATCGGCACGGCCTCGATCAGCGCGGCGCTAAGCTCGGAGGCGCGTTTGTGCGCGCCTTCGTGCGCCTGCGCGAGGCGGTGGCCGGCCACGCCCGGCAGTATCGCCTGCACATCCTCGGGCAGCACCTTGTCGCGGCCTTCGAGCATGGCCCAGGCTTTGGCCGCATGCAGCATGCCCAGGGCCGCGCGCGGCGACAGGCCGTTGGTGAATTCGGGCGCGTGCCGGGTGTGCTCGACGATGGCCTGTACGTAATCGAGCAGGGCCGGCGCCACGTACACCCTGTCTGCGGCCGCCTGCGACTGCAGCAGTTCGCCCGGCGCGAGACAGGGTTCCAGCGTCGCCACCAGATTGCGCCGCTCCGCGCCCTGCAGCAGGGCGCGCTCGGCGTCGCGATCCGGATAGCCCAGCTCGATGCGCATGAGGAAGCGGTCCAGCTGCGATTCGGGCAGGGGAAAGGTGCCGACCTGGTGCGATGGGTTCTGCGTGGCGATCACGAAAAAGGGTTCGGGCAGCGGCCGCGTCTCGCCTTCCGCGGTGACCTGATGCTCTTCCATCGCTTCGAGCAGCGCGCTCTGCGTCTTGGGCGTGGCGCGATTGACTTCGTCGGCCAGGATCAGCTGCGAAAAGATCGGCCCCGGATGGAACTTGAACGAGCCGCTGTCGCGGTCGAATACGGATACCCCGATGATGTCGGCCGGCAGCAGGTCACTGGTGAACGAGATGCGCTGGAAGGCGAGGCCCAGAAGTTTGGCCAGGGTGTGTGCGAGCGTGGTCTTGCCCACACCGGGCAGATCCTCGATCAGCAGGTGGCCGCGCGCCAGCAGGCAGGCCACCGCCATGCGTATCTGCCGCTCTTTGCCCAGGATGATCTTGCCCGCGTTGGCGATGACGCGGTGTATGGAGGTGTCGCGCGTGGCGAATTTGATTTCAGCGTGCAGCAGCAATCGGGTTCTCCATAGTGTGTCGGACCGGGCCGGGGGCTCGCAGGTGGATGACGGCGGCGCCTGAGCGCCCGAATCTGGCGTACTCATGAGCAGGGCATCCGTCATCTTACGTGGATTTGGGCTAATATTCAGCAAATCCAGTCCTGACTAGACGCGACATGGCCACCGCTTTCATCTCTCACCCGCACTGCGGCAAACACGACATGGGGGCCTATCACCCGGAATGTCCGGAGCGATTGAGCGCGATCGATGACCAGTTGATCGCCTCGGGCATCGGGCAGCATCTCGCGCATCATCAGGCGCCGCAGGCGAACGTGACCAGCCTGGCGCGGGTGCACCCGATGGAATACATCAGCCATATCCGCAGCAGCGCGCCGCAAAGCGGCACCGTCCATCTGGACCCGGACACGGCGATGAATCCGCATACCTGGGACGCAGCGCTGCACGCGGCCGGCGCCGCGGTGCTGGCCACCGACCTGGTATTGAACCGGCAGGCGGACAACGCCTTTTGCAGCGTGCGCCCCCCGGGACACCATGCGATGCGCAGCCGCGCCATGGGCTTTTGCCTGTTCAACAACGTCGCCGTAGCCGCCATGCATGCGCTCGAGCAGCACGGCCTCGCGCGCGTCGCCATCGTCGATTTCGACGTGCATCACGGCAACGGTACCGAGGACATATTCCGCGACGACGCGCGCGTGCTGATGGTGAGCACCTTCCAGCATCCGTTCTATCCGTATAGCGGCACCGAGGATCCGTCGCCGAACATGGTCAACGTGCCTTTGCCCGCGGGCGCGGGCAGCCAGCCCTTCCGCGACGCCGTGACGCAACGCTGGTTGCCGGCGCTGGAAGCGTTTCGGCCGCAGATGGTGTTTTTCTCCGCCGGATTCGATGCGCATGTCGATGACGACATGGCCATGCTGCGGTTGGTGGACGCTGATTACGCCTGGGTCACCACGCAGATCAAGGCGGTGGCGGACAAATACGCAGAAGGGCGCATCGTTTCCGTGCTCGAGGGCGGCTACAACCTGTCCGCGCTCGCGCGTGGCGTAGTCGCGCACATCAAGGTGCTCGGCGGGTTGTAAGCGGCGGGCCTGCAGAGTTGCGATTTTGCGCGGGCTAAAGTCGGTCCCGGCGAATTGTCAATGACGTACAAGAATCCCGCGTCATCCTTGTTGTTTGCCGGAACCATGTTTTCTGTACGGATGCGCTTTTTATCCGTACAGAAAACATGGTTGGCGCGCAGAGCGCGCAATGAGCGCGCAGCGACACCAGCAGGCTTGCGGGGACACAGCAAAGTGCAGCGACGGAACTTGCGCGGACGGCGTCCCGTCCGCGCGGATCGCCGATTGCGCACGGATAGAAAGCTATCCGTGCACAATCGGCGATCTTGTATGAAAAGCCATGGCTATCCTTGTTGGTAACCGGCTGGCGCGCGCAGCGCGCAGGTCCTTCGCGGGCTGCGCCAATGTCCCGGACCCGGTGTCTGATGTTCGATGCCGAGCGTGCGCGGATCAGGGCTGCGCCATTCGCCGCAGCGCCGCAGCGTCGGTGATGCGGATCTGCTCGCGGCCCAGCGCTACCCAGCCGCGGTCCTGGAAGTTGCTGAGCAGCCGGCTCACCATTTCGCGCACGCTGCCCAGTTCGTCGGCCAGGCTCTGGTGCGTGGCGCGCACGAGTTCGCCCTTGCCGAGCAGCAGCGCGGCAAGTCGCTGGTCCAGCTTCTGGAACGCCACCGCCTCGACCAGGCTCATCAGTTCAGCCAGGCGTTCGGAGAAAAGGCCGAACACATAGTCGCGAAAGGGCTTGTGCTCGGCGAGCAGCCGGTGGAACACCGCCGGCGGCAAGGTGAGCAGGCTCACCGCAGTCTGCGCGACGCCGGTGGCGGAATAGGCGCTGCCGCCGAGCAGGCAGCTGCTCGAGAGCAGGCAGCTTTCCCCGGGGGTGATGCGGTAGAGCTGGACTTCGCGGCCGTTGGGCGCGGACTTGACCACGCGCACGCTGCCTTCGAGCAGCATCGGGAATCCGGTGCAGGGGCTAGCCGCCTCGAACAGGATTGCGCCCGCCGGCGCCTGCCGCAAGGCTGCGCTGAGCACGATTTCCTCCACGGCTGCGGCGGGCAGTTTCTGGAACACCGGGAACAGCTGCAGCAGCCGGGATTTCATTTCCGGGCTGTTCATGCTCGCACCTCGGCGATCACCCGGGCCGCCATCTGCGCGAGGGATGCGGCATCGAGCTTCGCCGGCCTGAGCACTTGCGCCTGTGCGAGTTGCTCGAAATTCTTCAGCGTCGCGCGCTGGTAGGCCGGATCATAGTGATTGGCGAGCAGGTCTGCGACGAGTTCGCCCCATTGCCCTTGCTGCACCTGGCTCATCCAGCGTGCCAGCGTGTCCTTGCTGTGCAGGCCGGCGAGGCACTCGAGCTTGGCTTTCAGATCCTGCGGATCGCCGAGAAAATGCTGGTACTCATCGACGAGAAAGGCGACGCGTTCGGCAAGCGGCGCCTCGATCAGCAGGCAGGGACTTGCGCGCATGCACGCGAGCAGCGCATCGGGCACCTGCAGCTGGCCGATCTTCTTGCTTTCCGCCTCCACATACACGGGGCGAGCGGGATCGAACCTGCTCAAGGCGTTCCACACCAGGCTGTCGAACATTTTCTGCGCCGGTTGCGCCTGCTCGGGCAGGTTGCCGAGCACCGAGCCGCGGTGGCTGGCCAGCGCTTCCAGGTCCAGTACCTGCGCGCCGGCCGCGGCCAGGGCCTGCAGCAGGCGGCTCTTG
The DNA here is from genome assembly GCA_014860355.1 of Burkholderiales bacterium. GTDB lineage: Bacteria > Pseudomonadota > Gammaproteobacteria > Burkholderiales > SG8-39 > 2-12-FULL-64-23. Next base: position 10,658 of record JACZJV010000091.1, on the reverse strand, counting down.
GCGCTGCCGGTGGCGCCGCATACCACGCGATAGCGGAACTTCTGCGGCAGTTCCGCCAGCTGCGCCAGGATCTCGCGCCGGTAGGCGCGATAGCCGCCTTCGAGCTGCGCCGCGTGCCAGCCGATTTCGGACAGGATATGCGCCATGGCGCCGCTGCGCTTGCCGCCGCGCCAGCAGTAGATCAGCGGGCGCCAGGTCCTGCCGTGTGCGGCGAATTCTTCCTCGATATGTCGCGCGATGTTTTTCGCCACCAGGGCGGCGCCGCGCTTTTTCGCGTCGAACGGCGAGACCTGCTTGTACATGGTGCCGATCGCGGCGCGCTCGGCGTCGTCGAGCACCGGGCAGTTGATCGCGCCGGGCACATGGTCCTCGGCGAATTCGGAGGGCGAGCGCACATCGATGACCTCGTCAAACCCGGTCAGCTGTGCTACGGTAACGACGTTGGGAAATTTCACGGATTTTCCGAAGAAGCCGCATCGAATGCCGATGCGGCTTCGCTGCTTTAGAATCAGCTGCGAGTTTACACGCAAACACCCCATCCCGACCGAGCCCCGCCACCATGAACGCAGCTGCAGCCCTGCCGATACGCCTTACCCAACTTTCCTCCGGCGGCGGCTGCGGCTGCAAGATCGCGCCCGGGGTGCTCACAGAACTGCTGGCGGCCACGCCCATCCGCGTGCTGCCCGCGGATCTGCTGGTAGGAAAGGAATCCAGCGACGATGCCGCGGTGTACCGCCTGAACGATAGCCAGGCGCTGATCGCGACCACCGATTTTTTCACGCCCATCGTCGACGATCCCTACGATTTCGGGCGCATCGCTGCGACCAATGCGCTCTCCGATATTTACGCCATGGGCGGGCGCCCGTTCATGGCGCTGGCCGTGGTCGGCATGCCGCTGGACAAGCTGCCGCTGGAAGTGATCGGGAAAATCCTCGCCGGCGGCGAGTCGGTGTGCGCCGAGGCCGGCATCCCCATAGCCGGGGGGCACTCCATCGACGTGCTCGAGCCGATCTACGGCCTGGTCGCGCTGGGCCTGGTGCACCCGGACCGGGTCAAGCGCAACGACAGCGCGCAGGCGGGCGACGTGCTGATCCTGGGCAAGCCCCTGGGGGTGGGCATTCTTTCAGCCGCGCTGAAAAAGGGCGCGCTCTCGGCCGCCGGTTACGCGCAGATGATCGCCGCCACGACCAGGCTCAATACACCGGGCATCGCCCTGGCCGAACTGCCGGGGGTGCACGCGATGACCGACATCACCGGCTTCGGCCTCGCCGGGCACCTGCTGGAAATCTGCCGCGGTTCCAGGTTGGGTGCGCAGCTGCGCTACGCCGACCTGCCGTTCATCGAAGAAGCGCTGCAATGGGCCAAACAGGGCACGGTGACCGGCGCAAGCGAGCGCAACTGGGCGGGCTATGGCAAGGAGATCCGGCTCCCCGCGGGCATGCCCGAGTGGCAGCGCGCGCTACTCACCGATCCGCAGACCAGCGGCGGGCTGCTCGTCGCCTGCGCGGCCGAAGTCGAAGCGCAGGTGCTGGCCGAATTCGGCAAGCAGGGCTTCGACGCTGCGTGCCGCGTCGGGCGGATGGTGGCGGGGCAGGGTGTCAGCGTCGAGTGATCGAGTGAGTGCATAAGGCCAGGGTAGAGCGTGCAGCAGGCGTTTGCGCAGGACATTGCGTTGCACCTGGGATGAACCCCGCTCTCGCGAGCCGCACCGAAACCGACTGGCGCGGCGTGCTGGCCGCCGCCCTGTGCGGCGTTGCCGTCGCCATGAACGTCGGCAAGGTGCCGATCGCTATGGCGCAGTTGCGCACCGAATTCGGACTTACGCTGGTGGCCGCAGGCTGGGTGTCGTCCATGATCAATACCATGGCGGTGACGACGGCAGTGTTGTTCGGGGTGCTGGGCGATCGCATCGGCGCCATGCGCATGTGCATTATCGGCCTGGGCTGTTCGATCGCGGGTGGACTGCTCGGTCTGCTTGCGGGCAACGAGTTGACGCTGCTGATTTCGCGCTTTGCCGAAGGCGCCGGCGTAGTCGCCGTCGCGGTTTCCGCCCCGGCCCTGCTCAGTTCGGCCAGTGCGCCGGTGGACCGGCGCTACACGCTCGGCATCTGGAGCGCTTACCTGCCCGCGGGCGTCGGCCTCGCCATGCTGCTGGCGCCGGCGGTGATGCCCATCGGCGGCTGGCGTGGAATGTGGTTGCTGAGCCTGGCGGCATTGCTCGCCGCATTGTTCGCGGTATCGCGCTCGCGGCCTGCCTACCGCCTGCCTGCGCCGGCCCCAGCCCAGGCGCATCCGTTCGCCGCGGCCAGGGACGCGCTGATGCAACTCAAGCCCTGGCTGCTGGCCGTCGCCATGACCAGTTGGACCCTGCAACATTTCGCCCTGATCATCTGGCTGCCCACTTTCCTGCAGGAACAGCGCGCGCTCTCGCCGCTGGCGGTGTCGCTGCTGTCCTGCCTGATGGTTCTGGTCAACGTGCCGGGCAACCTGCTCGGCGGCAGCCTTGTGCAACGCAATTTTCGCCGCGGCAGCCTGATCGCCTTCGCCAGCCTGGTCACCGGCCTGTGCGGCGCCGGTATCTTCCTCGACCTGCTGCCGGACCTGGTGCGCTATGGCCTGTGCCTGCTGCTTTCCTTCACCGGCGGGCTGATCCCGGCCTCGGTGCTGTCGGCTACCGCCAGTCTCGTACGTTCCCCGAAACAGATCGGCACCTTGCAGGGCCTATTCAACCAATTCGGCAACCTCGGTCCTTTCCTGGGCCCGCCGCTGATTGCCATGTTGGTCGCATCCAGCGGACTATGGCGTGATGCGCTGATCGTCACCGGGAGCGCAGCGCTACTCGGCGTGACGCTGGGCCTCACGCTCAGGCGGCTCGAGCGATGAGCAAAGGGGGGAGAGTGAACCGAGCTTGCCTGGAAACAGGACGGACGAAAGATGTCAGCGCGAACAGCTGAGGTATCGCGCTGGCCAAGGCTGCGCCGCTGCGGTGCTCAGAGCTTACCCGGCCAGCGCCGCGAAGTATGCAGTACGCGCAGAATCTCGAGGTCTTGTTCACGCACGCGATAGGGAATGACGTAGGGCAGTTCGCCGATGACCAGTTCACGTGTTCCGATCACGCGCCCGGGGCGGCCAATTGCCGGATGCGCAGGCAGCAGGTTTTCGACCTGATCGATCAACTCGAGAACGACGCGGGCTGCCGCCGCCGGATTATCCTGACCGATATAGGCCGCGATCTCGTCGAGGTCGCGCTCAGCGAGCCTGGTCCAGCGCAGCCGCAAGTTTTTTCTCCCACTTGGACTTCAGCTGCGAATGGTCGATGAAGCGCCCCTCGTCCGCCTCGCGCACGCCTTCCTCGATCGCGGCAATCTGCCACTCGTTGAGTTCCACGAATTGGCGGACGGCTTCGGCCGCAAGGGCAGCGCGGCTGCGCTCGGTTGCCTTGGCGAGCTTGTCCAGGCGCTTGCGTATGTCTGGCTCCAGCCGCAACGTCACAGGTTCACTCATGCGCACTCCTTGTATACAATGATTACATTGTCTGCGCGATCAGACCAGGTGTCAAACCGACGGGAAACGGGGATGTTCCCGGTTTCCCCGAGGGAGGAGTGGATGCTGGATCGGAGTTTCTCAATCCAGTTATGGAGTTTCGTGCATAACGCAGAAGAATTGCTAAAAAGGATTGCCAATGCATTGTTTTTGGTAGATTATTGATTTAGCATCCAGTTGCTTTTGTGGAAACTCGGCTGCGACCATAGCGCTCGCGCAGAGGTGGGCAATGGCAAGAATCGTTGTGTTCAACCAGAAGGGCGGAGTGGGCAAGACCACCACCGCGCTCAATCTGGCTGCGCTGCTCGCGCGCCGCGGCAGCGCGCCGCTGTTGATCGACCTGGATCCGCAGGCGCATCTGTCGGCGATCTGCGGGGTCGCCGCCAGCGACGGCCGCGACAGCCTGTATGCTTTTTACCAGGAAACCAAGCTGCTCGCGCAACTGATCCGCGAGAGCGACTGTGGATGGTCGGTCATCCCCGCGCATCTGGATCTGTCGAAAGTCGACACGCAGTTCGGCAAAGGGCCGCGTGCATTGCAGCGCCTCAACGCGGGTATCGCCAGGGAGAAGCTCAACACCGACCGGCCGATCCTGATGGATGCATGCCCGCTGCTGGGCGTGCTGTCCCTGAACGGCATATTTGCCTGCGACCGGGTGCTGGTCCCGATTTCCGCCGACTATCTGGCGCTGAACGGTGCGCTGCAGATAGACCGCACCTTGCGCGCGCTGGAACGCGTGCTGGGCAAGCCGCCGCTGCGCCGTTTCGTGATCACCCGTTTCGACGCGCGCCGGCGCATGTCCTGGGATATCGACCGCAAGCTGCGCGAGCGCTTCGGCGCGCAGATGTGCGATACCCGGATTGCCGAAAGCGTCAGCCTGGCCGAGAGTCCGGCGCAGAATTGCGACGTGTTCGCACACGCGCCGCAGAGTCGCGGCGCGCGCGATTACGCCGCCCTGCTGGAAGAACTCGACGCCGCGGGCTTTGTCAATTAATCCTTAGCCGGCGGCCCGGGATCCGATTCCCTGTTGATCAGATTGATCGCGCGTTCCAGATCGAGCGAGTCTTCGTTCACCGACGGCTGCACTTCGTAGCAGTCGAGGAATTCGCAATGATGGTAGATCTGGGCGACTTTGCGCTCGGCTTCGATGCGGTCGCGCGCCGCGATCGTCAGCTTGTCCACGACCGTGCCGCCGCGCGTCTTGATCTTGAATCCGAATTTGATCATGGACCAGGCCTTGAGTGAGCCGTGCGCGGGGATTATCGCACGCTGAACCGCGCCAGTCGGGGCTGCCTTGCGCTTCAGGCGCAGACCTGGCTATTCGAACAGGCGCCGCGCTGCGATAGCAGGAGCCGTGCCGCGCCTGCCCGTTCGATATCGCCCGCGGCGCAAGGTCGGCGGCCGGGAACTTTGCGCCGGGTCATGCTGCGCGACTCATTTGAGCAAGGGCACGAGCGCATTCCATACGTTCTCCAGAAGTATCGGCTGTGCCGCCGCGGTCGGATGCAGATTGTCGGCCTGAAACAAATCGCGTTGCTCCGCCATGCCCTCGAGCAGGAAGGGCAGGAGCGCGGTTTTGTATTTGCGCGCGAGATCGGTGTAGACCTGGGCGAACTCACGCGTATAACTTGCGCCGTAATTGGGCGGCACGCGCATGCCGACGAGCAGCACGCGGGCCCCGGATTTCTGGCTCCGGCTCACGATTTTCGCCAGGTTGGCTTGCATCTGCGCCGGCGGCAGGCCGCGCAGGCCGTCGTTCGCACCCAATGCGACAATGACCACCCGCGGTTTGTGCGCCTTGAGCGCCTCGGCTATGCGCGCTGCGCCGCCGCTGCTCGTTTCGCCGCTGATACTGGCGTTGGTCACGGTATAATCCAGGCCTTTGTGTTCCAGACGCGCCTGCAGCAGGGCGGCCCAGCCCGCTTCCCGGGCGAGGCCATAGGCGGCGGACAGGCTGTCGCCGTAGATCAGGATGGTGCTGCCGGCCCAGGCCGTCACCGGCAGCAGCAGCAAGGACGTCAACCAGGTGGCCAAGAATTTTTTCAACATGATCCAGTCCATCGATATACCCATGGTAAAAGCGGCCGGCCTGTCCAAGGTGGTGCCGAACGGCGCCAGTCAGCTTGTCATTCTGCATGAGATCGAGCTCGCGGTCATGGCGGGGGAGGCGGTGGCCATCCTCGGCGCGTCGGGCTCGGGCAAGTCCACGCTGCTGGGCCTGCTCGCCGGCCTGGATACGCCCAGCGCAGGCAGCGTGCATCTGGACAGCGTCGATCTGTACGCGCTGGGCGAGGACGGCCGCGCCGCGCTGCGCGCGCAGTTGCTCGGTTTCGTGTTCCAGTCGTTTCAGCTGTTGCCGGCGCTCGACGCACTGGAGAACGTGATGCTGCCGCTGGAACTGGCCGGGACCGCCGACGCGGCGCGGCGCGCAGCGGCCATGCTCGAGCGCGTCGGGCTGGGCGAGCGCATGGGGCACTATCCGAAATACCTTTCCGGCGGGGAGCAGCAGCGCGTCGCGCTGGCGCGCGCTTTCGTGATGCAGCCCAAGCTGCTGCTCGCAGACGAGCCCACGGGCAATCTGGACGCCGAAACCGGCGCCGGCATCATCGATCTGATGTTCGCGCTCAATGCCGCGGCCGGCACCACGCTGGTGCTGGTGACCCACGACGACGCGATCGCGCGCCGCTGCCAGCGCCAGATCAGGCTCTCCGGCGGGCGCATCGTCGCATGATGAACATGTTTGGATACGATGTGTCGAATGCTGTCACTGTCATGTGCCATCAGCGGACTTGCGCGCTGCGCGCGCCTCCCGTCGTTCTGGTACGGATGAAAAGCGTATCCATACCAAAACGACGGTTACTGGCAAAAAACAACAGCGTTTTGGACTTGCTTTTATGCAAAATCGCCGATTACGCGCGGATGCGCTTTTCATCTGCGCGTAATCGACGATCTGCGCGGACGGGTCGCCGTCCGCGCCAGTTCGAACGCCAGCGCCCGCCTATCGTGTCAATACTTGAATCGTGACCAATAATCTGCCACTGCCGCTGAAAATGCTGTTGCGCGACTGGCGCGCGGGCGAGTTGCGCGTACTGGCGCTGGCCCTGGTCATTGCCGTCGCCAGCGTCACCAGCGTGGCTTTTTTCGCCGACCGCGTGTGGCAGGCGCTGACGCGCGAGGCGAATCAGATGCTGGGCGCCGACGTGTTGCTGGTGTCCGACCATCCGTTCGCGCCGGAATTGCGCGATGCGGCCGCCGCACGCGGTCTTGCGCGCGCCGACGGCGTGAGCTTCGTCAGCATGGCGCGCGCGGGCGAGGCAGCCCAGCTCGCGGGAGTCAAGGCGGTCAGCGCGGGTTATCCGCTGCGCGGCAAGCTGCGCATCGCGCCGCGCCTGAACGCCGAGGATGCCGCGACCGACGCCGTCCCGCCGCCGGGTTCGGTGTGGCTCGATGAACGGCTGAGCGCGGCGCTAGGCGTTGCCCCGGGCGGACAGGTCGAACTCGGCAACGCGCGATTCACCGTGGGCGCGGTGCTTACGCTGGAGCCGGACCGGGGACTGAGCTTCTTCAATATCGCGCCGCGCCTGCTGATGCGCGTCGAAGACCTTCCCGCCACCGGACTGATCCAGACCGGCAGCCGCGCGCATTATCAGCTCTACCTCGCCGGCACGCGCGCGGCCACGGATGCGTACGCGAGTTGGGTCAAGTCCAGCTTGGGACCGGGACAGCGCGTCGAAAGCCTGGGCAACGCCCGTCCCGAGGTGCGCGCCGGACTGGACCGTGCGCAGCAATTTCTCGGCCTCTCGGCCATGTTCGCGGTAATCCTCGCCGCCGTCGCCATCGCGCTGTCCACGCGCCGTTATACCCAGCGCCATCTGGACGGCTACGCCGTGATGCGCTGCTTCGGCGCCTTGCAGGGCCGGCTGTTTGCCCTGTTCAGCTGGGAATTCGTGCTGCTGGGGCTGATCGCGAGCACGGCGGGCTGCCTGCTCGGCTACGCCGGTCAGGCCGTGATTGCGCTCTGGCTTACCGAATTCGTCGCTTCGTCGCTGCCGCAGCCCGGCTACTATCCCGTGCTGCAGGGATTTGCTGCGGGGCTGTTGCTGCTGCTCGGATTCGCGCTGCCGCCGCTGCTGCAGCTGAAGAACGTGCCGGCGATACGTGTCATCCGGCGCGAAGTCGGCGCGCCCCGGCAAGGCGCTCTTGCCGCTTACGCGCTGGGGCTGGCCGCGCTGGCGGCCTTGCTGCTGTGGCAGGCGGGCGAAGTCAAACTCGGCGCCACCGTGTTCGGCGGCTTCGTCGCAGCTTTCATACTTTTCTGGCTGGCGAGCCTGGGGGCCTTGCGCCTGTTTTCCGCACTGGGCCGCTCGGGCAGCGTTACCTGGCGCTATGGACTCGCGAATCTGCGCCGGCGCAGCCGCACCAACGCCGTGCAGATCGTCGCGCTCGCCCTGGGCCTGACCGTGCTGCTGCTGCTGACGTTCATCCGCGGCGACCTGCTCGAGGCCTGGCGCACCAAGCTGCCGCAGGACGCGCCCAATCGCTTCGTGGTGAATATTCAGCCGGATCAGGTGCGGCCGCTGGCGCAGTTCCTGGCCGGCAACGGCGTTGCGGCGGCGACCAGTTTTCCGATGGTGCGGGCACGGCTGAGCGCGATCAACGGCCGCGCAGTCGGGGCGGCCGACTATACGGACGAGCGCGCCAAACGCCAGATCGACCGCGAGTTCAACCTCTCCTTCATGCAGAGTATGCCAGCGGGAAATCAGATCACCGAGGGACGCTGGTTCACGCGCGAAGACTACGCGCAAGGCTCGGTCTCGGTGGAAGTATGGATCGCCGAACGCCTGGGGATAAAACTCGGCGACACCCTGAGTTTCAGCGGCGGCGGCGCGAGCGTCACCGTGCCGGTGTCGAGCGTGCGCAAACTGGACTGGGACTCGATGCGGCCGAATTTCTTTTTCGTAACCACGCCCGATGCGCTGGCGCGCTTTCCCGCAAGCTATATGAGTACCTTCCGCCTCGGCGGCGCCGACCCCCTGTTCACCACCCGCCTGACGCAGGCGTTTCCGAACCTCACGGTGATCGACGTCAGCGCCCTCATGCGCCAGGTCAACGGCATACTCGACCAGGTGATCCGCGCGGTGCAATTCGTGTTCCTGTTCGCGCTGGTCGCGGGCGTGCTGGTGCTGTACGCGGCGCTGCTTTCCACGCAGGACGAGCGGGTGCAGGAGGCGGCGCTGATGCGCGCGCTGGGCGCGAGGCGCGCGCAGGTGGCGGGGGCGCAGCGCGCCGAGTTCTTCGCGCTGGGCCTGGTGGCGGGAGTGCTGGCCTCGGCCGGGGCCACGGCCATAGGCTACGTGCTCGCCGAGCGCGTGTTCCAGTTTCCCTGGCAGTTCAATGCGGCGATCTGGATCGCCGGGCCGCTATCGGGCCTGGCCTGCGTTGCGCTCAACGCCTGGCTGGGCGGGCGCGCCGCGCTCAACCATCCGCCCATGCTGGCGCTGCGCGAATCGTAGTGCGCGCAGCGCGCGGCTGCGCCAGCAGGTACAGCGACGGTATCAGCAGCAGCGTCACGAACATCGAGAATGCGAGTCCGAACACCATGCATACCGCGAGCGGGCGCAGCATCTCCGAGCCCTCGCCCAGACCGAAGGCGAGCGGGGACATGCCGGCAACGGTGGTCAGCGTGGTCATCAGGATAGGCCGCAGCCGCAGCCGCGCGGCTTCGACGATCGCCTCGCGCACGCCCGAGCCGCGTTGGCGCAGCAGTTCGATATACTCGATCAGCACGATGGAATTGTTCACCACCACTCCGATCAGCATGATGATGCCCAGCCATACCGGCATCGACAGCGGCAGGCCGGTGGCGAGCAGACCGATCACGACGCCGATCAGTGCGAAGGGCACGCCGAGCATGATTACCGCGGGATTGCGCAGCGACTCGTACTGCACCGCCATCACCACGAACACCAGGAACAGGGCCAGCGCCGCGAGCGTGCCTACCAGCAGGTTGCCGCGCTGCAGGCTCTCGTAGGCGCCGCCGAAGTACAGCGAATAGCCGGCGGGCAGCTCGAAGCCGCGCAGCCCCTCGCGCAATGTGCCCAACACCGTGCCCAGCGGCAGCTCGCCGGTCAGCGCGGCGCTCACCTCGACGATGCGGCGCTGGTTCTCGCGCCGGATCTCGGTGGGCGCCGTTACCAACTCGACGCGCGCGAGGTCGCCCAGGTACACCGCCGGGCGAGCGGCCTGCGCGCCGAACAGCAGGATCGCCTGCATCGCCGCCGGGCTGTCGATGCTGCCGCGCGGCAGGCGCACGCGCACGTCGTAGACGCGGTCGGCCTCGATGAAATCGCTCACCACGATGCCGTCGAGCGCAAACCTGAGTGCGCGCCCGATCTGCGTCACGTCCACGCCCAGTTCGGCGGCGCGCGTGCGATCGACCCGGACCGCGAACTCCTGGCGCTGCTCCTCGGCCGAATGCTGCACGTTGCGCAGGCCCGGCCATCCGCGCAGGCGCTTTACCAGTGCGTCGCCGAGCGCGGCGAGGACGGCCAGGTCGGGGCCCTGCACGCGCACGCTCACGTCCTCGTCGGCACGCGATACGCGCACGCCGCGGATGCCCGCGGCGCGCGCCAGCACCTTGACTCCGGCGAGTTCTTCGGCCGCCACCGCGCGCGTATAGGCGTTGACCCACTGCTCCACGCTGCGAGCGCGCTGGGCGACCGGCACCAGCTGGATGTCTAGGGTGCTGCGGTTGGGGCGCTCGCGCTGCGAGCGCCCGAAGATCGAACCGCCCACGATCGCCGAGATCCCCGCAACCTCGCCCTGCGCGCGCGCCAGGCGCTCGAGCAGGCGCACCGTGCGGTCCATGCCCTCGAGCGAGCCGCCGGTGTCGGTGAATACCATCACCCGCACCCGGCCGTCGTCCATCGCAGGCAGGAAGGCCTGCTTGCCGGCGAGCTGGACGAAGAGCGTGCCCGAAACGCCCAGCAGTGCCAAAGCCACCGCCACCGTCAGCCATGGCGCCTTGAGGATGGCCGCGACTGCCGGCATGTAGATGCGCTGCGCGCCGGCAAGCAGGCCTTCCTGCCTGCGATGGACGACGGCCGGGTGCGGGT
>JACZJV010000090.1 GCA_014860355.1 Burkholderiales bacterium | reverse complement strand
TAGTCTGATTCTTTCGGGAATCATGTCGCTCCTGGTATCAGGTATCACAACCCTACGTGCGGTGGGTATCACGGACGGTATGCTCAGCCTGTGGGCCGGTGCATGGCTATCCGCTTGGGTTGTCGCGTTTCCAGTGGTTATGCTTGTCTCACCATTTGCCCGGAAGGTAGTTCAACTTGCAATTGCTGAAAGTCGAATTGGTTGACTTTCTCTGCCGGAAACAGAAGGAGGCCATCATCCGGCAGGTATCTGAGTGGAGCAGACCTTTGAACGTCCAAACTGGGTGTGTGTTCATAGTCCGCTCCTGGCCGGCCGCTGCCACCTAAGTGTTGCTCGTGGACGACAGCAAACGCTATGCGGTCGACGTTGGAACGTGACGCAGCGATAGTTGGATTGGCAGCTGACGTTTCTGGATGGCAGACGTTTGCCAGACGTAAGGCCGCATTGCCACACCGGCGCAATTGCTTAGAACCATTCGTCGCGCATTTCCAGACAGGTTGGATCGAGGCTACGCAGAAGTTCGTTTTGCGCTGCGGTTTTGGGCAGTTCGTAGCGGAGGAAATACTGGCAGGCCTGAAGCTTGCCTTGATAGAACGATCGGTCGTCGCCTTGTGTGTGCGCGAGCGCAGGCTGGGCGAACTGGGCCTGGCGCAGCCAGACCCACGCAATCACCACATGCCCCAGCATTTCCAGATAGACCGAGGCGTTGGCGAGCATCAGATTGGCGTCGCGCCCGGACAACAACTGGCGCGTGGTCGTAGCCGCGTCCCGCACCGCGGCTTCCAACGTCTTCGCGAATCGCTGCAGCAATGGTGATTCGCTTGCTATCGCGGCGGCAGTCGTTTCGCCTATCTTCGACAGCAGCAGATCGAACGCACGGCCCTGTTCCAGGCCGACCTTGCGTCCGAGCAGGTCCAGCGCCTGGATCCCGTGCGTACCCTCGTGGATGGGATTGAGCCGGTTGTCGCGGTAGAGCTGCTCCACCTTGTAGTCGCGCGTGTAGCCGTAGCCGCCGTGCACCTGGATGGCGAGGTTGTTCGCTTCCAGGCACCACTGTGACGGCCAGCTCTTGGTGATCGGGGTGAGGATGTCCAGCAGCAGGCGCGCTTCCTGCCGTGCGGCATCGCTCTCAGCGGTCTTCTGCTCGTCCACCAGGCGCGCGCAGTACAGGCACAGCGCGAGGCCGCCTTCGACGTATGATTTCTGCGCCAGCAGCATGCGGCGCACGTCGGCGTGCTCGACGATAGGCACCTGGGGGGAAGTCGGGTCCTTCGCGCCTGGATGCCGCCCCTGCGGCCGGCTGCGTGCGTAGTCCAGGGCATGCAGGTAGCCGGTGTAGCCGAGCAATACTGCGCCCATGCCGACGCCGATCCTGGCCTCGTTCATCATGTGGAACATGCAGGCGAGCCCGCGGTTTGGTTCGCCCACCAGATAGCCTACGGCGCCGGCGCTGCCGCCGGGCTTCCACTTGCCTTCGCCGAAATTGAGCAGTGTGTTGACCGTACCGCGATAGCCCATTTTGTGATTCAGGCCGGCGAGCGCCACGTCGTTGCGCTCGCCGAGCGCGCCGTCCGCGTTGACGAGAATTCTTGGCACAATGAACAGCGATATTCCCTTGACGCCGGGTGGCCCACCCGGGATTTTCGCCAGCACCAGGTGGACGATATTTTCCGACAGATCATGCTCGCCGGCGGAGATCCACATTTTGTTGCCGAACAGGCGGTAGCTGCCGTCAGGCTGGGGCTCGGCGCGGGTCTTGATGTCGGCGAGCGAAGAGCCGGCCTGTGGTTCGGACAGGCACATGGTGCCGAAGAAACGGCCCTCCATCATCGGCCGCACGTAGGTGTCGATCTGCTCCTTCGATCCGTGCGCGAGCAGCAGGTTGGCGTTGCCTATGGTGAGAAAAGGATAGCCGGCGGTGGCGACGTTCGCGCCCTTGAACCAGGCGAAGCAGGCGGAATTCACCGTAACAGGCAACTGCATGCCGCCCAGTTCGTAATCCTGCCCGGCGGCCATCAGTCCGGCCTTGCAAAAGGCCTTTAGCGCCTGGCCAACCTCGGGGATGATGTACACCTTCTCCCCATCGAAGTGCGGTTCATTCTGGTCGCTCTTCTTGTAGTGCGGCTCGAACAGTTCGGTCGCCATGCGTTCGCAGGTGTCGAGCGCGGCGTCGAAGGTTTCGCGCGAGTGGTCGGCGTAGCGCGGCCGCGCCGTCAGCGCCTCGACGTCCAGCCATTCATACAGCAGGAACTCGACATCGCGGCGGGAGAGGATCTTGGATCGCATGGCTTTTCCCCTGGTAGGCCGGCTATTCGATGATCGCGACGACGTCGCCTTCGCCCACCACTTCGCCTTCCCGGAAGAAGATTTCAACCACGGTGCCCGCGCAGGGTGCGGTCACCGGGATTTCCATTTTCATCGATTCGAGGATCAGCACGGTATCGTCCTGCGCCACTTTGGCGCCGGCAGCGGCCTCGATTTTCCAGACCTTGCCGGCGATATCACTGACGACTTTCGTACTGGGCATGTTTGCCTGTTAAACGACTTCGAACAATCCGGCCGCGCCCTGTCCGCCGCCTATGCACATGGTTACCACCACCAGCTTGGCGCCGCGGCGCTTGCCTTCGATCAGCGCGTGGCCGGTCAGCCGGGCGCCGGACATGCCGTAGGGATGGCCGACGGCGATGGCGCCGCCGTTGACATTCAGCCGGTCGTCGGGGATGCCCAGCTTGTCGCGGCAGTAGATCACCTGCACGGCGAAGGCCTCGTTCAGTTCCCACAGGCCGATGTCTTCGAGCCTGACGCCGGTGCGCTTCAACAGCTTCGGAATGGCGAACACGGGGCCTATGCCCATTTCGTCGGGTTCGCAGCCGGCCACGGCGAAGCCGCGGAAGATGCCCAGGGGCTTGAGGCCCTTTTGCTCGGCCACTTTGGCGTTCATCACCACCGCTGCCGAGGCGCCGTCGGAAAACTGGCTGGCATTGCCAGCGGAAATCACGCCGTCGGGGAATACCGGCTTGATCTTGGACACGCCCTCGTAGGTGGTGTCGGCGCGTATGCCTTCGTCCTTGGTCAGGGTCACTTCGCGCGCCATCAGCATGCCGGTCGCCTTGTCGCCCACGCCCATCACGGTGGTGAAGGGCACGATCTCGTCGTCGAACTTGCCTTCGGCCTGCGCCTTGGCCGCGCGCTGCTGGCTGCGCGCGCCGTACTGGTCCTGCACTTCGCGCGGGATCTTGTAGCGCTTGGCCACCTGCTCCGCGGTCTGCAGCATGTTCCAGTAGATTTCCGGCTTGTTCTGCTTCAGCCAGACCTCCTGGATCATGTGCCGGTTGGCTTCGTTTTGCACGCAGGAGATCGCCTCGAGCCCGCCGGCGACGAAAATGTCGCCTTCGTTGGCAATGATGCGCTGCGAGGCCATGGCGATGGCCTGCAGGCCGGAGGAGCAAAAGCGGTTCACCGTCGCGCCCGCGGTAGTCACCGGGCAGCCGGCACGCAGCGCGATCTGGCGCGCGATGTTGGAGCCGGTCGCGCCTTCGGGGGTGGCGCAGCCCATGAGCACATCCTCGACCTCGGCGGCTGCGATGCCCGCGCGCTCGATCGCGTGCTTGACCACGTGGCCGCCCATGCTGGCGCCGTGGGTCATGTTGAGGGCGCCGCGCCAGGACTTGGCCAGGCCGGTGCGTGCGGTGGAAACGATTACTGCGTCGGTCATGATGATCTCCTGAAAATGCGCCTATCTACTACGTATCAAAGGCCGTCGCATGGCGACGAGTGGAATTGCGCGCTACGCGCGCCAACCGTGTTTCTTGAACGGATGAAAAGCGCATCCGTTCAAGAAACACGGTTCTGGTTAACACCGAACACGGCGTGGTTTTATCCAAGATCGTCGATTGTGCGCGGACGGCTTCATCGTCCACGCACAATCGACGATCCGCGCGGACGGGCCGCCGTCCGCGCAAGCCCCAAGTATTGCTACAACAAAGGGCGCGATCGAACGCGCCCGACACAACGCAGTTCAATTGAACGTCTTTCCTTTCTTCGCCAGCTTGGCCAGCAGCGGCGCCGGCTTCCAGAATTCGCCATGGCGGCCCTTGGCGTATTTCTTCATCGCCGCGACCACGTTGGGCAGGCCCACGGTGTCGGCGTAGAACATGGGGCCGCCTCGGTGCAGGGGAAAGCCGTAGCCGGTGAGATAGACCATGTCGATGTCCGACGCCCTTTGCGCGATGCCCTCCTCGAGGATGCGCGCGGCTTCGTTCACCATCGAGTACACCAGGCGCTCGACGATCTCCTGGTCGCTCACCTTGCGCCGCTTCACCTTGATGTCGGCGGAGTGCTTGACGATCATTTCATTGACGAGCTCGGACGGATAGGGCTTGCGGTCGCCCGGCTTGTAGTCGTACCAGCCGGCGCTGGTCTTCTGCCCGTAGCGGCCCATTTCGCACAGCAGGTCGGCGGTCCTGGAGTATTTCATGTCCGGGCGCTCGACGTAACGGCGCTTGCGGATGGCCCAGCCGATGTCGTTGCCGGCCATGTCGCCCATGCGGAACGGGCCCATGGCGAAGCCGAACTTTTCGATCGCCTTGTCCACCTGCTCGGGCAGGCAGCCTTCCTCGAGCAGGAATCCCGCCTGGCGCGAATACTGTTCGATCATGCGGTTGCCGATGAAGCCGTCGCAGACGCCCGAGACCACGCCGGTCTTCTTGATTTTCTTGGACAGCGCCATGGTGGTGGCGAGCACGTCCTTGGCGGTTTTTTCGCCGCGCACGATTTCGAGCAGCTTCATCACGTTCGCCGGGCTGAAGAAGTGCGTGCCGATCACGTCCTGCGGGCGGCGGGTGAAAGCCGCGATCTTGTTCAGGTCCAGGGTGGAGGTGTTGGAAGCGAGGATGGCGCCGGGTTTCATCACTTCGTCGAGCTTGTTGAACACCTTCTCCTTCACGCCCATTTCCTCGAACACCGCTTCGATCACGATGTCCGCGTTCTTCAGTTCGTCGTAGGCGAGGGTGCCCTTGATCAGGCCCATGCGCTCGTCGAACTTGGCTTGCGTCAGCTTGCCTTTTTTCATCGTGTTTTCGTAGTTCTTGCGCACCGTGGCGAGGCCCTTGTCCAGCGCTTCCTGTTTCATTTCCAGCAGCGTGACTGGGATGCCGGCGTTGGCGAAGTTCATCGCGATGCCGCCGCCCATGGTGCCCGCGCCGATGATCGCGGCCGACTTGATCGGACGCTTGGGTGTGTCCTCGGGCACGTCGGGGATCTTGGAGGCGGCGCGCTCGCCGAAAAAGAAATGGCGCAGCGCCTTGCTCTCGGTGGTCTGCATCAGCGCGAGGAAGTTTTCGCGCTCGACCTTCAGGCCGTCCTCGAATTTCATGCTCGCGCTGGCGGCCACGCAGTCGACGCATTTCAGCGGCGCGGGGAAGTTCTTCGACATTGCGCCCACGGTGTTGCGCGCGAACTGGAAAAAGGCCTCGTGGTTGGGGTAGTCCACCTTGATATCGCGCACCTTGGGCAGAGGCCGCGCGGCGGCCACTTTTTCGGCAAAGGCAAGGGCGCCCGTCATCAGGTCGCCCTCTATCATCTGGTCGAACAGCTTGGTGCCGGCGAGCTTTTCCGAGGGCACCGGGTTGCCGGAAACGATCATGTTGAGCGCGGTTTCCACCCCCACCACCCGCGGCAGGCGCTGGGTGCCGCCCGCGCCGGGCAGCAGGCCGAGCTTGACTTCGGGCAGCGCGATCTGCGCGCCCGGGGAGGCCACGCGGTAGTGGCAGCCGAGCGCGAGTTCCAGGCCCCCGCCCATGGCCACGGAGTGTACCGCTGCGATCACCGGTTTGTCCGCCGCCTCGATCGCGGCGATGACCGAGTGCAGGTTCGGTTCGGCCGCGCTCTTGGGCGTGTTGAATTCCTTGATGTCGGCGCCGCCGGAGAACGCCCTGCCTGCGCCGGTAATCACGACCGCCTTGACCGCCCTCGCGGACATGGCCTTTTTCAGCCCTTCGAAAATGCCCAGCCGGGTGGCGTAGCCCAGGCCGTTGACCGGCGGGTTGTCCAGCGTGATGACGGCGATACTGCCTTTGTCTTCGTAGTTTGCGCTCATGGAGGCTCCTGAGAAAAAACTTGAACCGCAGTAGGGGCGGACGATGCGTGGAGAACCTGAAAAAGCTGCGCCGCGTTCTGTCCTCTGCGGTGATTCTTGCTGCTTAAGGCTCGGTGCTTATACCTCGAGCCACTCCTTGCGGATTGTACTATTTCCGCGCAGCTCCTGCGGCGTGCCCTCGAACACGATGCGGCCGTGCCCCATGACGTACAGGCGCTGCGAAATGCTGAGCGCAATCGCCAGTTTTTGCTCCACCAGCAGGATGGACACGCCGCGCCTGGCGATTTCGTTGAACAGTTCGGCCACGAGTTCGACGATCTTCGGCGCCAGACCCTCGGTGGGTTCGTCGATCATGATCAGGTCGGGATCGCCCATCAGCGTGCGGCACAAGGTCAGCATCTGCTGCTCGCCGCCGGAAATCATCCCGGCCTCGACCCTGGCGCGCTCCTCGAGGCGCGGAAACAGGCGGTACATGTCGGCGAGGTTCCAGCGCGCGGACTTGTCCGGCTTCGCGCCCTTCATGCCGAGGATCAGGTTCTGCTCCACCGTGAGCGTGGGGAAGATGTCGCGCATCTCCGGCACATAGCCCAGTCCCTTGTGCGCGATCTGAAAGGCTTTGAGCCCCAGCATCTGTTCGTTCTTGAAGATCACCGAACCTTCGGCCTCGACCTGGCCCATGATGGCCTTGATGGTGGTGGAGCGGCCCACGCCGTTCCTGCCGAGCAGGCTGACGATCTCGCCGTGGCCCACCTGCAGATGCACCCCGTGCAGGATGTGGCTCTTGCCGTAGTAGGCGTGCAGGTCCTTGACTTCCAGCATGGCTAGTGCGCCTCCGTGCCGAGGTAGGCTTCCTGCACCGCCTTGTTGCCGCGGATGTTCTGCGGTTTGTCGCTGGCGATGACTTCGCCGTAGACGAGCACCGAGATCTTGTCGGCAAGGTCGAATACCACGCCCATGTCGTGCTCGACCATGATCAGGGTCTTGCCCTGGCTCACCTTGCGGATGAGTTCGACCGCATCCGCGGTCTCGGTGCGGCTCATGCCGGCGGTGGGTTCGTCGAGCAGGATCACTTCGGCGCCGCCGGCGATGGTGATGCCGATTTCGAGCGCGCGCTGTTCGGCATAGGAGAGCACACCGGCGGAGGTGTCGCGGCGCGCTTTGAGCCCTATCGATTCCATCACCTCTTCGGCGCGCAGGTTGGCGTCCTTCAGGCCGCCCAACCGGTGCCAGAAGGAGTACTTGTAGCCCAGTGACCAGAGCACCGCGCAGCGCACGTTTTCGAACACCGACATGCGCTGGAAGATATTGGTGATCTGGAAACTGCGCGACAGTCCCCTGCGGTTGATTTCGAAGGGCTTCAGGCCGCTGACGCTTTCGCCGTTGAGCAGAATGTCGCCGCCGCTCAGGGGGTAGCGCCCGCTGATCAGGTTGAACAGGGTGGACTTGCCGGCGCCGTTGGGCCCGATGACGGCGTGGCGTTCGCCCCTGGGAATCGCCAGGTCCACGCCGCGGATGATCTCGGTGTTGCCGAAATTCTTGGTGACCGCCTTGAGTTCGATCGCGGTGCTCATGCGCGCCGCTCCTGCAAACCCAGGATGATTTCACCCCAGGCCTTGCCGACGGCCTTCCAGGCGAAGCGCGATACGATGAAGCCGCCCACGAGCAAACCGGCCGCGACCGCCCAGGGGGTGTAGCTCGTGACGTTGAACGCTAAGCCGAACAGGGCCATCCCCGGGTTGGTGTCGGCCTCCGCCGAGTAGTGATAGGTCATTTCCACGACGCTCACCAGTCCCGCAAGCAGCACTACGCCGGTAATTGCTGCGGCGGCATAGGGCAGCCACAGGCGGCGCATCAAGCGCGCCTTGATGACTGGCACGTGCATCAGAATCAGGCTGGCGAAGCCGCCGGGGGCGTATAGCACCATGATCAGGAACAACAGGCCCAGATAGAACAGCCAGGCCTGTGTTATTCCGCCGACCGCAGTCACCATGACGAAGAACACGATAATGCCGATGATGGGGCCGAAGAAGTACCCTGCGCCGCCGACGAAAGTGGCGATCAGTACGCTGCCCGAAGCCAGCGCGCCCAGGTTCTCGGCGGTCACGATCTCGTAGTTGATGCTGCTCAGCCCGCCGGCGATGCCTGCGAAAAAGCCCGACAGCACCAGGGTGAGAAAGCGCACCATGTGCGTGTCGTAGCCGACGAACTCGGCGCGCTCGGGATTGTCGCGCACGGCATTGGCCATGCGCCCGAGCGGCGTCTGCGTCCAGGCGTACATCGCCGCCATGCAGACGAGCGCCCAGCCTATGATCAGGTAGTACACCTGGATCGCGGGGCCATAAGTGATGCCGAGGACGTTACTGCCCATGACACGATTGGTGGCTATGCCGGCCTCGCCGCCGAAAAAATCCGAGAACATGAGCGAGCAGGCGAACACCATTTCGCCTATGCCCAATGAAATCATGGCGAAGGTGGTGCCCGATTTCTTGGTGGTGACATAGCCGAAAATGACGCCGAAAAATGCTCCAGCCACACCGCCGATGATCGGTGCCAGCGTTACCGGAAAATAGAACGTGCCCTTGCTGATCAGGTTGAGCGCATGCACGGTGAAATAGGCGCCCAGGCCCGAGTACACCGCGTGGCCGAAGGAGAGCATCCCGCCCTGCCCCAGCAGCATATTGTAGGACAGTGCAAATATGATGCCGACGCCGATCTGGCTCATGATCGTGAGCGTGAATCCCGAGGTGAAAATCAGCGGCAACACGATCATCACCAGCGCAGTGATGCCCCAGACGAGCCAGCGTCCAAGGTTGATGGGGCGGTATCTCAACTTGCTCATGCGTGCGCGCGTTTCAGTTGCAGGCAGTGCCTCATAATTCGATCAGCCTTCCCTCGATCCCATGATGCCTTTCGGCCTGAAAATCAGCATCAGTACCATCAGCAGGTAAGGGAGTACCGGCCCAGTCTGCGAGATGGTAAGGTTCCAAAGCACCGCCAGCGGCGTGTCCGGGTCGACGGTGTAGCCGAATTTTGCGAACAGGTCGGCGAAGGAGTAGTCGAGCGCAACAGAGAAGGTCTGCAGTACGCCAAGCAACAGCGAAGCGAGAAAAGCGCCGACGAGCGAGCCCATGCCGCCCACCACCACGACCACGAAGACGATGGGGCCGACTGCGGCCGCCATGCCCGGTTCGGTGATGAAGGCATTGCCGCCGATCACGCCGGCCAGCCCGGCAAGGGCCGAGCCGCCGCCGAACACCAGCATGAACACCCGCGGAACGTTGTGGCCCAGCGTCTCCACCGACTGCGGATGGGTCAGGGCCGCCTGGATCACCAGGCCGATGCGGCTGCGCGTCAGCGTGAGATAAATGCCGATGAGCATGCTTACCGACACCGCCATCATGAATACGCGGTAGATGGGGTAGTCGGTCGAATACAGGGTGAACGCCGCACCGTCGAGCGAAGGCGGCACCACGTAAGGAACCGAGGAGCGCCCCCAGACCAGGTGCACGGCTTCTTCTATCAGGTAGGCGAGGCCGAAGGTAAACAGCAGTTCGGCCACGTGGCCGTACTTGTGCACCGTGCGCAGGCCGTAGCGCTCCACCGCCATGCCGACCGCGGCGACCAGCAGCGGCGCAATCACCAGCGCCGGCCAGAAGCCGAGCCAGACGCTGATCTGGTAGGCGAAATAGGCGCCTATCATGTAAAAGCTCGCGTGCGCGAAATTGAGCACGCCCATCATGCTGAATATGATGGTGAGCCCCGAGGACAGCATGAACAGCAGCAGCCCGTAGGACAGGCTGTTCAGCATCGAAATCAGGAAGAATTCCATGTGGGGATACGGAGATCCGAGTTCGAGAAATGCGTGTTACACAAACAACGGCCGGGCAGAACTGCCCGGCCGTTGGTTCAGCTACTGCGCAAGATCAATACCGCTCAAGGCCGCTTCATCTGGCACGAGGTCGGCTGCGCGGTGACGTAGCCCTCGATGCGCGCATCGGTCTTGAAGCCCAGACCGCTGTCCTCCACGTCGTACTTGACGTCCGGGTCCGTGCCCTTGAACTTGGCCGTCTTCGGATTCTTCGGATCGCGGTAGGCCTCGGCCACGGTGGAAATGTACAGCGGCTGGATCAGCTGGTGGTCGGTGGCGCGCATTTCGACCTCGCCGGTGTCGGACTCGAACTTCATGCCTTCGAGTTTGAGCGCGATCTTCTTGGGATCAATCGACTTGGTCTCCTTGATCGCCCTGGCCAGCATGTACATCTCGTTATTGACGCGCAGGTAATAGAAGGTCAGGTGGTTGGGCGGTCCGCCGTATTTCGCGTTGAATGCGTTGGCGAATTTCTCCGTCTTGTTGGGCTTGATGTTGCTATGGAACTCGGTGATTTGCTTCACCTTGCCCACGCCCGCGTCGCCCATCGCGGTCATCGAGCCCAAGCCGCCAAAGTAATACGTATAGAACGGCGTGCTCAGTCCGGCATCCTTGGCCGCCTTGATCAACAGAGAGGCGTCGGCACCCCAGTTTCCGCTGATGACAACGTCGGCGTTCGACGCCTTGATTTTTGCCACGTAGGGGGCGAAGTCCTTGACCTTGCCGATCGGGTGCAGGTCGTCGCCGACGATCTTGATGTCCGGGCGCTTCCTCGCGAGGTACTCTTTCGCCGCACGGGTCACCGCCTGGCCGAAGGAATAGTCCTGGTTGATCAGATAGACGCTCTTGATCGATTTATCCTTGGCCATGAAGTCGGTCATGGCTTCCATTTTCATGTCGCTGTTGGCGTCGAAACGGAAATGCCAGAAACTGCACTTGGAGTTGGTGAAGTCCGGATCCACCGCGGCGTAGTTCAGGAACAGGATGGACTTGTCCGGATTGCGCTCGTTGTGCTTGTTTACGGCGTCGATGAGCACGCCGGCGACGGAGGAGCCGTTGCCCTGGGTGATGACGCGGATGCCCTGGTCGATCACCTTCTTCAACACGTTCAGGCTTTCCTTCGGGCTCACCTTGTTGTCGAAGCCGATGACTTCCAGTTTCGGTCCGCCGGTGAGGTTGCGTTTGTTGATGTCGTCGGCGACGAACTGGAATTGCTTGAGACCGGCGTCGCCCACGCCGGCAAATGCGCCAGACAAGGGGTCGATGTAGGCGATCTTGAGCGTTTCGGCATAGGCCGAACCTGCGAACAAGGCCGAAACCAGTACCATGGCTTCAGCTGTGCGTTTGAAGTGGAACATACTACCTCCTTTGATTGGGCCTCCGGAAGGAGGCGCTGGTTACTTGCTGCTGGATTTTTTTGCTACCTGCCATGCGGCCGATGCATCGCGGCACGAAGTTTCGAACCGGGGTGCATCGCAAGTGTCCAGCGGCAGGTTACAGCATGTTATGGCCAAGATCAATCGCCGCCCGCGCTTGATTGACACCGATTCGGTGGCGGGGTAAGTTCGTCGCCTGTCCGGAGTTTCCACCCATATCGGAGAATAAACATGTTGCGCGGCCTGATCCAGGAAGTTCCCCTGCTCATTTCTTCGCTTATCACCCACGCCAGCAGGCATCACGGCGACACCGAGATCGTGTCGCGCACCGTCGAAGGCCCGGCCGCGGACGGTTCGGGCGCGATACACCGTTACACCTACCGCGATGCGCACAAGCGCGCGCGCCAGCTCGCGCAGGCGCTCGCGCGGCTGGGCGTGAAGGAGGGCGATCGCGTCGGCACGCTGGCCTGGAACGGCTACCGCCACTTCGAGGCCTTTTACGGCATTTCGGGCATGGGCGCGGTGATGCACACCGTCAACCCGCGCCTGTTCCCGGAGCAGCTGGTCTATATCATCAATCACGCCGAAGACGGCTACCTGCTGTTCGACCTCACCTTCGCGCCGCTGGTGGAGAAGCTCGCGCCGGCGTGCAAGGGCGTGAAGGGCTGGATCGCGATGACCGACCGCGCGCACATGCCCAAGATCAGCGTACCGAATCTGCTTTGCTACGAGGAACTGGTCGGCGCCGAGAACGGCGAATACGCATGGCCGGAACTGGACGAGTACACCGCTTCTTCGCTGTGCTACACCTCGGGCACCACGGGCAATCCCAAGGGCGTGCTCTATTCGCACCGCTCCACAGTGATCCACGCCTTTGCCGCGGCGCTCCCCGACGCGCTCAATATTTCCGCGCGCGACGTGATGCTGCCGGTGGTGCCGATGTTCCACGCCAATGCCTGGAGCCTGCCCTACGGCTGCGCCATGGTAGGCGCCAAGCTGGTGTTCCCGGGCGCAGGCCTGGACGGCAAGAGCCTGTACGAGCTGTTCGAGACGGAGAAGGTCACGGTGTCGGCGGGCGTGCCCACGGTATGGCTGGCGCTGCTGATGCACACGGGGCAGAACAAGCTCAAGTTCAGCACCATGAACCGCACGGTGATCGGCGGATCGGCCGCGCCCCTGGCCATGATCAAGACCTTCCAGGAAGAGTACGGCGTGCAGGTGCTGCACGCCTGGGGGATGACCGAGATGAGCCCGCTCGGAACCGTGTGCACCTTCAAGTCCAAGCACATGAACCTGACGAGCGAGCAGAGGCTGGCGCTGCAGGCGAAGCAGGGCCACAACATATTCGGCGCGGACATGAAGATCGTCGACGGCGAGGGCAAGGAGCTGCCCTGGGACGGCAAGGTGTTCGGCGACCTTCTGGTGCGCGGCCCCTGGATCACCAGCAGCTATTTCAAGGGCGAGGGCGGGAACCCGCTGCGTCTGGACGAGAAAGGTCAGGGCTGGTTTCCGACCGGCGACGTCGCCACCATCGATCCCGACGGCTATATGCAGATCACCGACCGTTCCAAGGACGTGATCAAGACCGGCGGCGAGTGGATCAGCACCATCGAGCTGGAGAACATCGCCGTCGGCCACCCCGCGGTGGCGGAAGCCGCGGTGATCGGCTGCTTCCATCCGAAGTGGGACGAGCGGCCGCTTTTGATCGTGGTGAAAAAGCCCGGCGCCGAGGTGACGCGCGAGGAAATGCTCAAGTTCTACGAGGGCAAGATCGCGAAGTGGTGGATGCCCGATGACGTGGTGTTCGTGGATCAATTGCCGCACACCGCCACCGGCAAGCTGCTGAAGACCAAGCTGCGCGAGGACTTCAAGGGGCACAAGCTGCCGACCACCTGAGGCGATGTATTTCTGTGTGGAAGAAAGGCGTCCTCCACAGCAGTCCTTTTTCGGGAAACGCATGAATCACATCATTACGGAAAACCGCGACGGCGTCGCGCGCATCGAGATCAACCGTCCGGAAAAGAAGAACGCGCTCACTGCCGCCATGTACCAGGCGATGGCCGACGCGATTCATGCGGCCGAGGCCGATGCCAGGGTGCGCGTGCTGCTGATCCACGGCAAGCCCGACCTGTTCACCGCGGGCAACGACCTGCAGGATTTCCTCGACAACCCCCCGCGCGACGACAACCGGCCGGTGTTCCAGTTTCTCTACGGCATCAGCCAGGCGCAAAAGCCCATCGTCGCCGCGGTGGCGGGGGCTGCCGTCGGCATAGGCACGACCATGCTGCTGCATTGCGACCTGGTCTACGCCGCGCCGAACGCGCGCCTGCAGCTGCCCTTCGTCAACCTGGGCCTGGTACCCGAGGCCGGGTCCAGCCTGCTGCTGCCCGCGCTGGCCGGCTACCAGCGCGCCGCGGAACTATTGCTTTTGGGCGAGCCCTTCAGTGCGCAGAAGGCGAAAGAGATCGGACTGGTCACCGAAGTGGTGTCCCAAGACCAGCTCCTGGACACCGCGATGGCACAGGCGAAAAAACTCGCGGCCAAGCCGGCGGCGTCGCTGCGCCTGAGCAAGCGGCTGATGAAGCAGGGGCAGATGGCGGCGGTGGCGCAGCAGATCAAACTCGAGTCCGGCCATTTCGGCGAGCGCCTCAACTCGCCGGAGGCGAAAGAGGCTTTCAGCGCGTTTCTGCAGAAGCGCCAACCCGATTTTTCCAAATTTGACTGAGAAACGCAGCGAACGTCCGGTTGAGCTGGCTTCTGCGCTCGATTCGCGCATCTCGGGCTCGTTCCGCAACCGCTACGAGCAGGAGCTGTTCCGCAATACCGGGCAGTTTCCGCTCGCAAATCTGCTGCTGGAACTGCTGCTCGAAGGCCCGGCCATCTTCCTTGCGCCCGACGTCTATACGCTGATCGGCGCGACCCTGCTTCAGACCTGGGCGCTGACGCGCTGGGAAAACACGCCGGCGCCGCGGCGCTTCCTCGGCAACCTGATCGGACCGGCCACCTACACGCTCATCGAAGCGCTGCTCGAAGGATGGAAATTCTTCGACATGCCGAACCATATCGCCTACTGGATTTTTGCCATTGCGGTCGGCGTGCTGCAGGCGGCGAGGCTGCGCGCCGGGCCCGGAGCCGCGGCCGGCGTGCTGGTGGTGCTGGAGAACGTGGTCCGGGCCGCCATCCTGTTCGTGATGTACGCCGTCTTCGAATTGCTCTCCACGGGCACGCAATTCGCGGCCGCTGCTTTCTTCGCCGACCGCTCGCACCTGTTCATCGCGCTCGCCACGCTGATTCTCGGCCTGTCGGTCGGGCTGGCGACCTTGTCCGAATACGGGTTTCTCGCGCTGCTGCGCGAAACCTCGACCCAGCTGCAGCGCTACTCCGAATGGCTGCTGGGCAAGGACCTGCTCGAGCGCGTGATCGCGAACCCGGAGGCGCTGACCATGGTGCGGCGCGAGCGCGCCATCCTGTTCATGGATATACGCGGATTCACCTCCTGGAGCGAGCGCTGTTCGCCTGAGTCCGTGGTGCAGGCGCTGAACAGCTATTACCAGTGCGCCGAGCCGGTGGCGTGGCGCCACGGTGCGATCAAGCTCAAGTTTTCAGCCGACGAAATCCTCGCCGTGTTTCCCGAGCCGCGCCACGCCGCGGCCTGCGCCCTGGAACTGCGCGTGCAGGCGCAGCAGGCGCTGGCGCAGTGGGGGCTGGGCGCAGGCATAGGCGTGCACTCGGGTGCGGTGGTTGAAGGACTGCTGGGCAGCGCCGGCATCAAGGGCTACGATGTCATCGGCGACACGGTAAACACCGCCAAGCGCATCGAGGGCGCTGCCGGCGGCGGCGAGGTGCTGGTGTCGGATTCTGTGCGCGCGGCGCTGGCCCCGTCCACGCCCCTGGGTCCGCGGCGCGAGTTGCTGGCCAAGGGCAAGGAAGCGCCGCTGGAAGTCTATCCTTTGCTCTGAAGCGGTTCGGGCGAGCGCAGGCGCCGCGTTGACACCCCGGCGAGTGCGCGCTAATGTCCGCCGGCCTTCTTCATTTCATCGAGCGTGCATTTGACCGAAATTCATCACGACTACGCCAGCGTCAACGGCGTGCGCCTGCATTACGCCCATGCCGGGCAGGGGCCGCTGATCCTGTTCCTGCACGGCTTTCCCGAGTTCTGGTATTGCTGGAAGCAACAACTGGAGGACCTGGGCCGCGACCATTTTGCAGTTGCGCCCGACCTGCGCGGATTCAACCTCTCCGAGCACCCCGCCGAGGTGAAGCAATACAAGGCGCGCATCCTGGTCGAGGATGTGCGCCAGCTGGCCGAGCAGTTCGGACACAGGAAATTCGTGCTGGTGGCGCACGACTGGGGCGGCGCCGTCGCCTGGGCTTACGCCATGGCGCATCCGCAGAGCTTGAGCAAGCTCATCATGGTCAATTCGCCGCATCCGGTCACTTTCGCGCGCGAGCTTGCGCACAATCCGGCGCAGCAGGACGCGAGCCAGTACATGAATCTGCTCAGGAGCGACAAGGCCGAGCGCGTGCTGTCGGAAAACAATTACGCGCGCCTGGCGAAAATGACCCTGGAGAGCTGGAGCGGGGGCGCGATCGATCCGGCCGAGCGGGCCCTATATCTCGAAGCCTGGTCGCGGCCGGGCGCGCTCACAGGCAGCCTCAATTACTACCGTGCGTCGCCGCTGTATCCGCCTGCCGGCGATGATCCGGGCGCGAAGGCGCTCGAGCTCGATCCCGCCGACTTCATGGTACGCGTGCCCACGCTGGTGGTCTGGGGCATGCGCGACCAGGCGCTGCTGCCTGGCTGTCTGGACGGACTGGAGGCCTGCGTGCCCGATCTGCGCATCGAACGCCTGCCGCAGGCTACGCACTGGGTAATGCACGAAGAACCGGAGCGGCTGAACCGGCTGATCCGCGAATTCATAGGTGCCTGATGACGCCTGCACGCATGGACATCATCGTCGACTTCGCCGATTGCGATCCGGCCAGGATCGTGTTTTACCCGCGCTATTTCGAATGGTTCGATCGCGCCACCGAAAGGATGTTCCGCTCCCGCGACATGCCCTGGGCGCAGCTGTTTCCGCAGTACCGCATGGCCGGGGTGGCGCTGGTCGACGCCAGCGCCAGCTTTCGCGGCCCGTCGCGCTTCGGCGACCTGATCACGCTGGAGACCTGGGTCGGCGAATGGCGCAGCAAGGTATTCGTGGTCGAGCACCGGGTACACAACAACGGTAATATCGTCGTTGAAGGTCGCGAAGTCAGGGTGTGGGGCCTGCGCGACCCGAATGACCCGGAGGGGCTTAAAGCGGGCGTCATTCCACCCGAGGTCATCGCCCGCTTTGAGGACTGATACGGCACAACTTGCGGAGATGAACTCCGCGGCAGAGGAGAGAACCATGGAAAATGTCTGGACCGCCAAAATTCCGCGCATCAACGAGCCGGCGCCGGATTTCGCCGCCAAGACCACCTTCGGTCCGCGCTCGCTGCAGGACTACAAGGGAAAGTGGCTGATCCTGTTCTCCCATCCGGCGGATTTCACGCCGGTGTGCACCACCGAGTTCCTCGCATTCGCGGCGAATTTCGAGCGTTTCCGCAAGCTCGGCTGCGAATTGCTCGGGCTGTCGATCGACAGCACCTATTCGCACCTGGCCTGGATCCGCAACATCAAGGAAAAGTTCGGCGTGGACATTCCGTTTCCGGTCATCGACGATCTGTCGATGCGCATCGCGCACGACTACGGCATGATCCAGCCCGGGGCGAGCGATACCTCGACGGTGCGCGCCACCTTTTTCATCGATCCCGCGGGCAAGGTGCGCGCGATGGTCTATTACCCGATGACCAACGGGCGCTCGATCGAGGAGTTCGTGCGCTTGCTCGAGGCGATGCAGACCAGCGACCGGCACGGCGTGGCCACCCCCGAGGGCTGGTGCCCCGGAGATAAAGTGATGGTGCCCCCTCCGGCCACGGCCAAGGACGCCGATGCGAGGGCGCAGGCGGGCTACGAATACACCGACTGGTATTTCTCCAAGACTGAAATCGCGAAAGCCGCGCCGAAGAAGAAAAAGGGCGGCGCGCGCTAAGCGCACCCGAACGATGCCGGCGCCTTTTGCGCCGCGTGCCTACTTCGAGGCGTCGGCGACTATGCCGGAGATCAGTTCGTCCACCGGTTTCAACGCCGCGCTCCGGGGATACTGCCGATGGGCCAGATACACCACGCCGGGCTTTCCGGGCAGGGTATAGACGGCGATGGTGTAGGGGCAGTAGACCAGATTCCGCGGATCGGCTTCCATCATCGCGCGCGAAGCGCTCGCGCTGCAAAATTCGATCACTTCGGCCTGTTCGTAGATGCGCCTGGTCTTGCCCAGGTCGCGGCCGGTGCGCTCGAGCATGTCGCCGACATGGGCGACGAAGTTGACCACGAGCCCGCGCTGCTCGATCGCGACCACCAGGTCGTCGCGGACGTCGGCAAATTTGCCTTTGGCCGTGACGACTTTCGCGCCATCGTCTGCCGCGGCCGAAAGCGCAATCGACAAGCCCAGCAGTACAGCCAGCAGACGCATCATGATCATCTCCAGTAGTGTGGCAATGCAGAAATAGTAGGCTCGTGATTGGTGCAAGGCAAGCACGCATTGCCCAAGAAAGGTTTTCATCGCTACCCATGGCAGATTTTTCGCTGCACTGCGATTGATTCCGCGGTCCTCGGCTAGCGTCCCCCGGCCGGGGGTTCGGCTAGGACATATGCAGCGCGCGCAGTTCCGCGTTGGCGTAGCGCAGGCGGATCGCGAGCACCCTGGCGACGCCGAGCACCAGTCCGGTCGCGAGTTTCTTGTGCTCTTCGGCCAGGGTGTCGAAACGCTTGCGCGAGAGCACGAACAGGTCGGTATCGGTAGTGGCCAAGGCGTCGGCCGAGCGCGGCGCGGGGTCGAGGAAGGCCATTTCGCCGAAAAAATCGCTGCGGCCGAAAGTCGCGAGGTGATGGCCCTGCGTGTCCGAGAGCGGCAGCACGATGCGCACCGCCCCGCGCCGGATCAGGAATATTTCGTCGCCGGCATCGCCGCGCGCAAAGATTTTTTCGCCTGCCTTGTACGAGCGCTTGTCCATGCACGACTCCAGCGCCGCCATGGTCGTCTCCTTGCGTCCGTGGAAAACCTCGATATCGCGCAGCTCCAGCAGCGTCTCCCGCGTGCGCTCGAGATGCTCCTCGTCGATCAGGCGCTCCTCCACCCACTCCAGCGCGTCGTCGAGCTCGTCGAAGGTCTGGACCCGGCGTTCCGTCTTCACCAGACCGACCGCATCGAAATACTTGCGCATGTCCTGGCCGCTGGGCACGTTTTCCGGCAGTGCGCTGAATATCAGAAACGCGTTGCGTTCGGCGAGCATGCCCTGGATCTGTTCCAGCATATGCACCGCGGAAAGGTCCACCGACTGTACCCGGCGCATGTCGAGGATGATGTAGCTGCGCGTCTTGAGCTCGGGCTCCAGCGTGGTGTAGAGCTGGTCGGTGGTGCCGAAAAAGAGGCTGCCCTGCAGCTCGAAGATCGCGGTGACGTCGCCGCGCTTTTCGAGTATCGCCATCTCGGCCGGAAGCCGCACCCGCTTGGAGAACCTGTGGTTGCCGTAAGCCCTGCCGCGCAGGATCGAGCCGCGGATCTGCTCGCGGATGAACAGCATGATCGCCAGCGCGATGCCTACGCCCGAAGCCGCGATCAGGCTGACCGTCAGCGCGACCACCACCACCGCCACGATCACCGCGAAGTCGAGTATGGTGGTGCGCGACTTCAGCAGGTGCAGGCTGTCGCGGTCGAACATGCGAAAGCCGATCACGATCAGGATGCCGGCCAGCGCCGCGATCGGTATCCATGCAATGAATGTTCCGAGGATGAGGAACGCGACCAGCGCGAGCGCGCCCTCGAACAGGCCCGAGAGCCGCGTCTGCGCCCCGCTCGACATGTTCACCAGGGTCGCGCCCATCTGGCCCGCGCCGGGCACACCGCCGATGAAGGACGAGGCGAGGTTGCCCAGTCCCTGGCCGATCAGCTCGCGGTTGGAGTCGTGGCGCGAGCGCGTGAGCGCATCCAGCACGACGCAGGTCTTGAGCGTATCGATCGACAGCAGCACGGCGAGCGTCGCCGCAGGAACCACCAGGCGGCCGATTTCGCCGAAGTTCAGGTTTCCCGCGGCCTTCCAGCGCCCGGAGATCGCATCGCCGAATCCCACGCCTTCGCCGCCCATGGGCAGAGGGCCGATCACCAGAGCATTGCCCTTGAGTGCGAGCAGGGCCGGATCCGCGAGGCCCAGGGCGAAATAGGCGAGCACGCCCGAAACCAGGCCGAGGATGGCGGCCGGCACCGCCTTGGTAAACCTCGGGGCTGTTGCCATGACCGCCACCGTGACCGCGCCGACCGCGACGCCTTGCCACTGCCACAGTGCAGGCGCAAGCAGCGACTGCCAGAATTGGGTCTGCGTGGGCACGCCGAGGAACTTCGGCACCTGGCTGACGATGATAATGAGGCCGACGCCGCTCAGGTATCCGCTGACTACCGGGTAGGGCACGTACTTGATCAGGCGCCCCAGTCCGACAGTGCCAAAGGCCACCTGGATCACGCCGCACATGAGCCCGACCAGGGTCAGCATCAGCACTGCCGACTCGCCGCTGGCGCCGTTTTGAAACAACTGGACCGCCAGCGCCGACATCACCGCCGCAGCGGGCGCACAGGGCGCCGTGATCAAGCGGTTGGTTCCGCCGAATGCGCCGGCGATCAGGCCGAGGGCGGTGACGCCGAGTATGCCGGCTATCGCGCCTTGCGCGGCGTAGGTACCGCCCAGCGGCGCAAAAATGGTCACGCCGAACGCGATTGCCGAGGGTAGTGCGACCAGCATCGCCGCCAGGCCACCCCACAGATCTCCTGCGAGGTTATCGGTTTTCGCGATCTTCACGGTCAGCACCTGTTGGTGAGCACGCCGACTTGACCCGGTCCTGCTCAAGAATTCGCCCGGGGCATATCGGCTTTGCTCGAGTGGCACAATAATATTCCAACACGGCTGGATTTGCATTTCTATCTGCGCTTCGCAGAGCATCGACTGTGCTTTGCCATGCGCCGGGTGTAGCATTGCAGCGCGGCGACATGCCGCGTCCGCCGCTGCTGTTTTACCGCCGTTTGTTTCTGCGTTCGAGGCTCCGATGACAGGCAAAGGAAGAATCAGATGACGGAACCGATTGCAGGGCACGGCGGCGACCGCGTCGGCGCTGCGCTGATGGCGCACGGCGTGCGCTTCGTGTTTGCGCTTTGCGGCGGCCACATCTCGCCCATACTCACCGCGTCCAAGGCACGCGGCATCCGCGTCATCGACGTGCGCGACGAGGCGACTGCAGTGTTCGCCGCCGACGCGCAGGCGCGCCTCACCGGCATGCCCGGCGTCGCTGCAGTGACCGCCGGCCCGGGCCTCGCCAATACCATTACCGCGCTGAAGAATGCGCAGCTCGCGCAATCGCCCGTCGTGCTGTTCGGCGGCGCCGCGCCCACCGCGCTGCAGGGGCGGGGCGCGCTGCAGGACATCGACCAGCGTCCGCTGATCGAGCCGCACGTCAAATTGTTCATCAAAATCCGCCGCGTGCGCGATCTGGGCGCGGCGGTGGAAGAAGCGTTCTCGGTAGCGCGTGCGGCAGTGCCGGGGCCGGTGTGCATCGAGTGTCCGGTGGACCTGCTCTATGACGAAGCCAGCATCCGCCAGTGGTATGCCGATGCCGCCGGCAAGGGCAAGAGCATCCCCGACCGGATGCTGCGCTTTTATCTCAACCGGCATGTGGAGAAAATGTTCGCCGGCAGCGCCGAGGCGGCCACGTTCCGGGTACGCGCGGTATCGCCGCCGGAGGCAAGCGCGTCCAGCCTGACTGCGGCCGCAGCCGCGCTCGCGCGCGCCGAGCGCCCCCTGATGGTGATCGGCAGCCAGGCACTCTCGATCGCGGCCGAGGCGCCGCGCATTGCCGCCGCGGTGGCGCAGCTCGGCATCCCGGTCTATCTCTCCGGCATGGCGCGCGGCCTGCTCGGGCGCGACCACGTGCTGCAAATGCGGCATCAGCGCCGCGCCGCGCTGCGCGATTCGGACTGCGTGCTGCTCGCCGGGGTGCCTTGCGACTTCCGCCTGGACTACGGCCGCCACGTGCGGCGCAGCGCCAAGCTGATCGCCGCCAACCGCAGCGCCAGCGAAGCGCGCATGAACCGGCGGCCGGACATCGCTGCGATCGGCGACGCGGGCCTGTTGCTCGAGCGCCTGGTGGAGCCGCTGGCGCGTGCCGGCCGGCGCTGGAGTTCCTGGATCGAGGATCTGCGCACGCGCGATTTGCAGCGCGAGGCCGAAATCGAGGAACAGGCCAGGCCCGGGGGCGAGTTCGTGAATCCGATCGCGTTCCTGCGCGCGCTCGAACAGGCGGCGGGCGAGGATGCCGTGATCGTCGCCGACGGCGGCGATTTCGTCGCCACCGCCTCCTACATCGTGCATCCGCGCGCCCCGCTATCCTGGCTCGACCCCGGCGTGTTCGGAACCCTGGGCGTGGGCGCGGGCTTCGCGCTCGGCGCGGCGCTATGCCGCCCCGGGCGCGAGGTGTGGATCATCTACGGCGACGGCGCCTGCGGCTACAGCCTGATCGAGCTCGACACCTTCGCCCGCCACGGCATCGCGGTGATCGCCGTCGTCGGCAACGACGCCGGCTGGACCCAGATCGCGCGCGAACAGGTGAAGATGCTGCACGACGATGTGGGCACGGTGCTGGCGCGCACCAACTATCAGGAAGTCGCGGCAGGGTTCGGCGCCGAGGGGATACTGGTGACCAGGAACGCCGAGGTGCCGGCAGCCCTCGAACGCGCGCGCGCCCTTGCCGCGGCCGGCAGGCCGGTACTGCTCAATGTGTGGCTGGACAAGACGGACTTTCGCGAGGGTTCGATCTCGATGTGAGCGGCGCGGGAGCGCGCCTGCGCCCCGAAGGAAGCCCTCTCCAGGAGGGCTCGCGCACACGGCCGCAGCCCTAGGTGTTGACGCCGATGTTGCGCAGCATGCGTACCGCAGTTTCGACGCCGCGATAGTAGCCTGGTATGCGCACGGTTTCGGCGAAACCCTGTTTGAGATAGAAGCGGCGCGCGCCCAGATTGGTTTCGCGCAGCTCCAGATGGACGCTGGCGATGCCCGCGGTGAGCGCGGATTCGGTGAGCCAGTCGAGCATGCGCCGGCCCACGCCCTGGCGCTGGCAGTCTGGGCGCACGGCGAAGAGCGAGAGGTGGGCGCGCTCCTCGCCGAACTGCATGATGGCGAATCCGGCGAGCCGCGCGGCGTCGCGCGCGGTGAGCACCAGGGTATCGGGCTGCGCGAGCTTGCGCGCCACGCGCTCGGGCGTCCAGGTCCAGGGCAAACCGTGCTCGATCAGCTCGCGCGACATCGTCGCGATCGGCGCGGTGTCCGCGGGCGCGGCGAGCTTGAGCGTCAGCTTGCGCGAGGCCTTCACTGCAATTGGAATTCCTGCGCGAGCAATTGGTAGGACCTGAGGCGGCTGGCGTAGTCGCCGGTGATGGTGAGGATCATCAGTTCGTCCGCATTGAACTCCTCGCGCAATTGCAGCAGCCGCTCGCGCACCTGCGACGGATCGCCGGTCACGGTGCGCGCGCGCTGCGAGCGGATGTAGGCGAGCTCGCGTTCGGAGTATCGCTGCGACTCGGCTTGCGCCAGCGTCGGGATCGGTGTGTTCAGGCCCTGCGCCATCTGCAGCCGGCGCAGGTCGACGCAGCTGGCCAGTTTCTCGGCTTCGGCCGCGGTCTCGGCGCAAATGACGAACACGCAGACGAGGGCGTGGGGCGCCGCATCGCGCGCCGAGGGCCGGAAGCGCTCCCTGTAGGCGCGCGTCACGCTGTCGCCGCCCTGCGCATTGATGAAATGGGCAAAGGCGAAGCGCAGTCCGAGCACGGCGGCGAGCGCGCCGCTGTAATCCGATGAGCCCAGCAGCCAGATCGGCGGCGCCGCCGGCCCGGCAGGCATCGCTTTCACCCGGGCGTATGCGTGCTCGGCCGGCAGGGCGTCGTCGAGGAAGCCGACGAGGTCCTGCACCTGCTCGGCGAAATGGTCGGCGGCCGAGTACGCCCCGTTCGACAGCGCCTGCGCCGTGAGCAGGTCGCCGCCCGGGGCGCGGCCCAGGCCGAGGTCGATGCGTCCGGGGAACAGGGCTTCGAGCATGCGGAACACCTCGGCCACCTTGAGCGCGCTGTAGTACGGCAGCAACACGCCGCCGGTGCCGACGCGGATGCGCGCAGTCGCGCTCGCCACGCGCGCGAGCAGGATCTCCGGGCAGGGGTCGGCGAGCGCGGCCACCGCGTGGTGCTCGGCCAGCCAATAGCGGTGATAGCCGAGCGCATCGGCCGCCTGCGCCAGCTCTACGGTCTGCGCGACGGCCTGCGCCGGTGTGTGGCCGCTGATGACAGGCGACTGGTCGAGTATGCTCAGGCGCAGATTCATATGTAACCTTTGGTTCCGGTTCCAGCTTCGTTAAAGTCAAGGCTCGTCAAAAAATCGGCAAGATCTCAACAAATGCGGATTATGCATCCGCGGGGGATATACAAGGGGGGATGCATCCCCCCTTGTTCGTTCGATCAGGGTTTTTCCTTGGTAGGAGTGACTACGTTCGAATCGCGCAAATTGATGAAAGCCCAACGGTGCATGGGTATCAGGCACAGGCTCCATAAAAAGGCGAAGCCGCCGAGTACATAGAAGGCCGGCAGGATGCCGTAGTGGTCTTTCAGGTAGCCCATGGCGAGCGGCGTGGAAAAATGCGACAGGCCCCAGCCCAGGCCGCCCAGCGCGAGGGCGGAGCCGCGGTTGTCGATGCTGCTGATTTCGCTGATCAGCATCTGGAAGAACAGCGTCATGATGCCAGAGGCGAGCCCGACCACGGCCATCAACACGCCTATCATCCAGGCCTCGCGCGCGCTGGCGATCAGTCCGACCGAGAGCGCGGTGGCGATGGCGCAGCCGAGGGGCACGGCGAGCTTGGCGGAGAAGTCGAGATAGCGCGCGATGAACAGGCCCGCCATGGCCGACCCGATCGCGCGCAGCGCCAGCATCGCGCCGTTCGCGTCCGAGCCGTAGCCGTATTCGGTGAACAGGATGGGGTAGAAAGAGAAGCTCAGCGAGAACGGCAGGGCCGAAATATAGGCGCACATGATCGCGAAAGGAATCACGCGCAGGCCGATGAGCTGGGCGTAGCCCGAGAACAGCCGCCGCGGTTTGCGCTGCGCGTTTCTGGCCTTTTCCGGCACGCCGCGGCCGAGGACGAAAGCCAGGGCGCCCATGGCCGCGAGCAGCAGGAATGAGGGGCCGAAACCGAACCAGAGCAGGCAAAAGCCCGCGCCGGTCATGCCCAGGATCTGCCCGGTGTTGGTGATGGCATTGAGCCGCCCCATCTGCAGGCTGCGCCCGCCCGGCAATTCGCTGCCCAGGCTCCAGGAGGCAGGCCAGTACATGGCGCGCGACATCACCATCAGCAGCTGCGCCAGCAGCAGCAGCCAGAAACCGGCGGCGAAAAAGAACACCGCGCCGGCGCTGGCAGTGAGGACGAAGGCCGCCAGCATCAGGCTGCGCCCGCCCACCTGGTCGGTGTAGGCCCCGCCGATCAGGTTGAAACTGATCTGCACCAGCACCGGCAGCGCCACCAGGGTGCCGATGCCCACCCCCGACATGCCCAGCTGGTTGGCGTACAGGGGCACCAGCGGGTAGGTCATGCCGAGCGCGAAATTCCAGCTGAACGAGCTGAAGAAGAAGGGCAGGACCGATGGTTTCGCGGTCGCGTCGGACATCTTATGCATGACCGCCCAAATCGGCGCGGCTTTCCAACGGTTCTATTTTGTGCGGACGAACGGGCATGGGTCGAACTGAAGCGCTCGCGCTTGCGCGGACGGCGACCCGTCCGCGCGGATCGCCGATTGCACACGGACAAAAAGCCGTCCGTATGCAATCGGCGATCTTGCATAAGACCCCCAGGTCCTGTTTGGTGTCAACAATATTGGCGCGCGCCCCCCAGGAGGACTTGCTGCGCGGCGCAGCGCGCAAGTCCGCCCCTGGCATGCAACGGCGGTTGAGACGGCGCAGATTAATGATCATGCCGACGCAGCCGCTTTTTTGTAGCGGAGCAGGTACAGGCCGCAGGCGAGCAGGGCGAGCAGCACCAGCGGCGTGTCGCCCCAGCGCACGTAAGGCGTGGCGCCGCTGCGCCCCTGGGCGCTGCCGCTCAACGTGCCCTCGGTAAAGGGCGGCAGCACGGCGGTGATGCGGCCGCGGTGGTCGATGATGGCGGTCATGCCGGTATTGGTCGCGCGCAGCATGGTGCGGCCGGTTTCCAGGGCGCGCAGCTGCGAGATCTGCAGGTGCTGGTGCGGCGCGAGCGAGTCGCCGAACCAGGCGACGTTGCTGACGTTGACGAGCAGCGTCGCCTCCGGCAGGACGCGGATGATTTCGTCGCCGAACGCATCTTCGTAGCAGATATTCACCGCGACTCTTTGTCCCGCGAGGTCCAGCGGCGCCTGCATCGCGCTGCCGCGGGTGAAATCCGCCAGCGGAATCCTGAGAATCGACAGGACCCAGCCGAATCCGGGCGGAATGAATTCCCCGAACGGAACCAGGTGGATCTTGTCGTAGCGCTGGGTGGGCGAGGTGCCCAGGCTGAGCACGCTGTTGTAATAGCGCCCGGGGCCGTCGCGCAGCGGCAGGCCGAGGATCAGGTCGCCGCCATGGCTGCGCGCGCTCAGCGCGAGCGCGCGCATCAATTCGGGGTCGAGCAGATCGAGAAAGCGCGGAATGGCGGTCTCGGGCAGGACGGTGAGTTGTGCCGCCGAGCGTTCGGTCATGCGCTGGTACAACTGCACCGTGGAGGCAAAGCGCTTCTCGTCCCATTTCATGTCCTGCGCGATGTTCCCTTGCACCAGGCTCACGCTGATCGGCTCGCCCTGCGGCCGGGTCCATTCGATGCGTGCGAGGGCGTAGCCCAGGGCGAGGACCGCAGCGAGCCCGGCGAGCGCCGCGCTGCGCTGTTGCGCGCGCGTGAGCGCGAGCAGCAGCCCGGCGCTGAGCCACGCGAGCCAGGACAAACCGAATACGCCGGTGAGCGGGGCGTAGCCGGCCAGTGGCGAGTCGGCCTGCGAATAGCCCAGGGTGAGCCAGGGAAAGCCGGTGAAAATCCAGCTGCGCAGCCATTCGGTGAGCATCCACAGGGCCGGGGTCAGCAGCAACTGCTTCGCTGCCAGCGGCCCGGCAAACCGTGCCTGCAGCCAGCCCGCCAGGCACGGATGCAATGCGAGCACGGCGCAGAAAAGCACGGTGGCGAGGGCGGCGAGCGGCGCCGGCATGGCGCCGAACTCGTGCAGGCTGATGTAGACCCAGCTCACGCCGGCGAGGAACAGGCCCATGCCGTAGGCGAAGCCGAGCGCGGCCGCGCGGCGCGGCGTGTGCGCGCCTTGCCACAGCCAGAGCAGGCCGGCGGCGGTGAGAACGGGCAGGGGGTAGAGCCCGGCGGGCGCAAAGCCCGGTACCGTCGCCGCGCCGAGGAGCATTGCCGCCAGCGGGGCGCGCGCCTGCCGCAATACGGCGGGCTTCATTGATCCCGCGGCTTTTGCACCAGCAGGGTGTGCACGCGGCGGCTGTCGGCGCGCATCACCTGGAACTTGAATCCGCCGATGGCGATGCTCTCGCCGCGCTTGGGCACGCGCCCGAAACGGCTGATCACCAGCCCGCCCACGGTGTCGTAGGCGTCGTCGCCAAAGTCGGTGCCGAACTCCGCGTTGAAGTCGTCGATCTCGGTCTGCGCCTTGACGCGGTACTGGCCGGTCGACTCCGGCAGGATATTGTCTTCGGTCTCGTCGAAGTCGTATTCGTCCTCGATGTCGCCGACGATCTGCTCGAGCACGTCTTCGATGGTCACCAGGCCGGCGACGCCGCCGTATTCATCGACGACGATGGCCATGTGGTTGCGGCTGGCGCGGAATTCGCGCAGCAATATGTTGAGGCGCTTGGATTCGGGCACGAACACCGCCGGGCGCAGCATCTCGCGCACGTCGAACTCCTCCTCGCCGGCGTAGTAGTGCAGCAGGTCCTTGGCGAGCAGGATGCCGAGCACGTTGTCGCGCTCGCGGTCAATCACCGGGAAGCGCGAATGCGCCGTCGAGATCACCGAAGGTATGAACTTGTCCGGCGTATCGCCGATCTCGACCACGTCCATCTGCGCGCGCGGGACCATGATGTCGCGCACCTGCATTTCCGACACCTGCAGCACGCCTTCGATCATCGAGAGCGCCTCGGAATCGATCAGATTGTGCTCGTAGGCCGAGTGCAGGAGCCCGATCAGCTGCTCGCGGTCCTCCGGTTCGCGCAGCAGCAGCGTCGAGAGGCGTTCAAGAAAGGACGGTTTGTGGTTTTTTTCGTCTTGCATATGTGGATGGAGTCGGCCGCGGCAAATGAGCCTTGCCAGATCGACGCTATCTTACCATCGCCTCGCGTTGATCACGTTTCGCCGGCATAGGGGTCCGCAAACCCGAGTTTCGCCAGAATCTTCTTTTCCAGCGCCTCCATGCGCGCCGCGGCCCGCGCCTGCTCGTGATCGTAGCCCTGCAGGTGCAGCGCGCCGTGCACCGCCAGGTGCGCGACATGCGCCTGCAGCGCCTTGCCCTGCGCGCGCGCTTCGCGCCGCAGCACCGGCGCGCACAGCACGATGTCGCCCTCGATCCGGTCGTCGCCTGCGTCGTAGCCGAAGCTGAGCACATTGGTGGCGCAGTCGCGGTCGCGGTACGCGCGGTTGAGCGCGCGCCCCTCGACGGCGCCGACGAAGCGCACGGTGATCGCGGCGCTGCGCGCGAGGGCGGCGGCGAGCCAGCGGCGCAGCTGCGCTTTCGTTGGCAGGCCGGAGGCGCTTACTGCCATCTGCACGGTCAGCTCCAGTCCGGCCGCGCTGCGTTCAGGTTTCGCTCTGCTGGCGCTCATAGGCGTTGACGATGCGCTGCACCAGCGGGTGGCGCACCACGTCTTCGGCCAGGAACTGGGTGAAGGCGAGGCCGCGCACCTCGGCCAGTATGCGCCGCGCCTCGATCAATCCGCTCTTGTTGCCGCGCGGCAGGTCGATCTGGGTCACGTCGCCCGTGACCACCGCCTTGCTGCCGAAGCCGATGCGCGTGAGGAACATTTTCATCTGCTCCGGCGTGGTGTTCTGCGCCTCGTCGAGGATGATGAAGGAGTGATTCAGGGTCCGGCCGCGCATGTAGGCGAGCGGCGCGATTTCGATCGCGCCGCGCTCGAACATCTTTCCCACTTTGTCGAAGCCCATGAGGTCGTAGAGCGCGTCGTGCAGCGGGCGCAGATACGGGTTGACCTTCTCCGCCAGGTCGCCGGGAAGAAAGCCCAGGCGCTCGCCCGCTTCCACCGCGGGGCGCACCAGCACGATGCGCCTGACCGCGTCGCGCTCCAGTGCGTCCACGGCGCAGGCCACGGCGAGGTAGGTCTTGCCGGTGCCCGCCGGTCCGATGCCGAAGGTGATGTCGTGCTCGAGGATGTTCTTCATGTACTCGACCTGGCGCGGCGTGCGCCCGTGCAGGTCGGGTTTGCGCGTGAGCAGGGCCGGGGTTTGGGCGCCGGTGCCGGGCTGCCGGGCCTCGACCAGGCCGAGTTGCACATCGTCCAGGGTGAGTCCGCGCCTGGCCTGTTCGTAGAAGCGCTGCAGCGCCTCGGCGCCGCGCGCGGTCTGGCGCGGCTGGCCTTTGAGCACGAAGCGTTCGCCGTGGCGCGCAATCGCAATATCGAGTCCGATTTCGATCTGGCGCAGGTTTTCGTCGAAGGCGCCGCACAAGGTAGCGAGGCGCTCGTTGTCGACCGGGGAGAGGGTGATTTCTACGGGTTTGGGCTTCATCGGACTAGGCGTACCGCGGCAGCCGCCGGTGCCGCGCGGGCTACGCCTGCCGACGCTGGAACGCCGACTTCACCGCCTTCGGCTGGAACGCGGCATACGCCGCCCTCGGGTGGAACGCGGCATACGCCGCGTAGGGTATGCGCTCGCACCGCGGTGATATCGACCTCCACCATG
>JACZJV010000089.1 GCA_014860355.1 Burkholderiales bacterium | reverse complement strand
CACCGAGGACGTGGCCGAGGCGCGCGCCCAGGGCCTGGAGCCGGCCCTGCTCGACCGGCTGCAGCTCACCTCGGCCGGCGTAGAAGACATGGCCGAGGGCCTGGAACAGATCGCGCGCCTCGCCGATCCGATCGGCGCCATCACCGAACTGCGCGAGCGTCCCAGCGGCATACGCGTCGGGCGCATGCGCGTGCCCCTGGGCGTGATCGGCATCATTTACGAGTCGCGTCCCAACGTCACTGCGGACGCTGCCGGCCTGTGCCTGAAGTCGGGCAACGCCGCCATCCTGCGCGGCGGCAGCGAGGCGCTGCGGGCCAACCGCGCCATCGCCGCGTGCATGCACGAGGGCCTCGACGCCGCCGGGCTGCCGCGCACGGCGATCCAGGTGATCGCGACCGCCGACCGCGCCGCGGTGGGCGAGCTGCTTAGCATGAACGAGTACGTCGACATCATCGTTCCGCGAGGCGGCAAGGGTCTGATCGAGCGCGTGATGAAGGAGTCGCGCATTCCCATGATCAAGCACCTCGACGGCGTGTGCCACGTGTATATCGACGATCGCGCCGACCTGGAAAAGGCGATACGCATCGCCGACAACGCCAAGACCCAGCGCTACGGCACCTGCAATACCATGGAGACGCTGCTGGTCGCCGCGGGCATAGCGGACAAGGTGCTGCCGCCTCTGGCGCAGATTTATTTCGACAAGGGCGTGGAGCTGCGCGGCGACAGTGCCGCGCGCAGCCTCGTGCCGGCGATCAAGCCCGCGGGCGAGGAGGACTGGTACGCGGAATATCTCGCGCCTATCCTGGCGGTGCGCGTGGTGAAGGACATGGACGAGGCGATGGACCACATCGCCAAGTACGGCTCGGCGCACACCGACGCCATCGTCACCGAAGACAGGGAAAAAGCGCAGCGCTTCCTGCGCGAGGTCGATTCGAGCTCGGTCATGGTCAACGCTTCGACGCGTTTCGCCGACGGTTTCGAGTACGGACTGGGGGCGGAAGTGGGCATTTCCACCGACAAACTGCACGCACGCGGGCCCGTGGGGCTGGAAGGCCTCACTTCGCAGAAATACGTGGTGCTCGGCGACGGGCAGATCCGGACATGAGGTGGCGCTTCCCCTCCCGCAGTCAGGTATCCTGATGCAGCTCGTCTGGTATTTCGATTTCGTTTCGCCCTACTCGTACCTCCAGCTGGAGGCATACCCCGAGCTGATTCAGACGGCGACGCTGCGCCCGGTGCTGTTCGCCGGGCTGCTCAAGCACTGGGAAAACAAGGGCCCGGCGGAGATCCCGGCGAAGCGGGTGCAGACCTATCGCTATACCTACTGGCAGGCGGGTCAGCACGGCATCGTCATGAATTATCCGCCGGCGCACCCGTTCAATCCGATCAGCGCGCTGCGCCTGGCGATCGCGCTCGACAGCAGCTACGACGCGGTCAAACTCATATTCGAATTCATCTG
The DNA here is from genome assembly GCA_014860355.1 of Burkholderiales bacterium. Taxonomy (GTDB): domain Bacteria; phylum Pseudomonadota; class Gammaproteobacteria; order Burkholderiales; family SG8-39; genus 2-12-FULL-64-23. Next base: position 4,352 of record JACZJV010000089.1, on the reverse strand, counting down.
GAAGGACGGCCGTTCGGTGAATGACGAATGGCCGGCGCTGCTCGAGCGGCTGGATATCGACGTCGCCGCCGCCGCTGCCCTGATCGGCGCGCAGCGGGTGAAAGACACGCTTGCCGCCAACGGCCGCCAGGCGATCGACCGCGGCGTGTACGGCGTGCCCACCTTCGACACCGGCAAGGAGCTGTTCTGGGGGCTGGATGCCACCGACATGCTGCTCGATTATCTATCCGATCCCGCGGTGTTCGACGAAGCCGAGATGCGCCGCATCGCCGACCTGCCCGTCGGCGCGGCGCGAAAACCTTGAGCACCTGCGCTGGCGCGGGACCGGCTTGAGCGCGTCCGTCGCGAACGTCTGCGGCATACTCGGCGGCACCTTCGATCCGGTGCACCTGGGTCATGTGGCGCTGGCAGAGGCGGCGATGGCGGTGCTGCCTCTGGCGGAAATCCTGTGGCTGCCCTCGGGCAGCCCTGGGCACCGCGAGCCCCCGGTGGCGGGCGCACGCGAGCGCCTGGCGATGCTGCGCCTGGTCACCGCGGGCAATCCGCGTTATCGCATCGACGGGAGCGAAATCGGGCGCAGCGAGCCGACTTACACCGTGCACACGCTCACGCGCATGCGTGCGCAGCTTGGCCAAACGCAGCCGCTGGCGCTGATTCTGGGCAGCGATTCGTTTCTGAGCCTGCCGAGCTGGCTGCGCTGGCGCGAGCTGTTCGGCCTCGCGCATATCGCGGTAGCCACGCGGCCGGGATATATCCCCGTCGACGGCGGTCCCTCGCCCGAGCTTTCTGCCGAGATCGCGCGCCGCTCGGCGCGGCCGGAACAATTGGGCGCAAGCGCGGCGGGCAGGATCGCGCGCTTTCCGATGCCGCCCGTGGACATCTCGGCCTCGGCCGTGCGCGCCGGGCTCGCCGCGGGCGGGGACGTGAGCGATTTGCTTCCCGCCGCGGTTCTCGCTTATATTCAGTCGCAACTGCTCTATTCCCGGAAGCGCTAGCAAAATGACTGTTGCTGCAGCGCAGATTGCGGGAGCATCAGGGGGCCCCTCCACTCGCATTGTCAAATATATAAAGGAGATACGCAGAAACTAATGGATATACGCAAAATGGAAAAAGCCGCGGTTGCCGCGCTCGAAGACATCAAGGCCCGCGACATCGTCGTGCTCAAAGTCGCCCATCTCTCGCCCCTGTTCGAGCGCATTATCATCGCCAGCGCGGATTCGACGCGCCAGGTCAAGGCGCTCGCCGACAACGTGCGCGAAAAGATGAAGGAGCGCGGCTATCCCGTACTTTCCGTGGAAGGCGAAGACAGCGGCGAGTGGGTACTGGTAGACCTCGGTGCCATCGTGGTGCATGTGATGCAGCCCACCATCCGGCAGTACTACAAGCTCGAAGAGCTGTGGGACCAGCCCGAACCCAAACGGGCGCGTGCGCGCAAACAGGCGGCGCAAACGCAGCCGGCGGCCGGGTGAGGCGCGCGCAAGCCGCGCTGAAGTTCGTGGTGATCGCGGTCGGAACGCGCATGCCGTCCTGGGTGTCCGACGGCTGCCGCGAATACGCCAAGCGCATGCCGCCGGGCACCGCGCTGCAGCTGGTGGAAATCAAGGCCGAACCCCGGGGCAGCGGCAAGACTGCGGCGCAAATGCTCGCGGCCGAAGCGCTGCGCATCCGCGCTGCGCTGCCCAAGGGCGCCCGCGTGATCGCGCTCGACGAGCGCGGCAAGGATATGAGCACCTGCGGCCTCGCGGTGCAGATCGAGGCGTGGGCGCAGGACGGCGGCCCGGTGGTGTTTTTGATCGGCAGCGCCGACGGCCTGGACGCGGCGCTGAAAAAATCCAGCGCGATGCAGCTGCGCCTGTCGGGCATGACGCTGCCGCACGGCCTCGCGCGGGTGCTGCTTTCCGAACAGCTCTATCGCGCGGTAAGCATCATCGGCGGCCACCCCTACCACCGGGAATGAGCAGCTTGGCCGGACCCTCCTCCATTTATCTTGCTTCGCGCAGCCCGCGCCGGCGCGAACTCCTGCGCCAGATCGGCGTCGCGCACGAGGTGCTGACCCAGCGCATGAGCTCCGAGCGCGGCATCGACGTAAACGAGGATCCGCTCCCAGGGGAAAAACCGCGCGACTATGTGGTGCGCGTGTGCCGCGACAAGGCCGAGAGCGGCTGGATGCGGCTGATCCAGCGCAGACTGCCGCTGCGCGGCGTGCTCGCCGCCGATACCACGGTGTGCATCGGTGACGAGATCCTGGGCACCCCGGCCGACGCGGCCGAGGCCGCGTCGTTCCTCGCGCGCCTGTCGGGGCGCGAGCACGAGGTGCTGACCGCGGTCGCGTTCAAACTGGTCGAGCGCATGGAGGTCGAGCTGTCAGTGACGGCGGTACGCTTTCGCGAGCTCGGCAGCGCCGAGATCAATCGCTACGTCGCCAGCGGCGAACCCATGGACAAGGCCGGCGCCTACGGCATCCAGGGCCGGGCCGGGGCGTTCATCACCGAGATCCGCGGCAGCTATTCCGGCGTGATGGGCCTGCCGCTGTACGAGACCGCGCTGCTGCTCCAGCGCTTCGGCTTTGCCACCACCGATTAGATTGGGGGTCAGACCCCTTTTTCGCTGAGGGGTCAGACCCCTTTGTCACTGTCGCTGAGGGGTCAGACCCCTTTGTCGCTGCAGCTCGTCAACTACGGCTGCGGTCAGAAAAGGGGTCTGACCCCTGCTATTGACCCCTGTTATTCCTGTTGTTTGCTGCCTTGATAGTAGAATGACCGCATGAACGAAGACATCCTGATCAACGTGACCCCGCAGGAAACGCGGGTGGCCGTGATGCACAGCGGCGTCGCGCAGGAGCTGCACATCGAGCGCTCAGCCAACCGCGGACTGCTGGGCAATATCTACATGGGCAAGGTGGCGCGCGTGCTGCCGGGGATGCAGTCGGCCTTTGTCGAAATCGGCCTGGAGCGCGCCGCGTTCCTGCACGTCGCCGATATCTGGGAGGAGCGCGCCAACGGCCAACACGCCGCGGAGGCGGGCAAGCCGGCGCAAAAGCCGATCGAAAAGATCCTCTCCGAGGGCCAGCCCCTGCTGGTGCAGGTGGTGAAGGACCCGATTGGCACCAAGGGCGCGCGCCTGTCGACGCAGATCAGCATCGCCGGCAGGATGCTGGTGCACCTGCCGCAGGACACGCATGTCGGCATTTCGCAGCGCATCGAGGACGAACGCGTGCGCGCGCTGCTGCTCGAGCGGGTGAAACAGATCCTGCCCGCGGACGAAACAGGCGGCTACATCATCCGCACCATGGCGGAGGCCGCCAGCGACGCCGAACTCGCGAACGACCTGCAGTACCTGCGCAAGCTGTGGCAGGACCTGCGCGAGAAAAGCCTGTCGGCAGCCGCGCCTTCGCTGCTGTACGAGGACCTGTCGCTGGCGCAGCGCGTACTGCGCGATTTCGTCAACGAGTACACCGGGCGCATCCTGATCGACTCGCGCGAAAACTTCGTCAAGCTGCAGGCGTTCGCGCGCGACTACATGCAGAACGTGCTCACGCGGCTGGACCACTACACCGGCGAGCGGCCGCTGTTCGACCTGTACGGCGTCGAGGACGAGATCGAGCGCGCGCTCGCGCGCCGCGTCGACCTGAAGTCGGGCGGCTACCTGATCATCGACCAGACCGAGGCGATGACCACCATCGACGTCAACACCGGCGGCTTCGTCGGCCTGCGCAATTTCGACGACACCATATTCAAGACCAACCTGGAGGCGGCGCAGGTGATCGCGCGCCAGCTGCGCCTGCGCAACCTCGGCGGCATCATCATCCTCGACTTCATCGACATGGAGACCGCGGAGCACCGCAACTCGGTGCTGGCCGAATTCAACAAGGCGATCGCGCGCGACCGCACGCGCATGACGCTGAGCGGCTTCACCCAGCTCGGCCTGGTGGAGATGACGCGCAAGCGCACGCGCGAATCGCTGGCGCACGTGCTGTGCGAACCCTGCCCCACCTGCAACGGCCGCGGCCAGGTCAAGGCCGCGCGCACCGTTTGCTACGAGATCCTGCGCGAGATCCTGCGCGAATCGCGCCAGTTCAGCGCGCGCGAGTTCCGCATCCTCGCCGCGCAGGTGGTGATCGATCTATTCCTGGAAGACGAGTCGCAGTCGCTCGCAATGCTCGAGGATTTCATTGGCAAGCCGGTGTCGATACAGGCCGAGTCGAGCTACACCCAGGAGCAGTTCGATATCGTGCTGCTGTAAGTCCGGCCCGTGTCCGCGCACAAGCTCTCGGCCCGGGAGGCAGCGCTGCTCGCGCAGGCGCGCTTCGCCTGTTACAGCCGGCGCGCGGTCGAATCGATATAGTCCCCGGG
>JACZJV010000088.1 GCA_014860355.1 Burkholderiales bacterium | reverse complement strand
GTCCGGTCGCGTTCTTTACGTAATCACCGCTCGAACCCCAGTAGCCATCACCCACAGCTGCACTGGCGGTATTCGCTCCCATGCCGAACGCTAGCGTGGCGGCAAGAACCAATCCGAATTGTTTTGCTGCTTTGTTCATGTTATCCCCTAATTAAAGTTCGATCGTGTTCGCTCACGGAAACGCCCTTACCAGCTTCGCGGTTAAGCCGTTGTTTCCATTGACAGCCTATTCTGCCACAAAATGCCGATATTTTCCAAACGATTTTTTTGCCTGTTGTCCAGCTGCCGGTTTTCGACCAGGAGGCGTCCCGCGACCCAGACGTGGCTGACGTTTTCGCGGCCGGCCGCATAGACCAGATGGGAAATCGGATCATAACAGGGCGACATTTCAGGCGCGTTAAAGTCGACCGCCGTGAGGTCGGCAAATTTCCCGGGCTCGATCGATCCGATCGCATGGTCCAGCCGCAGCGCGCGAGCGCCGGCTAGCGTCGCCATGGTGAGCGCCTGATGGGCAGGCAAGGCACGCGCGTCGCCGCTCACCGCCTTGGCAAGCAGCGCTGCCTGGCGCATTTCCTGGAACATGTCGAGCCGGTTGTTGCTGGCCGAACCGTCTGTTCCCAGACCGACATTGACACCCTCGAGCAGCATGCGCGCCACCTGCGCAAAGCCGTTGGCGAACTTGAGGTTGGAGGAGGGGCAGTGCGCGACCGAACTGCCGTTTTGCACCAGGAGCGCAATTTCGTCCTGCGTGAGGTGGACCGCGTGCACGGCAATAAGGCCGGGTCCGACCATGCCGAGTCGATGCAAGCGCTCCAGCGGCCGCACTCCGTACTGCGCGATGCTTTGCCTGATCTCGTCCTGGGATTCGTGCACATGCATATGCACCGGCAGTTCGAGTTCCTCGGCCAGGGTGATCAAGCGCGAAAACGTCTTGTCGCTGACGCTATAGGGGGCGTGCGGCGCCATGCAGAATGAAAGCAAGCGCTGCTCGCGCAGTTCATCGCGCAGCGCCAAACCCTTGGCCACGTAGTCGTCCGCATCGGCGGCGTACGCAGTCGGTGCGTCGATGACTACCAGGCCCAGCGCCGCGCGCATACCCATGTCCACAGCCGCGCGCGCCGCCTCGGCCGGAAATAGATACATCTCGTTGAAACAGGTGGCGCCGCCACGCAGCATTTCGGCGCACGCAAGCAGGGTGCCATCGTAGACGAACTGAGGCGACAGGTGCCTGGCTTCGGCCGGCCAGACGCGATCCTGCAGCCACTGCGTCAGCGCCATATCGTCGGCGAACCCGCGCATCAGCGTCATGGATGCGTGGGTATGCAAATTGACCAATCCGGGAATGAGCACGTGCCCTGGCAGCATCACCCTCTCGGCCGCGAGGTAGGCGGCGTGTGCCTCGGCCGCGGGCAGCACGGCGAGAATACGCCCGTCGCGCACGGCGACGCTGTGGTGTTCGAGCACGCGTCCCGGGGGCTGGACCGGAATGACCCAGCGCGCGTCTATCAGTAGATCTATCGATTCCACATTCGTACCAGGCAATTCATCTGCGCTTCCACGCGGCGTTTCGCTCGCAGGATACAGTAGAACCGTGAACCGGGGTTGCGCCGGCGACATTGCGGTGCCCGGGAATTCAGCGGTTTTGGTGGTCAGAAAGCGCTCGGGCGTGTTAAACTTCAATGCTTTTTTCAGCCGCGATATGCGGCGCTTTTTTTGGGCCGAAACGAAGCTGGGGCAGGCCCCGTTTGGAAGCCCCGAATTTGTCGCAAACTCACCGATTATCTGGTCGTCATGGAACAGTTCGCCAAAGAAACCCTACCGGTAAGCCTCGAAGAGGAAATGCGGCGCTCCTATCTCAATTACGCCATGAGCGTGATCGTCGGGCGCGCCTTGCCGGATGTGCGCGACGGCTTGAAGCCGGTGCACCGCCGCGTGCTCTTCGCGATGCACGAATCGAACAACGTGTGGAACCGGCCCTACGTGAAATGCGCGCGCATCGTCGGCGAGGTGCTGGGGAAGTATCACCCGCACGGCGATTCGGCCACCTACGAGGCGCTGGTGCGCATGGCGCAGGACTTTTCCATGCGCTACACGCTCATCGACGGTCAGGGCAATTTCGGCTCCATCGACGGCGATTCGGCTGCGGCCTACCGCTACACGGAGTGCCGGCTGGAGCGCATCTCCTCGGAACTGCTGGCCGACATCGACAAGGAAACGGTCGATTTCGTCCCCAACTACGACGGCAAGGAAATGGAGCCGACGGCGCTGCCGACGCGCATACCGAACCTGCTCATCAACGGCTCGTCGGGCATTGCGGTCGGCATGGCGACGAATATTCCGCCGCACAACCTGGTCGAGGTGGTGGATGCAGGGCTGGCCTTGCTGGCGAAACCCGAAATCAGCGTCGACGAGCTGATCGAGATCATTCCCGCACCCGATTTCCCCACGGCCGGCATCATTTATGGACTCGCCGGAGTGCATCAGGGCTATCGCACCGGCCGCGGCCGCGTGGTCATGCGCGCGCGCACCCATTTCGAGGACATGGAGAAGGGCAATCGCCAGGCCATCATCGTCGACGAGCTGCCCTACCAAGTAAACAAGAAGAGCCTGCTCGAGCGCATCGCCGAACTGGTGAACGAGAAGAAGCTCGAGGGCATCAGCGAAATCCGCGACGAATCGGACAAGTCGGGCATGCGCGTGGTGTTCGAATTGAAGCGCGGCGAACTGGCCGAAGTGGTGCTCAACAACCTGTACAAGCAGACCCAGCTGCAGGACACCTTCGGCATCAATATGGTCGCGCTCGTCGACGGCCAGCCGCGCCTGCTGAATCTGAAGCAGATGCTCGACGCGTTCCTCGCGCACCGGCGCGAGGTGGTGACGCGGCGCACCGTGTTCGAATTGCGCAAGGCGCGCGAGCGCGGCCACATCCTCGAAGGACTGGCGGTGGCGCTCTCGAACGTCGACGAGATCATCGCGCTGATCAAGCAATCGCAGACGCCGCCCGAAGCCAAGCTGTCGCTGATGGCCAGAGCCTGGCGCTCGCCGCTGGTGGCCGAAATGCTCGCGCGCGCGGCGGCCGATGCCTCGCGTCCGGACGGCCTGGCGGCGAATTTCGGTCTGGTCGAAGGCGGCTACCATTTGTCCGACGCCCAGGCGCAGGCGATCCTGGAAATGCGCCTGCAGCGCCTAACCGGCCTGGAGCAGGACAAGATCGTGTCCGAATATAAGGAGGTGATGCTGCAGATCGCCGACTATATCGACATCCTCGCGAAGCCCGCGCGCATCACCGCCATCATCGTCGACGAAATGAACGCGATCAAGCAGCAGTACGGCGACAAGCGCAAGAGCGAGATCGAACTCAATCCCCAGGACCTCGATGACGAGGATCTGATCGCTCCGGCCGATATGGTGGTGACGCTCTCGCACACCGGCTACATCAAGTCGCAGCCGCTCGCCGACTACAGCGCGCAGCGCCGCGGCGGGCGCGGCAGGCAGGCCACGGCGACCAAGGAAGACGATTTCATCGAGCGGCTGTTCATCGCCAACACCCACGACTACGTGCTGTGCTTTTCCAGCCGCGGTCGCGTGTACTGGATCAAGGTCTACCAGGTTCCGCAGGGCTCGAGCAACAGCCGCGGCAAGCCGGTGATCAACATGTTTCCGCTGGAGGAGGGCGAGAAGATCACCGCCATCCTGCCGGTGAAGCAGTTCGACGACGGTCATTACATATTCATGGCGACGGCGCAGGGAACAGTGAAAAAGACGCCGCTCTCGGCTTTCGCCAATCCGCGCGGCAGGGGCATCATCGCGGCCGAACTCGACGAAGGCGATTTCCTCATCGGCGTCGCCATCACCGACGGCGTGCACGATGTCATGCTGTTCTCCGACGCCGGCAAGGCAGTGCGCTTCGGCGAGGACGATGTGCGGCCCACGGGGCGCGTAACGCGCGGCGTGCGCGGCATGATGCTGGAGCCGGGCCAGTGCGTGATTTCCATGCTGGTGGCGGAGAACGAAAGCCAGACTGTGCTCACCGCCACCGAAAACGGCTACGGCAAGCGCACGCCGATTTCCGAGTACACTCGGCACGGCCGCGGCACCAAGGGCATGATCGCGATCCATACGGGAGAGCGCAACGGGAATCTGGTTGGTGCGGTGCTGGTGGAGGAAAAAGATGAAGTCATGCTGGTTTCCACCGGTGGCGTGGTCATCCGCACCAAAGTCGCGCAGATCCGCGAACAGGGGCGCTCGACCCAGGGCGTGACGCTGATCAACCTCGATGCCGGAACCTTCCTTGCCGGCATCGAAAAAGTGCTGGAGTCCGAGGAGGACAGCGGCGGCGGCAACGGCGATGTCCACGGCAATGGCGATGGCGATGGGAACGGCCTTGCCGGGGACGAGTGAGGCCCGAACTTGCGCGCTCGCGCGCGCCAACCGTGTATTCGGTACGGATAGGACCCATCCGCGCCAAATACACGGTTATAGTTAGAAACGAGGAGGGCTTGGGCTTGCTTTTGTACAAGATCGGCGATCCGCGCGGACGGTTCTTCGTCCGCGCAATGGCGCAAGATGGAGGCAGGCAAAGCGAGTTGGGTAGTTCGGTTCCGGCTTGTCCGGGCAAAGGGGGAAATCGTGGCACGAGTTTTTAATTTCAGCGCGGGTCCGGCGGTGCTGCCGGAGACGGTGCTGCAGCAGGCCGCGGCAGAAATGCTCGACTGGCACGGCAGCGGCATGTCGGTCATGGAAATGAGCCACCGCGGCAAGGAGTTCGTTTCGATACACGCCGAGGCGGAGCAGGACCTGCGCGAATTGCTGGCCGTGCCGGCAAATTACAAAGTGCTGTTCCTGCAGGGCGGAGCAATCGCCGAGAATGCCATCGTGCCGATGAACCTGCTGCGCGGACGCAACAGCGCCGACTACGTCAACACCGGCGAATGGTCGAAAAAATCGATCAAGGAAGCGAAGAAGTACTGCAGCGTGAATGTGGCGGCCTCGAGCGAGGATCGGAAATTCACCTATATTCCGCCGCAGCAAAGCTGGAAGCTTTCCGCCGATGCGGGCTACGTCCATATCTGCTCCAACGAGACCATAGGCGGTCTGGAATACCACTGGGTGCCGGACACCGGCGCCGTGCCGCTGGTGGCCGACATGTCCTCGCACCTGCTGTCGCGTCCGGTCGATGTCGCGCGCTACGGACTGATCTACGGCGGGGCACAGAAAAACATCGGGCCCGCCGGACTGACGCTGGTAATCGTACGCGACGATCTGATCGGCCAGGCGGCGGCGTTCACGCCCTCGGCGTTCGATTACAAGCAGCAGGCCGATGCCGATTCCATGCTGAATACGCCCCCGACCTATGCCATCTATGTTGCCGGGCTGGTGTTCAAGTGGCTCAAGGCACAGGGCGGCCTTGCCGAGATCGAGCGGCGCAACATCGCCAAAGCGAAGCTCCTGTACGACTATCTCGACGAGGGCAATTTCTTCCTCAGCCCGGTGGAGCCGCGCGACCGTTCGCGCATGAACGTGCCGTTCAAGCTCAGAAACGAGGCGCTGGACGAGGAGTTCCTCAAGGGGGCGAGGGCGCATGGCATGGTGCAACTGAAGGGCCACCGTTCTGTCGGGGGCATGCGCGCCTCGATTTACAATGCCATGCCGGTCGACGGGGTGCAGCAACTGGTCGCGTACATGCGCGAGTTCGAGAACAAGCATGGATAATGATCATGCCTGAACGCAAGCTGTTTGAAATCCTGGTGCTGAACAGTATCGCCCCGGTCGGGCTGAAGCGCCTTCCCGCGGAGCGCTTTCACCTCGACAAGGAGGCGGCGCACCCGGACGCCATCCTGCTGCGCTCGCAGGATCTGCACGAAATGAAAATTGCCGCCAGCGTGAAAGCCATCGGCCGCGCCGGCGCCGGCACCAACAACATCCCGGTCAGGGAGATGGGCGAGCGCGGCGTGCCGGTGTTCAACGCGCCAGGCGCCAATGCCAACGCGGTGAAGGAACTGGTGCTCGCGGGCATGCTGATCGCCGCGCGCAACCTCGCTCCGGCGCTGGAATTCGTGCGCACGATCAGCGGCGAGGACGAGGCTCTGGCCAAGCGCGTGGAGGAGGGCAAGAAGCAGTTCGCCGGCATGGAGCTGCCGCACCATACGCTGGGGGTCATCGGCCTGGGCAAGATCGGCAGCCTCGTGGCCGACGCGGCGATCAACCTGGGCATGAACGTGCTCGGCTATGACCCGGAAATCACCGTGGAATCGGCCTGGAGCCTGCCGGCGCAGGTAAAGAAGGCGCATTCGATCGACGAGGTGCTGAAGTCGAGTCACTTCGTCACGCTGCACGTTCCGCTGCTGGCGCAGACGCGCAACATGATCAACGCAAGGAATATCGAGCTGATGCGCGCGGGCGCGGTCCTGCTCAATTTTTCGCGCGAAGGCATAGTCGACAGCGCCGCCGTGGTGCAGGCGCTCGCAGCCCACAAACTGAAGTATTACGTCACCGATTTCCCGGACGGCAGCCTTGCCGGCGTGTCGGGCGTGATCGCGCTGCCGCACCTCGGCGCCTCCACGCGCGAAGCCGAGGACAATTGCGCGGTAATGGTGGTGGACCAGGTGCGCGAATACCTCGAGCACGGCAACGTGTCCAACGCCGTCAATTTTCCGGACATGACCATGCCGCGCGAGTCGCCCTACCGTATCGCGATTGCCAACGCCAACGTGCCCAACATGGTGGCGCAGATTTCGGCCACCATCGCCAAGGCCGGTCTGAACATCCACAACATGCTGAACAAGTCCAAGGGCGAGATCGCCTACACCCTGGTCGATGTGGACAGCGCGGCGACGCGCGAGCTGGTGGCGCAGCTCGGGAAGATCGAGGGTGTGCTGGCAGTGCGTTACCTGCCGCTGCGGGACTGAGGTGGCGATGAACAAGGATCTGGCCGAGCTGCGCGCAAGGATAGACGCGCTCGACGCGCGCCTGCTGGCGCAGTTGAACGAGCGCGCCCGGCTGGCGCATGCGGTGGGCAAGCTCAAGCAGGGAATCAAGGTCTACCGGCCGGAGCGCGAGGCCCAGGTGCTGCGCCGGCTCCTCGCGCAAAGCAAGGGTCCCTTGGGCAAGGAAGCGCTCGCCCGGGTGTATGTGGAAATCATCTCCGCCTGCCGCGCGCTGGAGCAGCCCCTGGCCGTGTCCTATCTCGGCCCCGCGGGCACCTTCAGCGAGATGGCAGTGCTGAAAATGTTCGGCGGCGGCGTGCAGCCGCAAGCCTGTGCTTCCATAGATGACGTGTTCCGTCAGACCGAGACCGGCGGCGCCAATTACGGCGTGGTGCCGGTGGAGAATTCGAGCGAAGGGGCGATCGGCAGGACGCACGATCTGCTGCTCAGCACGCCTCTGAAGATCTGCGCGGAAACGGTGCTGCGCGTGCGCCAGAACTTGATGTCCAAGTCGGGTTCGCTGAAGAAGATCGCGCGCGTCTATTCGCATCCGCAATCGCTGGCGCAGTGCAATCTGTGGCTGTCGCGCAAGCTCCCCGATGTCGAACGCGTGCCGGTGGCGAGCAATTCCGAGGCCGCGCGCCTGGCTGCGAAAGAGGCGGGCGCTGCGGCCATAGCCGGCGAAACTGCGCTCGAGCGCCACGGCCTCAGGCTCGCGGCGAGGAATATCGAGGACGATCCCAACAACACCACGCGCTTCCTGGTGCTGGGCGACCACGACGCCGCGCCTTCGGGCAAAGACCTGACATCGATCGTCATGTCCGCGCCCAACCGCCCGGGCGCGGTGCACGCGCTGTTGACGCCGATCGCCAGGCACGGCGTCAGCATGACCCGGCTGGAGTCGCGCCCGGCGCGCACCGGGCGCTGGGAATACATGTTCTACGTCGACGTGCAGGGGCATCGCCAGGATTCCAAGGTGGCGAAGGCGCTGGCGGAGCTGGAAAAGCTCGCGCCGTTTCTGAAAATCCTCGGTTCTTATCCCGCTGCGGTGCTCTAGCCTCAGGACGCTGGCGGCGGCCACCTACAGTATCGATATCATGCCGGACATCATGGACATCTGCGAACTCTCCCCCGCCTACGTGCGCGCCATCGCGCCCTATCAGCCGGGCAAGCCGATTACCGAACTCGCGCGCGAATTCGGGCTCGACGAGCGCACGATCGTGAAACTGGCTTCGAACGAGAATCCGCGGGGGCTGTCGCCGAAGGCGCTCGCTGCGATCGAGGCCGCGCTGCCGGACCTTGCACGCTACCCGGACGGTTTCGACCTGTCGCAAGCGCTGTCGCGGCGGCTAGGCGTGCCTATGGAGCAGATCGTGCTCGGCAACGGCTCCAACGATGTGCTCGAACTGGCGGGAATGGCGTTCCTTGCGCCCGGCTGCTCGGCGGTCTATTCGCAGCACGCGTTCGCCGTATACCCTCTGGCGACGCAGGCGCGCGGGGCGCAGGGCATCGTCGTCCCTGCGAAAAATTTCGGCCACGACCTGGAGGCGATGCTCGCGGCGATCCGGCCGGATACGCATGTGGTATTCATCGCCAACCCGAACAACCCGACCGGCACCATGCTCAGCGCGGCCGAGCTCGAGTCGTTTCTGCGCCGCGCGCCCAGGCATGTCGTGGTGGTGGTGGACGAAGCCTATAACGAGTATCTCGATCCGGCCCTGCGCTGCCCCAGCATCGCCTGGGTCGGGCGTTTTCCCAATCTGATCGTGACGCGCACCTTCTCCAAGGTCTACGGGCTGGCCGGACTGCGGGTCGGCTATGGAGTCTGCCGCCCGGAGCTCGCGGACTTGCTCAATCGCGTGCGCCAGCCGTTCAACGTCAACAATCTCGCCATTGCCGCTGCGGTCGCCGCGCTGACGGACGAGGACTTCGTGCGCGAAAGCTACGAGCTCAATGTCGCCGGCATGACGCAGCTGCGCGAAGGATGCCAGCGGCTCGGCCTCGCCTGGATTCCCTCATACGGCAATTTCCTTACAGTCGAGATTCCGCGCTCCATAGGTGACGACGCGGGCCAGAGCCAGGCCGGCGCGGTGTTCCAGAAGCTGTTGCGGCTGGGCGTCATCGTGCGTCCCCTGGCGGGTTATGGCTTGCCCGACCACCTGCGCGTGACCATCGGTCTGGCGCCGGAGAACGCACGCTTCCTCGAGGCGCTGGACGCGGCGTTGAAGGGCTGAGGCGTGGCAGCATCCCGCCTCGAAACCGTAGTCATCTTCGGCGTCGGCCTGATCGGCGGCTCATTTGCGCTCGGGCTCAAGGCGGCCGGCGCAGCCAGGCGTGTTATCGGCCTGGGGCGCAATCCGGCCAATCTGGCGCGCGCGCTGGAACTGGGCGTCATCGACGAGGCCTGCGCCGACCCGGCGGCCGTTGCAGGCGCCGACCTGGTGCTGCTTGCCACGCCGGTCGGCCAGATGGGCGCGGTCATGGGCGCAATCGCGCCGCATTTGCGCGCGGGAACGGTGGTGACCGACGGCGGCAGCACCAAGCAGGACGTGGTGGCGCTCGCCTATCGCATGCTCAAGGGCCGTGCGGCGCAGTTCGTACCCGGCCACCCGATAGCGGGCGCCGAGCACAGCGGCGTCGCAGCGGCGCGCGCCGATCTGTTCCGCGGACGCAAGGTGGTGCTGACTCCGCTGCCCGAGAACTCCGCGCTCAGCGTGCGCCGGGTGCGGTCCGCATGGCGTCTTTGCGGCGCCAGGCTGTTCGGCATGCAGCCGGCCGAACACGACCAGGTGTTCGCCGCGGTAAGCCATCTGCCGCACCTGCTGTCCTTTGCCCTGGTCGACCAGGTCGCGCGACATCCGAACGGCAGGCAGTTGTTCGATTATGCGGCCGGGGGGTTTCGCGATTTCACCCGCATCGCCTCCAGCCATCCGGAAATGTGGCGCGACGTATGCGTCGCAAACCGCAAGGCGCTGCTGGCCGAACTCTCCGGCTACCAGCGCAAGCTGGCCGAGGTGAAGCAGTTGTTGCGCAAGGGCGACGCCGCAGGGCTGGAAAAAATCTTCGAGCGGGCGCGAACGGCGCGCAATCAATGGCTGAAGAAACAGCAATGACGCGGCTTTCCGCCTGAATGGTGCCGGCCGTGGAATTTCTCGATCTCGCACCCATGCGCCGCGCGTCGGGCAGCGTCAAGCTGCCCGGATCGAAAAGCATTTCCAACCGCGTTCTGCTGCTCGCTGCGCTCGCCTCGGGGCAGACGCGGCTGCACGAGCTGCTCGACTCCGACGATACGCGCGTCATGCTCGATGCCTTGGGCAAGCTCGGCATCGCAGTGCGCCAGGAGGGCGGCGCGACCGTCGTGGCCGGCGCGGGCGGCGCTTTTCCGGTCAAGGCCGCCGAGCTGTTCCTGGGCAACGCAGGCACCGCGTTCCGGCCGCTGACCGCGGTGCTGGCTCTGTGCGGCGGAGACTATCTACTGTCGGGTACGGCGCGCATGCACGAGCGGCCGATCGGCGATCTGGTCGATGCATTGCGGCGTCTGGGCGCCGCCGTCGATTGCGTGGGCTCGGCGGGCTACCCGCCGCTGCACATACGGCCCGCGCGCGTCGATGCGGGAACGGTGAGCGTGCGCGGCGACGTATCGAGCCAGTTCCTGACTGCGCTGCTGATGGCTTTGCCGCTGACCGGCCGCCAGGCCACCATCGCCGTCCAAGGCGAGCTGATCTCCAAGCCCTATGTCGAGATCACGCTGAACATGATGCAACGCTTCGGCATCGGGGTTGTGCGCAAGGACTGGGCCGCATTCACCATTCCCGCAGGCGCACATTACCGCAGCCCCGGTGACATATGGGTGGAGGGGGACGCCTCGTCGGCGTCCTATTTTCTTGCGGCCGGAGCCATCGGCGGCGGTCCCGTGCGCGTCGAGGGGGTGGGGC
>JACZJV010000087.1 GCA_014860355.1 Burkholderiales bacterium | reverse complement strand
GGTCCGCGCAGTGGAAGTGGCGGGGCGGGGCGCCGCCGATGAGAACTCGCGGACGAAGTCGCCGGTCGACAAGGTCTCCAGAGCGTCCTCCAACTTGGCCCTCGACATCTTGCCCACCTTGGACTGCAGCTCGTCCACCGTGGCTTTGCCATCGACTTCTTTGAGGACGGCGCGCATGCCGCGTGAAAGGTGGCTGGTTTTCCCAGTCGCCTCCATCAGGCCTCTGCCGGTTTTCGTAAAGACTGTTTTGCGGTCCATGCGGCCTCAGTGGCTCAGCGCCTACCATCCGAGTCGCTGATTATAGGGAATCCGCAGCGACCCCGAAAGGCAATAGTTCACTTTAAAAATGGCCGCGCACTCAGGCGCCCGGCGTCCCGTATCCGCCTCCGCCGGGCGTCTCGATCACGAACACATCTCCGGGCGCCAGCTCCGCCTTGTCCGCGCCGCCCAGCTGCAGGATACTGCCGTCGGTGCGCTCGACCCAATTGCGACCCAGCTTGCCGGGCTCGCCGCCTGCCATGCCATAAGGGGGGATGCGGCGGTGCCCCGATAGAATCGCCGCAGTCATCGCCTCGAGAAAGCGCACCCGCCGCACGATGCCCTTGCCTCCGTGCCACTTGCCCCGGCCTCCCGAACCTGCGCGGATCCCAAAACTCTCCAGCAGCACCGGAAAGCGCCATTCCAGCACCTCGGGGTCGGTGAGCCGGGTATTGGTCATGTGCGTGTGCACGGCATCGGTGCCGTCGAAGCCCTGCAGCGCGCCCTTTGCGCCGGCGTCCGCTCCGCCCGCACCCGATCCGCCGCAAATGGTCTCGTAGTACTGGTACTGCGCGTTGCCGAAAGTAAAATTGTTCATCGTGCCCTGGGACGCGCCCATCACGCCCAGGGCGCCATAAAGTGTGTCGGTGATGCATTGCGAGGTTTCGACGTTGCCCGCGACCACCGCTGCCGGATAGCGCGGCCGCAGCATGCTGCCCTCCGGAATGATCACATTGAGCGGCTTGAGGCAGCCCGCGTTGAGCGGAATGTCCTCGTCGACCAGCGTGCGGAACACGTAGAGTACGGCGGCCATGCAGACTGCCGCGGGGGCGTTGAAATTGTTCGGCAGCTGCGCCGAGGTGCCGCTGAAATCGATGGTGGCGCTGCGCGCCGCATGGTCGATGCTGATCCTGACGCGGATCACCGCGCCCGAGTCCATCTCGTAGCTGAACTCTCCCGGCTTGAGCACGTCGATGACCCGGCGCACCGCTTCTTCGGCGTTGTCCTGCACATGCCGCATATAGGCGTGCACTACGTCCAGGCCGAAATGCTCGACCATGCGGCGAAGTTCCTGCACGCCTTTCTCGTTGGCCGCGATCATGGCGCGCAGGTCGGCAAGATTCTGCTCGACGTTGCGCGCCGGGTATTTGCCCGAGCCGAGGAGCGCGACGGTTTCCGATTCGCGCAGGCGCCCTTGTTCGACCAGGAGGAAATTGTCGATGAGCACCCCTTCCTCTTCGACCACCTTGCTGTCGGGCGGCATCGAACCGGGGGTGATGCCGCCGACGTCGGCATGGTGGCCGCGCGAACCGACGTAGAACAATATATTCCTGCCGGCGTCATCGAACACCGGCGTGATCACCGTGATGTCGGGCAGGTGCGTGCCGCCGTTGTAGGGCGCATTGAGCATGTAGATGTTGCCCGGCCTGATCCTGCCTGCGTTCTCGCGCATCACCGTTTTGATCGATTCGCCCATCGAGCCCAGATGCACCGGAAGGTGCGGCGCATTTGCGATCAGCTGGCCTTCGGCGTCGAACAGCGCGCAGGAAAAATCCAGCCGCTCCTTGATGTTGACCGAGTAGGCCGTGGCTTCCAGGCGCAGGCCCATCTGTTCCGCGATCGACATGTAGAGGTTGTTGAACACCTCCAGCATGACCGGATCCACGTTGGTGCCGATGGCGACGCGCGCGGGGCGCGCCTCGACGCGCTCGAGCACCAGGTGCTCGAGCCTGGTCACCTCCGCCTGCCAGCCAGGCTCGACCACGGTGGTAGCGTTGGCCTCGGCGATGATCGCCGGCCCTCGGATCCTGTCGCCCGGCCGCAGCGCGTCGCGCAGGAATACCGGCGTGCGGTGCGAGCTGCCGCCGGTGTGCATGTCCACCGTATCGGCGGCTTGCAGCGCCGAGTCGCGCGAGCGTGCCGCCGGCGCGGCTTCCGCGGGTGCATCCGATGCACCGATGGCCTCGACCGAAACGGCTTCGGCGAGCAGCGCGCGATTGGGCATGAGAAAGGAGTAGCGCTTGCGATAGGCGGTTTCGAACTGAGCTACCATGTCCGCCACCGAGCCGAACGCTACGATCAGAGCCGAATCGGTGCCCTCGTACCTGAGGTGCACGCGCCGCACCACACGCACGCGATCTGCCGGCACGCCCTGGCCGAGCACCTCATCGCGCGCCGGACGCGACAGATGGTTCAAGCTGTCCTCGAGCAGTTTCCAGTTGTCCTGCGTCAGCGCCACCTCCACCGCCTGCTCGCGCATGGCGGTGATGTCGGCCAGACCCATGCCATAGGCCGAGAGCACGCCCGCGAGCGGATGGATGAACACCCGGGTCATGCCCAGCGCATCGGCCACCAGGCAGGCGTGCTGACCGGCCTCGCCGCCAAAGCAGCACAGGGTGTACTCGGTCACGTCGTGTCCGCGCTGCACCGAAATCTGCTTGATCGCATTGGCCATGTTGCCCACCGCGATGTCGACGTAGCCCTCGGCCACCTGTTCGGGCGTGCGCGCGTCGCCCGTGGCTTCGCGGATTTCGCGCGCGAGCTCGGCGAACTTGCTTCGCACTATGGCGGCGTCGAGCGGTTCGTCGCCGCCGTGTCCGAACACCGCCGGAAAAAACTTCGGCTGGATTTTGCCCAGCATGACGTTGCAGTCGGTTACTGCCAGCGGTCCGTTCTTGCGATAGGACGCGGGGCCCGGGTTGGCTGCCGCCGAATCCGGGCCGGCGCGGTAGCGCGCACCGTCGAAATGCAGGATGGAGCCCCCGCCCGCCGCCACCGTGTGTATGCTCATCATCGGCGCGCGCATGCGCACGCCCGCGACCTGGGTTTCGAAGGCGCGTTCGAACTCTCCGGCATAGTGCGAGACATCGGTCGAAGTCCCTCCCATGTCGAAGCCGATGATCTTGTCGAATCCCGCAAATTGCGAGGTGCGCACGGCGCCGACGATGCCCCCCGCCGGCCCCGAGAGGATCGAATCCTTGCCCTGGAACTGGCGCGCGTCGGTGAGGCCGCCATTGGATTGCATGAACATCAGGTGCACGCCATCAAGCTCGGAAGCGACCTGCTCCACATAGCGCCGCAGTATCGGCGACAGGTAGGCGTCGACCACCGTGGTGTCGCCGCGGCTGACGAGCTTCATCATCGGACTCACCTCGTGCGAAACCGACACCTGCCCGTAGCCGATGGCGCGCGCCATCGCTGCCACCTGTTTCTCGTGCTCCTGGTGGCGATAGCCGTGCATGCATACGATCGCAATCGAGCGATAGCCCTCGTCATGCGCAGCCTGCAGCTCGCGCCGCGTCCCCTCTACATCGAGCGGCGTCAGCAGCTCTCCGCGGGCGCCGACGCGCTCGTCGATTTCGACCACCTTGCTGTAGAGCAGTTCGGGCAGGACGATGTGGCGCGAGAAGATCTTCGGACGGTTCTGGTAGGCGATGCGCAGCGCGTCGCGAAAACCCCGCGTGATGAACAGCACCGTGCGCTCGCCCTTGCGCTCGAGCAACGCATTGGTGGCGACCGTGGTGCCCATTTTCACCACCTCGATCCTCTCCCCCGGAATGGGGGCGCCGTCTGCGACGCCGAGCAGGTGGCGAATGCCGGCGAGCGCGGCGTCGCGGTAATGCTCCGGATTCTCCGACAGCAGCTTGTGCGTGAGCACGGCGCCGTCGGGGCGGCGCGCGACGATGTCGGTGAACGTGCCGCCGCGGTCGATCCAGAATTGCCAGCGTGCTTTGGTCATTTTGTTGTTATGGAGCGGGCGCTGAGGAGACCGATGCACGCGTCCATGGGCTTCTGCTAGGATGCGGAAATCATATCACGCGCGAAAACGATGAATCACACTGAACCCGCTGTTATCGAAGCGCGCGCCATCAGGCAGCGCATACGCCGCGGCGAGCTCACCGGCCACACCTCGGGTCTGGCTGCAGGCTGCGTGCAGGGCAATGTCGTCATCCTGCCCGCCGACCTGGCATCGGACTTCCTGCGATTCTGCCAGGCCAATCCCAAGCCCTGCCCGCTGCTGGCCGTATCCGAACCCGGCAATCCGGCGCTGCCGGCGCTGGGCGCGGACATAGACATGCGAAGCGACGTGCCGCGCTACCGCGTATTCAGGAACGGTGCCATGGTAGAGGAGCCCACCGATATCGGCCATTTGTGGCGCGACGACCTGGTGAGCTTCGTCATCGGCTGCTCATTCTCCTTCGAATGGGCGCTGCTCGAGGACGGGCTGCGCCTGCGGCATCAGGACCGGGGCGTCAACGTGCCGATGTACCGCACCAGCATCCAGACCGTGAGCGCGGGACGCTTTCGCGGGCCGCTGGTGGTGTCGATGCGGCCCTACCGCCCGGCCGACGCCATCCGCGCGATCCAGATCACCTCGCGTTTTCCCGGCGTGCACGGCGCGCCGGTGCATCTGGGCAAACCCGAGCTGATAGGCATACGCGACCTCGCGCAGCCCGAGTGGGGCGATGCAGTGGACGTGCAGGCGGACGAGTTGCCGGTTTTCTGGGCCTGCGGCGTGACGCCTCAGGCGGTGATCGCCGAGGCCAAACCGGATTTCTGCATCACCCACGCCCCGGGGTCCATGCTGATCACCGATCTGAACAACAGCCGGCTCGCCGTCCTTTAGCCATACGCCCGTCCAGTGGCAGAGAACGTAGATTGCGTCGTCATCGGCGCGGGCGTGGTGGGCCTGGCTTGCGCAAGATCACTGGCGCTCGCCGGGCGCGAAGTCATCGTGCTCGAAGCAGCCGGCGCGATCGGCACCGAAACCAGCTCGCGCAACAGCGAGGTCATCCACGCCGGCATCTACTACCCGCCCGGTTCGGTGAAAGCCGCCTCCTGCGTGAACGGCAAGGAACTTCTGTACCGTTACTGCGAGGCGCGCGGCGTGGCCCACCGGCGCTGCGGCAAATTGATCGTCGCCACGGCGCAGCAGCAGGTCGCGACTTTGCACAGAATCCAGGAGCAGGCTGCGTCCAACGGGGTGCGCGATCTGCGCCTGTTGACGGCCGCCGAAACGAAGCTGATGGAACCCGCGCTGCGCTGCGTGGCCGCGCTGCACTCGCCTTCCACCGGGATCATCGACAGCCATGGCCTGATGCTCGCGTATCAGGGAGAGGCCGAGGACCATGGCGCCATGCTCGCGCTGCAAAGCCCGGTGACGGGCGGGGAGATCGGTGTCGAGGGAATCGCGCTCGATGTGGGCGGTGCAGAGCCGATGCGGATTTTCGCGCGCTGGGTGGTCAACAGCGCCGGTCTCATGGCGCAGCGCGTCGCTGCCGCATTGCGCGGATTTCCGCAGGGCAAGGTTCCGCCCTGCCATTACGCCAAAGGCAATTACTACACCCTCGCCGGCCGCTCGCCGTTTACCCGCCTGATTTACCCGGTGCCCGAGGCGGCCGGCCTGGGAGTGCACCTGACGCTGGACCTGGGCGGGCAGGCGCGTTTCGGTCCGGACGTGGAATGGATCGCCAAAATAGACTACGATGTCGACTTGCGCCGCGCAGACGGCTTTTACCGGGCGATACGCGATTACTGGCCGGGCCTGAAAGATGGACAACTGGCGCCGGGCTATGCCGGCATACGGCCCAAGCTGGGCGGCTCGGACCAGGCGGCCAGCGATTTTCTGATCCAGGGGCCGGAGGATCATGGCGTAGCCGGCCTGATCAACCTGTTCGGGATCGAATCGCCGGGATTGACCGCTTCGCTTGCCCTGGCCGAGCACGTCGCCCAAATTGCCTGCAGCAACTGAAAACGAATCAGATCCTGAAATGCAACATCAACAAAGGAGAGCAAGCATGAAATTGAAACAGTCGCTGTTCGCCGCGCTCATTGCAGGCGTCGCCTTCGGCACCGCCCAGGCGCAAACCAAGTGGGACATGCCCACGCCCTATCCCGACAGCAACTTCCACACCAAGAACGTGAAACAGTTCGCCGCGGACGTCAAGGCGGCCAGCGGCGGCAAGCTGGAGATCGTGGTGCACAGCAACGCCTCGCTGATCAAACACCCGGAGATCAAGCGCGCAGTGCAGACCGGGCAGGTCAACATCGGCCAGATACTGATCTCGGTACTGGCCAATGAAAATGCGATTTTCGCCTTCGACTCGAATCCGTTCCTGGCGCCGAATTACGCCCAGGCCAAAAAGCTGCTGCACGCCGCGCGCCCCTATGTCGAAAAGCGCCTGGACGCGCAGGGCATCAAAGTGCTGATGGCTGTACCCTGGCCGCCACAGGGCCTCTACACCAAGAAACCGCTCAACTCCACCTCCGACCTGAAGGGCGTGAAATTCCGCACCTACAATCCGAACACCTCGGAATTCGCCAAACAGATGGGCGCGATCCCGACGACGGTGCAGGTGCCCGAAATCCCGCAGGCTTTCCTTACGGGCCTGGTCGATGCGATGATCACCTCGGGCGCGACAGGCGTGGACACCCAGGCCTGGGACTATCTCAAGTACTACACGGACACCGAAGCCTTCCTGCCTTTCAATTTCGTGCTCGTGAACAAGGCCGCATTCGCCAAACTCGATCCGGCGCTGCAAAAGCAGGTCGTGGATATCGCCGCCAAGGCCGAAGCGCAAGGCTGGGCCGCCAGCGCGGAGAACAACGAAGGCTACAAGAAGACCATGGCGAGCCACGGCATCATCGTGAAAAAGCCCAATGCCAAACTGGCGGCCGAACTCAGTGCGATCGGCAAGATCATGGCGAAGCAGTGGGTGGAAAAAGCCGGTCCTGACGCACAGGCGATACTCAACGAGTTCAACTAGGACCATTCGAGCAGGAGCCGGATTGCGCAAGGGCCGCACCTGGCCCTTGCATGGCCGGCCCCCGGCTTCGCTTCCAGCCGCGGGCTTCCCACCCGGTGCGTGCGCCGTTCCTCTGGCGCGAGGCGGATGCAGGCTGGCCGGATCAGACGCGACATGAGCGGGCACGATAGCGCGAGCGCATGAGAAAATTCCTCGAAGGCCTCTACACCGGATCCGGCGTGCTCGCCGGCGTGTTCTTGATCCTGATCGCCGCATTGTCGCTGGCGCAGATCTGCGGCCGGGTGTTCGGCTTCGATGCCTATTCCTTCGACGACTTCGCCGGCTTTTGCATGGCTGCGTCCTCGTTTCTGGGCCTCGCGCATACTTATCGCCGCGACGAACACATCCGCGTTTCCATGCTGGTAGACCGGCTCACCGGCGGCAAGCGCCGGACGCTGGAAATGCTGTGTCTGGCGGCGAGCGCCTATCTGGTCGGTTACTTCACCTGGTATGCGGCAGACATGGCGCTAACTTCCTACCAGATCAATGATGTATCCCAGGGCCTGGTGGCGGTGCCCTTGTGGCTGCCGCAAAGCGGCATGGCTACGGGACTCTTCATCATGACGATCGCCATGCTGGACGACCTCGTCACCGTGCTTGCCGGGGGCACGCCGTCGTACATCGTGGCCGAAAAAAGCAAGCACATTGCCATGTCGGAAAATATCTAGCGCATGGGTACGCTCGGTATCGCGCTATTCCTGCTTGCACTGCTTGCGCTGCTGCTCGCGGGCGGCGTGTGGATCGCGATCGTGCTGCTGGCGATGGGCTGGGCGGCGATGGAATTGTTCACCTCCTCTCCGGTGGGCAAACTCATGGCCACCACGGTGTGGGGATCGAGCGCGAGTTGGGCGCTGACCGCGCTGCCGCTGTTCATCTGGATGGGCGAAATCCTGTTCCGCAGCCGCATTTCCGAGGACATGTTCCGCGGCCTTGCACCCTGGCTCACCGCTTTGCCCGGAAGGCTGATGCATTGCAATGTGATCGGCTGCGGCATCTTCGCGGCGATTTCGGGCTCGTCTGCCGCCACTGCCGCCACCATCGGCAAAATGACCGTGCCCGAGCTGCGCAAGCGCGGCTACCACGAACCCATGGTGATCGGCTCCCTCGCCGGCGCCGGCACGCTGGGCCTTTTGATTCCGCCCTCGATTATCATGATCGTCTACGGGGTCGCCGCCGACGTTTCCATCGCGCGATTGTTCGTCGCCGGGGTACTCCCCGGCATCCTCCTGATCGGCCTTTTCTCCGGCTACATCATCGTCTGGGCCATGCTCAACCCGGACAAGACGCCGCCCTCGGACATGCGCATGAGCTTTGCGCAAAAACTCTACGCTTCGCGCCTGCTCATTCCGACGATACTGCTGATCGCTTCGGTAATCGGCTCGATTTACGCCGGCATCGCCACGCCGACCGAAGCCGCAGTGCTGGGCGTGGTGGGCTCGCTCATACTTTCGTTTTTCTCGGGCTCGCTAAGCTGGGACACGTTCTACAGCAGCGTCATGGGGGCGATGCGCACGTCCTGCATGATCGCCTTCATCCTCACCGGCGCCGCTTTTCTCACTACCGCGATGGGCTTCACCGGCCTTCCCAGGGCGATGGCACTCTGGATCACCAGCCAGGAACTCTCGCCGGTCATGCTGATCGCGGTGCTGACGCTGCTGTTCATGCTCATGGGCTGTTTCCTCGACGGCATTTCCATGGTGGTGCTCACCGCCGCAGTCATCCTGCCCACTGTGGAAGCGGCAAAAATCGACCTCCTTTGGTTCGGCGTATTCATCGTGCTGGTCGTCGAAATGGCGCAGATCACCCCGCCGGTGGGCTTCAACCTGTACGTTCTGCAAAGCCTGACCGGCAGGGATATATTCACCGTCGGCAAGGCCGCCCTGCCGTTTTTCCTGCTGCTCGCCTTCGCCGTGGCAATCATCTGGATTTTCCCCGAGATCGTCACTTATCTGCCGCGGCGCATGCTGGGCGTAAGATGAGGTACGCGAGCCCATGGGGCTAGAGCTCGGCCTGCCTGTCTACCTGAGCGCGGACATCCGCGCGCTGGAGCGCAGCGCCGCAGAGCGCCCGGGCGCGGCGCCGCTGATGCAGCTGGCGGGCCTGGCTGCCGCCGAATACGCACGCGAGCTGCTCGGCGAATATGGCAGGAAGGTGCTCGTGCTCGCCGGCCCGGGCAATAACGGCGGCGATGCGTTCGAAGCTGCGACGCACCTCAAGAACTGGTTCTATCGCGTCGAGCTGGTATTCGCCGGAGACGAGCACCAGCTGTCCGAGGACGCGCTCGCTGCGCTGAGGAAGTGGCGCGCCTGCGGCGGCAATACCTATGCCGCGCCTCCGGCGGCGCTGCTGCCGGACCTGGTCGTGGACGGCCTGTTCGGCATCGGCCTTGCGCGAGCGCTGGAAGGCGGCTACGCGGAGCTCATCGCCGGCATCAACCGCCTGCCCGGTCGCAAGCTGGCGCTGGACATCGCCAGCGGCATCAATGCCGATACCGGCGCGGTCATGGGCACGGCCTTGCGCGCGACGCATACCATTACCTTCATCGCGCTCAAACCGGGCTTGCTCACCCTGGACGGACCGGATCATTGCGGACGGCTCGACGGCGCAATCCGCGTCGCCGATCTCGGGCTCGATGTACGGGCGATGCTGGAAAACAAGGGTGCCGCCATCGGCGCGGAGTCGCTGCGGCAGGCGCTCTCGCCGCGGCCGCGGAATTTTCACAAAGGCATGGCCGGCAGCGTGGGGGTGCTCGGCGGCGCACATGGCATGGTCGGCGCGGCGGTGCTGGCCGGGCGCGCCGCCTTGAAGCTCGGGGCGGGCAAGGTGTTCCTGGGCCTGCTGTCCGAGCATCCGCCCGATCTCGACTACGAGCAGCCCGAGCTGATGCTGCGCGCGCCGCGCGAACTGCTCGAGACCGGGATGATTTCGGCTTTCGCCGCCGGCCCCGGCATGGGCACGGCCAAGTCGGCGGAGCAAATGCTGCGCGATGTGCTCGATGCCGGTGTCCCGCTGGTGCTCGATGCCGATGCGCTCAACCTGATCGCGGCGAGCAAGACGCTGCAGGCACGGCTGTACCGGCTCGGCGCAGCGTGCGTGCTCACGCCGCACCCCGCGGAAGCGGCGCGGCTGCTCGCTTGCACCACTGCGCAAGTGCAGGCCGACCGCCTGAAGGCGGCAATCGAACTCGCGCAACGCTACCGCGCAGTCGCCGTCCTCAAAGGCAACGGCAGCATCATCGCCTGTCCCGATGCGAGCTGGATGATCAACACCAGCGGCAATCCCGGCATGGCCTCGGCCGGCATGGGCGACGTGCTCACCGGCATGATCGCCTCGCTGCTGGCGCAGGGCGCGAACGCCCGCACGGCAGCTGCGGCGGCAGTCTGGCTGCACGGCGCCGCCGGCGATGCGCTCGCGCAAACTGGCAAGGGACCGATCGGCATCAGCGCGGGAGAAGTGATCGATGCGGCGCGCGTGCTGCTCAACCAAACGATTTGCTGAGGCAAGGGCAGTGTACGTGGCGCCATGAACAAGGCCACTGTTGTTGCTTTTTACCAATAGCCGCGTTTTTCGTACGGATGTGCTTTTCATCCGTACGAAAAACGCGATTGGCGCGCGCAGCGCGCAATGCCCGCAACGTCAATATCTATCGACCCAGGACGACAAATCGAACTGCTGCGATAGCGCTTGCGCGGACGGCGGCCCGTGCGCGCGGATCGCCGATTGCGCGCGAACGAAAGCCCGTGCGCGCGCAATCGGCGATCTTGGATAAAAACAAGCCTTACGCCGCCTTGCGCCTGGACGCTGCCTCGGGGTAGGGATAGAGGATATTCAGGGCCACGCTCTGTCCCGCGTTTTGCACGACGCGCACGTGCTCGCGCCGCAGATCGCGCGCATGGCGGCAGCCGCAGGAGTGGGCGATCATGTCGATCTCCCGGTTCATGCCCGTGGCGTATTGCGCGACCCGCAGGCTCTTTTCCGCCACCACCAGGCCGCGCTGCAGACGCTTGTCGTGCGTGGCAACGCCGGTTGGACAGCTGTTCTGGTGGCATCTGAGCGCCTGGATGCATCCCAGGGAAAACATGAAGCCGCGCGCGGTATTCACGAAATCCGCGCCCACGCACAATGCCCAGGCGGCCCGGGCCGAGGTGATCAGCTTGCCCGCGGCGATTACGCGGATGCGCGGGCGCAGGCCCGACTCGATCAATGCATCCACCACCCGCGGCAACGCCTCCGCAATCGGCAGGGCCATATGGTCCATCAGCGCTTGCGGCGCGGCGCCCGAGCCGCCTTCGCCGCCGTCGATCGCAAGGAAATCCGGCGCGTATCCCAGGCCGCGGCGGTTGATGGCGTCGCATAGTTCGTTGATGAACTGCCAGCCGCCGATGGCCGTCTTCACCCCCACCGGCTTTCCGGTGAGATCGCGCAGCCAGGCGATCCTGTCCAGCAGTTCCTCCACGTTGGCGATATCGCGATGGCGGTTCGGGCTGATCGAATCCTGGCGCAGCGGGATGCCGCGGCTGCGCGCGATTTCTTCGGTCACTTTGGCCGCCGGCAGCACCCCGCCCTTGCCCGGCTTGGCCCCCTGCGACAATTTGATCTCGAACGCCCTGACCTGCGGCGCGAGTTCCTTCGCACGCTGCGCAGACAGGTTACCCTCCCGGTCGCGGATGCCGTACTTGGCGGTGCCGATTTGCATGATGATGTCGCAGCCGCCCTCCACGTGGTAGGGGCTCAGCCCGCCCTCACCCGTATCCAGCCAGCAGCCGGCCAGGGCTGCGCCGTGCGACAGCGAGCGCACCGCCGGCGCGGAAATGGAACCGAAGCTCATGGCGCTGATGTTGATGATCGATTTCGCCTCGAACGGCTCGCGCGCATATCCTTCGCCTATCACGAGCGAGGGCGTGGGCAGCCGGTCCTCCTCCAGCACCGGGTAGGGCGCGTTGACGAACAGGATGGAGCCCGGTTCGCTGGTGTTGCTGGTGGAACCAAAGCCGATGATGCCGCCCTCGCCCTTGGCAAGCCGGTACACCCAGGAGCGCGCTGAACGGTTGAACGGCAGCTCCTCGCGGTCGTTCATGAAGAAATACTGGCGGAAGTATTCTCCCTGCTTCTCGAAGAAATAGCGCAGCCGCCCGACCACCGGAAAATTTCGCAGCACGGCATGCTTTTTCTGCGTGATGTCCTGGACGAACCAGAACACCAGAACGCCGATAACGATGAATCCGACTACCGTCCCGAGCCCGTAGCTGACCACTCCGAGCATGCCTGACATACCACCTCCCCCAGGGCAACGCCATTTGCCGTCTTGTTCCCGGCGCCAACCGGGCCAGCGCGCGCCCGCCTGCCGCGGTTTTCGGCAACTACTGCAGGACGGTAATCAGCGGTCCCGCAGTATCGTCGTCGGCGTAGCCGCGCTCGATTTCCCCGTCGGTCGCGGCGCGTACCGACACCACCGTGCAGGCAAATTGCAGCGCCATTCCCGAGAGGGGATGATTGCCGTCGAGCACCACCTGATCCCCGGCAAGGTCGGTGACGGTGAATATGAGCAACTCGTCCTCGGCATCGCTTTCCTGCTCGAACTGCATGCCGACTTCCAGTTCGGGCGGGAACTGCGCGCGCTCGGCCATGCGCACCAATTCGGCGTCATATTCGCCGAAGGCGTCCCCGGGTTCGAGACGCACCTCTATCGTGTCGCCCGGCGCCCTGCCTTGCAGCGCCTCTTCCACCACCGGAAAAATGCCGTCATAACCGCCGTGCAGGTATTGCACCGCCTCAGCCGATTGCTGGATCAGGTTACCGTGCACGTCGGACAATTGCACTTCGAGCGCGACTACCGTGTCCTTGGCGATTTGCATTCGCGGTTGATCTCTTTTATCAGCTCCAGGACTTCCATCGCGTGCCCGCGCGGGTCGACGCCGTAGAGCGCGTGCCGCAGCCGGCCTTTCTTGTCGATCACGAAAGTGGCCCGGACGATGCAGGTCTTCTTCACGCCGTCGCACTCCTTCACCTCGCGCACGCCGTATTGCTCGCACACCTCCGTCTCGGGGTCGGCGAGCAGACACACTGACAGGCCGTGCTTGTCGCGGAACTCGGCGTGCGAAATGCAGTCGTCGGGGGATACGCCCAGCACCGCACAATCATGCCGCGCGAACTCCTCGTCGTGATCGGAGAATTCGATCGCCTGCAGGGTGCAGCCCGGCGTGCCGTCCCTGGGATAGAAATACAGCACGACGTTCTTCTTTCCCCGGAACGAAGCAAGCCCCACCGGCTCCATGTCGGCGTCGGCCAGGGAAAAGACGGGCGCTGCTTGCCCGATTTGCGGCATCTTTGATTTCACCTTGCGGGCGATTCTAAACTATTCGGGGAATTCGTGAAGCCCCCAAAAGCGGGCGTAATGCGCACACGCAACAATCGCGTGGCTATAATGCGCAATGCCCAGTTAGTCTTCTTTATTCCGGCTGACGCAACATGACTGAAGAATCCGGTGCTCCCCGGCCCGAACGCGTGCTGCTCTCCACGCGCAAGGAATACCTGGAAGCGATGGAACGCCTGATCGAACTGGCGCAGCGCGAACTGCGCATATTCGATGCGGATTTTTTCCATCTGAAAATCGATACGCCGCGAACGCACGAGCTGCTGCGCGAATTCCTTCTGCGCGGCCGCGACAACCGCCTGTATATCGCGGTGCACGACCCCGATTACATCCGCAGCCACTGCCCGCGCCTGCTGGAACTGCTGCGCCGCTTCAGCGAACGCATCTTTATTCATCAGACCCGGGACGACGCCGCCCGCGCACAGGACAGTTTCGTGCTCGCGGACAGACTGCATGTGGTGCGCCGCCCGGTGCAGGCGCAGCCGCGCGCCGCGCTCCGGCTCTACGACGAACAGGAAAGCCAGGGCATATATCTGCGATTTCTGGAAATCTGGGACAGTTCCGTCCCGGCCATTTCTGCGACCACCAGCGGTCTTTAGCCGGCACCCGGATTCTGCGCTGCCCGATGCAGCGGCCCCGGGTTCATTGCGAAATAAGTGGTCGCGTCCCCTCATGCCCCGCCCGATTGGCTGTTGCGGAATTCGTTTTGCAAGGGCCGCCGAGGATGCGCCTCAAGCGATTTCGCGCCAGGCAAATCCTTCGTCCTGATCGGCCACGCCGATCCAGGCGGGCGCGCAGTCCATCGCCTGCGCCAATGCGCGGCGCGCGAGTTCCGGCGTGTTGTTTTGCTGCGACAGGTGCGCCGCGATCAGGTGCTGCAAGCGGCTGCGGTCTATCGCGGCCAGCAGACCGGCCGAGCTCTCGTTGTCCAGATGGCCGTAGCGTCCGGCAACTCGCGCTTTCAGCGCCCGCGGATAGTCCCCGTTCATCAGCAGGTCGAGGTCGTGGTTGCATTCGAGCACCAGCGCATCGCAGCCGGAGAGCATGGCTTCGATGTGGCTGGTGGCGGCGCCGGTATCGGTAAGCACGCCCAGGCGATGCGCACCATCGGAAAACACAAAATGCGCAGGTTCGCGCGCATCGTGCGGAACGGGAAAAGGCAGCAGCTGCAATTCACCTATGGCGAACGGGCTGTGACTGTCGATGATATTAACCTGCGGCAGGACGGACGCGTCGCCGGGGATGCCCTTTAGCGTCCCATGGGTCAGCCAGAGCGCCAGGCCGTGCTTGCGTGCGAACTTGCAGGCGCCGGCGGTATGGTCGCTGTGTTCGTGGGTGACAAGAATACCCGCCAGATCGGCTGGCGCGAGGCCCAGGCGCGCGAGCCTGCGTTCGGTCTCTCGCACCGGATAGCCGCAGTCGAGCATCAGGCGCGTGCGGCCCCGTTCGACGATGAGCGCGTTGCCCCGGCTGCCGCTACCCAGGCAGGCAAAGCGCATGCGCTATTTCAGCTGCTCATGCAGCAATGAGAGTATGCGCCGGCCGGTGTCGCTGTTGTCTGGCTGGCCCTCCTTGTTCTGCACCTGCACCTCGCTCACGCTGCCGGACTGTCTGACCAGCACGCGATACTGTTCGGCCTTGATCGCGCTCGGGTCGCTCTTCCAGAACGCGAGCTTGGAGAGGAAGCTCTTGTCCTTGTCCGAACCGCGTTGCCCGTCGATCTTGGGATCGACATAGCGCACGAAGTAATAGCCCTTGGAGCGGTCGCGGTCCTCCACGGTAAAGCCGACGCGGTCCAGCGCCAGGCCGACACGGCGCCATGCGCGGTCGAAGGGATCGGACAGTTCCAGCGTGCCGCTTCCGCTGGTCGCGCCGACGAGCTTGGCGCGCTCGATCTTCTGATCGCTGGCGACAAGTTCCGCCTTGGCGCGCGTGTCCTCCACGCCGAAGCGCACCATCAGCCGGCGCAGGAACTCGGCTTCCAGTTCCGGATCCGGCGCGCGCGGTTGCCACCTGGTGTTCGACTGCTCCGAGGAGGTATAGACTTCCTCCATGCCACGGTGGCTGATGTAGATCTCGGTCGTGGCTGAGGCGCCGCCGCGCTCCAATCGGGTGCGGAACTTGTCCAGTTCCCCGGTCGAATACAAGCCATCGACTGCCTTTCCGATCAAGCTGCGTATCGGATCCATCGGAATCTTGGCGCGGTTTTCGGCCCAGTCGGTTTCCATCACTCCGATTTCGGGGTTCTCGGTCTTTATCAGGAACCCCATCGCCTGCCAGAATTCCTTCACTACCGGCCAGACATTTTCCGGATTATCGGGCACCACCAGCCAGCGTTCGCTGCCCGCACGCTCCATGTGCACCTTCGCGACATCGGGCAGGACTACGATGGAGCCGGTGCTCAAGGCCCCGCCGCGCTCGGCGTTGTAAGTCGAAAGCGTCGCAGAGCCGCGCGAGGCAAGGTCGGGAACGGAGTACCGGTCATCGCGCGAGGGTGCGGTCAGATCCGGCGGCACCTCCAGCGACGGCAGCTTGCTCGAGCTCTTGTACTTGATCTTTTCCCCCTGCATCATATCCGACATACTGCTGCAGCCGGACAAGAGTGCCAGCAAGACAAGACAGGCGACATTGCGCTTCATATGGCATTACCTTCGATCAATAGTCCGATACAAATACAAACTTTGCGGCGAGCCGATTCAGGGGAACGGTTATATCGCCTCATTTCGCAGCCGGTTCCCGGCGTGAGCCGTCCTTCACTTCAATGCCGGCCTGGCGCATGGCTTCCCTGACTGTTTCATGAAAATTCGCCGATAGCGGCACCAGGGGCAGACGGATACCCGCCTCGATCAAGCCCATCTGCACCAGAGCCCATTTCACCGGAATCGGATTGCCTTCGACGAACAACTTGGTATGCAGTCCCAGCAGCCGGTTGTTGGCCGCGCGCGCCTGCGCGTGCTCCCCTGAGAGGGCAGCGGTGCACATTTCCCGCATCAGCCGCGGCGCGACATTGGCGGTGACCGAAATCACACCGTGGCCGCCCATCAGCATCAGCGGCAGTCCCGTCGCATCTTCTCCGCTGTAGATCGCGAACTCCCTGGGCGCACGGCGCAGCAGATCGCTGGCGCGCTCCAGGCTCGCGGTGGCGTCCTTGATGCCGACGATATTGCGGACCTGCGCCAGACGCAGCACCGTGTCGTTTTGCAGGTCGGCGACCGTGCGTCCGGGTACGTTGTACAGGATCAGCGGCAGGTCCACGGCTTCGGCAATGGCGCGAAAATGCCGGTACATGCCCTCCTGGGTGGGCTTGTTGTAATACGGCACCACCGAAAGGCTGAATTGCGCGCCGGAGCGCTTGGCCGATTCGGACAACTCGATCGCCTCGGCAGTCGAATTGGCGCCGGTTCCCGCGATTACCGGAACACGACCCGCGGCGTGCTCGACCGCGATGCGGATCAGTTCCTTGTGTTCGTCGAAATTCACCGTGGGTGATTCGCCGGTGGTACCGACGACCACGATGCCCTGCGTGCCCTCGGCAATATGCCAATCGATCAGGCTCTTGAACCGGCCGATATCAAGCGCGCCGTCTTCGTGCATGGGGGTGACAATGGCAACCAGGCTTCCGGTCAACATAAACGCAGTCCCGTGAAGAAAATGCTGAATTTTAGCGCATTGCGGTGCCGCCCGGACACCTATCGCCCTGGACAGCGCGCTTGCGCTAAGACGGCAAGTACGGGCTGCAGTCCCCCGCAGTCCGCCGTGTCGCGCAAAGGCGCTGGATCACTGCCGATTTGGGCAATTCGACCCGGCCTTGTTCGAACGCGACGACCTCCAGCCTGCCCTCCACCCAGTGCAGCAACTCCTGCGGGCGCAGCAGGAACTCCGGATTGGACGGTCGCCCGAGCTTTTCGTTTCCGAGCGCGAAGGTTTCGTAGATCAAAACGCCCCCGGGACGCAGGGCTCCGAGCAAATCGTCGATGAGCGGCCGGTACAGATAGTTGGTGACAACGACGCCATCGAACCTGCCGGGCTCGTACGGCCAGGGAGTACCCTCCACCTCGAGGTCGGCACAGCGCGTTGCGACCCCGGCTACCCCGGCTAGAGCGGCCAGGGCGGCGCTGTCGCGATCGAGCGCCTCGACGCGGTAGCCCAGGCCAGCCAGATAGCGCGCGTGCCGCCCCGGACCGCAGGCGAGGTCGAGCACCGTGCCGCCTGCCGCTATCAGGCGCGCAAAGCGGCACACCCAGGCAGAGGGCGCGATCTGGTCATGCCTGCCCTGCATAGCCACCGCGCCTAGAAACCCGAACCCGGCAGCCGCAGGAACTCGACTTCCTCCGGCGTGGAAACGCGACCGAGAATGGCATTGCGATGGGGAAAGCGGCCGAAACGCGCGATGATCTCGAAATGCCGGCGCGCGTAGTCTATCGTCCCGGCGCTGTCGGGATCGCTGCGCAGATCCTCGAACAGCGCGAGGCACTGGCGCTGCGTTTCGAGGTCTTCGGCGTGCTCGAACGGCAGATAGACGAACCAGCGCTGCACCGGCGCGAGCATACGGTCGTATCCCCGCGCCACCGCCAGCCGCGCCGCCGCCAGCGCCCGGGCATCCGTCGCGAACGCCCGGCTGGTGCCGCGAAACAGGTTGCGCGGAAACTGGTCGAGAAGCACGATCAGGGCGAGCAGCGAGTCGGGCGCCGCCTGCCATGCCGGCATGCCTGTATCGGCGGCGAGCAGGTACAGATCGAGAAAGCGCGCGCGTATGGCCTCATCGAATGCCGCGGATTTCTCGAACCACGCATCGCGCGGCCGGCCGTATGCGGGTGAACCGGCCGGACCGAACCAGAAATCGAGGACCTCGCGAAAATCCGCCACGCTGGCGAACCCCGCTACGCCGGCTCCGCAATCTCGATCAGGTTTCGATCGGGATCGCGCACGTACACCGAGCGCAGCGCGAAGCGCGCGCCGGTGCGCTTAATCGGCCCGAGTTCGATCGGAATTCCAGCCGCGCGCAGCTGCGCGATCACCTCATCGAGCGGCCGGTCCGCAAGAAAACAGATATCCAGCGAACCCGGGGTCGGATATGCGGCATAGCCGTCGGTAACCGTGCCCTGGTCGTGAAGGTTGATCTTCTGGTCGCCGAAACGCAGCGCCTTGCGCCCCTCGCCGAAGGTCTCCAGCTTCATTCCGAGGACGCGGGTATAGAAATCAATGCTCGCTTGCGCATCGCGCGTGGTCAGCACCAGGTGGTCCAGGCTCTTGATCATTTTTGGCTCAACCTTTCAAGAATACGAAAGAATGGGGAGACGATGTCCCGGCAATCATGAAATCGATGTTACCGATGTAACGCACGCGCGCCGCGCGAGCGACCTGTCTACGACCATCCGCGGCTCATGCCCCAATAGTGGTGCTGCCAGCCGGTCCCGGCGAGCATCGACAACGCGAACGAGACCAGGGCCGCGATGAGCATCAGGATGATCACCGCCGGAATGGCGGCAATGGCCCACTTGACCATCAGCACAACCATCGACCAGAACGGGATCTTGATGTCGGTTACGACCACTTCGCGTTTGTCTTCGGTCATGGGCATCGTCCTCCGAAATCCGGTTCAAATGCGAGGGGAACGTGCCCGCCTGTCCCCCGTAGATCGGCGGCCCGGGTGCGATTCAGCCGGACGCTTCGAGCCGTCGCCGCGCGTAGCGCGCAGGATTACCGTTTCCAGGCAGCATCCAGTGCGTCCCGTGCCTTGTCCAATTTCGCCTTGGCTTGCTGCTTCTTCTTCCCCGACAAAGCCGCCTTCTTCTGCTCTTCGTCGTACTTTTTCCTGAGCGACACCAATGCGTCCTTGGTGAGCGCAGCCTGCTCCAGGTCGGCCTTGTGCTCGGCTTCGATCTGTTCATACGCGCGCCGGGCATACTGCAATGCATTCTGCTCGACCGACACGTCTCTTGCAAGGAGCTGGAATGCCGATCCGAGGAGGATCAATGCGGCGACCATTCGCACGCTGTACATCATTGCACCTCTTCATCAAGACCCGCGATGGCGGCCGGCGCCGGCATCGAAGCGCATGCCGCAGTTTAGTCCTGCCGTGTAGGCATTGCCAACGTCCGCGCCGGAGCGACATGCCGCGTAGACGGGTGCGTCCTCGTTGCCGCGCCTGCGTTGCGCATGGTCAGGATATGCCGAAGCATGGCGTTGCGCCCCGTGCGCAACCGGGTGAATTCGTGGCGCCCCGAAGACGAATCGAACGTCCGACCTGCCCCTTAGGAGGGGGCCGCTCTATCCACTGAGCTACCGGGGCGAGTAGCGTGATTCTATACGAAATACGCCGCTGCTTCGCCAGGCAACCGGCGCGACGCAGTTTCGGTCTTGTTACGGTTAGGGGAAACTAGAGTATCAGCTTGGAACCTTCGCTCGGGGCCTCGCACACCACGTCGGAGCCCAGGCGCTGGAGCGCTTCCCGGGTCTCCCTCAGCTTGAGGTCGATATCGTCGTCGCTCTGGTCCGGGTCATGATGGAACAGGTGCAGCCGCTTGACGTTCGCCCGCGCCGCCAGATCCGCAACCTCGCTCACGCAGGAGTGTCCCCAGTCGACTTTCATCGGATACTCGTGATCGCGGTAGGTGGTGTCGGTAATGAGCAGGTCGGCACCGCGCACGAAGTTCGCCAACCTCTCGACATAGGCCGCGTCGTAGCGCGGATCGCTCGAAAGGTAGAGTTCGTTGTCGGTGATGTAGCAAACGCGGCGGCCATGGCAGGTGAGCCTGTAGCCCAGGCAGTAGCCCGGATGCTTGAGCAGGATCGTATCGACCTGGACCGAGCCGAAATCCAGGCTTTCCTCGCGCAAGTCGCGGAACACCAGCCGCGCCCCGAATTCGCGGATCGTGACCGGAAAATACACGCTCTCCATCTGCGCTGCGATCGCGCGCTCTATGGTGAGATCGCCCTGGTAGGGACCGAATATCTCGATCTGGGTGCCGCGCATGTACAGCGGCGCGAAAAAGGGGATGGTATTGATGTGGTCCCAGTGCGTGTGCGAGATGAACATCCGCGCCGAGAGCCGCGTTACCTTCGACGCGATGATGTGATCGGAAAGCCGCTTGATGCCCGAGCCGCAGTCGAAGACATACAGCGGCTCTCCGCTTACCTCCAGGCTGACGCAGGGCGTATTGCCCCCGTAGCGCAGCGAGCTCGCCCCCGGCACCGGCAGGGTTCCGTGCACCCCCCAGTAGCTGACCGTCACCTTCTCCGACAGTATTTCAGAGATCAATCCTGCCAGAGTGGCGCGCCGGATCGGCTTGACGATGTAGCCGTCTGCGCCGAGCTCCTTCGCGCGGCGGCGGTCGAAGTCGTAGGATTTGGACGAGCACATGATGATCTTGACTGCGGCCAGATCCGGCCTGCTGCGGATCTCCCGGCATAGCTCGAAGCCATCCATTTCGGGCATGATGACATCGCTGATGACGCAGTCGGGCCGGTCCACCGGAATGTCGTGCAGCGCCTTCAGGCTGGATTCGTAGCACTTCACGCTGTGCCCGACCTCCTCCAGCACCGCCTTCATCAACTGCAGGATAATCGGGTCGTCGTCAACGATCAGAAATTTCATGGCTGGTCTTCTCAGGTGTCGTCCAGTGCGCCCGCGTGATTATCCTGTATGCATTGCGCGCATATCGATCTTCAAACGGCATCCTACTACATGCGGTGCATGTATGGTAATTCGGCGCCGCGCCCGGTATTTACATTGATAATTCAGGACAAAACTGGTAGCTTGCCAGTCTAGCCGAGGGACATGCGGCGAAGTCCAACGCCGCAACGACAACCAACAACATGCAACAGGCATCTGCGCCAGCGGTTCTTGATCCGGAAGTAACGCAATCCCGCGCCGCGAACGGCGCCCCGGCAGCTGCACTGTCTGGTGCATGGGATATCCGCGCGCTGGAATCGCGCGCAAGATCGCTCAAATCGCAACTCAAACAACTGGCGGCCGACCCGGGCAGGCACTGGGACCTGTCGCGCATCCAGCGCCTGGACCACATCGGCGCGCTGCTGATCTGGCAGGCGTGGGGCAAACGCCGCCCCGCCGATCTCGCACTTGCGCACGGCCACGAGGTGTTTTTTTCCAACCTCGATTCGGCCGCGGCTGCCGTGCCGGCCGCGCCGTTCGACGCATTGCGCCTGGTGCGCGCCCTCGGCGCCGTGATGCTGATCGCGGGCGAGCACCTGCGCGGCATCGTGCAACTGATCGGGCAGATCCTGATCGACTCCTTCGTGCTCCTGCGCCATCCGCTGCACGGCCCGTGGCGCGAGATTTCGGCCAGCGTGTACCGTGTCGGCACGCAGGCGCTGGGCATCACCGCCCTGGTGGGTTTTCTGATAGGCGTGGTGCTGTCCTATCTGTCCGCCGAGCAGTTGAAGGCCTTCGGCGCCAATATATTCATCATCAACCTGCTCGGCATGGGAATCGTCCGCGAGCTCGGCCCGGTGATCGCCGCGGTGCTGGTGGCCGGACGCTCGGGCTCGGCGATCACGGCGCAACTCGGCGTAATGCGCGTCACCGAAGAACTGGACGCATTGACGGTAATGGGCATTCCGCACACGGTACGCCTGATCCTGCCCAAGATCGTGGCGCTGGCGATCGCGATGCCGCTGCTGATACTGTGGACTTCGGGCATCGCCTTGATCGGCGGCGCGTTGGCCGCCAACACGCAGCTCGGCATCAGTGTACATTCATTTTTCAGCGGGCTGCCCGATGCCGTGCCGGGGGTGAACCTGTGGCTGGCCATGGGCAAGGGCATCGTATTCGGCGGGCTCATCGCCCTGGTGGCCTGCCACTTCGGTCTGCGCGTTCAGCCCAACACCGAAAGCCTGGGCATCGGCACCACCAACTCGGTGGTCACCTCGATTACCGCTGTGATCATTGCCGACGCCGTGTTCGCCGTGATTTTCTCCGACGTCGGCATCTCCCTGTCATGATCCCGGTCATCGAGGTCGCGGGCCTGTGGACACAGTTCGGCGATCACGTGGTGCACAAGGACCTGAACCTCACGGTGATGCCCGGCGAGGTGGTGTCGCTGGTGGGCGGATCGGGCAGCGGCAAGACCACGCTGATGCGCCAGATACTCGGACTGGAACAGCCGGCGCGCGGATCGGTCAAGGTGTTCGGCATCCCGCTGCAGGGCTCGAGCGTGCAGCTGGTGCAAAAGATCCGCAAGCGCTGGGGCGTGCTGTTCCAGGAAGGGGCGCTCTACAGCGCGCTCTCGGTTTTCGACAATATCGCATTGCCGCTGCGCGAACTGCGCGCCTTCGACGAGGACTTCGTCCGCGACATGGTGATGCTCAAACTCGACATGGTCGACATCGAGCGCCGCCACGCATCGAAAATGCCGGCGGACCTCTCCGGCGGCATGATCAAGCGCATCGCGCTTGCGCGCGCGCTGGTGCTCGAGCCCGAGCTCGTGTTTCTGGACGAACCGACCGCGGGGCTGGACCCCGACCGCAGCGAGAGCTTCGTCACGCTGA
Organism: Burkholderiales bacterium; assembly: GCA_014860355.1. GTDB lineage: Bacteria > Pseudomonadota > Gammaproteobacteria > Burkholderiales > SG8-39 > 2-12-FULL-64-23. The sequence continues at coordinate 7,149 of JACZJV010000087.1, read as the reverse complement.
TCCGCTCGCTGCACGAAAAACTCAATCTTACCGTGGTGATGGTGACGCACGACCTCGACACACTGGTGTCGCTGTCGGACAAGATAGCCGTGCTCGCAGAGCAAAAGCTGATTGTCTACGGTTCGCTGAGGGAGGCGATTTCAGTGAAGCACCCGTTCATTGTCAATTTCTTTCTCGGAGAGCGCGGGTTGCGCGCGCTGTCTGCGGTCGGCGCATTGGAAAAAAACCGGGATAGAACGACAGGAAACGAAGGGAGATAGTCATGGAAAACCGCGCGCATGCCCTTGCGGCAGGCTTGTTCACTCTGTTGCTGGGAGCGGCGCTTGCGGCCGTGGCCTTATGGTTCAGCAAGGACGACATAAAGCTGAATCCCTATGTCATGACCACCTCGGGCGCGGTGACCGGACTGAAAGTCGAGGCGCCGGTGCGCTACCGCGGCGTAGACGTGGGCAAGGTCGAGGATATCAGCATCGACGCCGCCAACAGCGGCCGCGTGCAGATTCGCATCGGCATACGCGAAGGCACGCCGATCACCAGCAGCACCTACGCCCAGCTCGGCTACCAGGGCATCACCGGCCTCGCCTACGTGCTGCTGGGCGACGACGGAAAGTCCAGGTATCCCCTGGAAACCAGCCCGGAGGCGATCGCGCAAATCCACATGAAGCCCTCGTTGATGGACGATGGCGAAGTTCTTTTCGCGTCTTTCGCAGAAATTGCCGAGCGGATCAAGCGCCTGCTCGACGAGGAAAACCAGGGGCACCTGCGGCGCACGCTGGCCGGCATGGAGGAAGCGACGCAGCGGGCCAGCGTGGCGGCAAAGAAACTCGAGCCCAGCCTGGACGCCATGCCTGGGCTGATCGCCGAGGCCAAAGGCCTGGCCGGCGACGCGCGCGGCAGTCTCAGAAAAACCGACCAGCTCATCGACAGCGTCAACGGACTCGCGCTCAAGCTGGATCAGCGCGTGGACACGCTCGTACGCGCGGTCGCCGGCGTCCAAACCAGTGTGGAAGAAGTCGGATTCACGGCGCGCGCGGTAAATGACGAGACCGTGCCGCGCGTGAACGCGCTCCTCGACGATCTGTCCACGCAGACGCATGCGATGGGACGTGTCGTCAATACCCTGGGCGAGCAACCGCAGAGCATCGTATTCGGGACGCCGCCGGGCAGGCCCGGTCCGGGCGAACCCGGTTTCACAGGAGGAAGATAATGTTACGCGCCGCTTTCGTGTTATCGCTAGCCCTGCTTTCGGGCTGCGCCTTCGGCCCGCAAACGCGCGAAGGCGTGGCCAGCTACGACTTCGGTCTGCCGCGCTCGGACAGGGAGGCAAGCCCGCGCCTGCAGCAGGATCTGGTCGTGGCCGAGGTAAGCGCGCCGGCTTGGATGGACAATTCCGGCATCTATTACCGCCTGGCCTATCGTGACCCGACCCGGCCCGAAGCGTATTCCCTCAGCCGCTGGGTGATGCCGCCGGCGGCGCTGCTCGGCCAGAGAATGCGCGCGAACATCGCCCGGGCGAGCGGCGCGGGGGTATTCGTGCCGGCCGACGGCGTAGGCGCCGGCTACACGCTGCGTCTGGAACTCGATGAGTTCAGCCAGGTGTTCGATGCCCCGGAGGGCAGTCGCGCGGTGGTGCACCTGCGGGCGAGTCTGATCCGACAGCGCGCCGTCGTGGCACAGCAAAGTTTCAATATCGAGCACGCGGCAGCCACGCCCAACGCCGAGGGCGGCGTGCGCGCGCTGATCGCAGCGAGCGACGCCGCCGGCGAGAAACTGATCGACTGGCTGGCCGTCAATATGAAGAAATGACCGGTTTTCGCGACGCGAGCGCCGCAGCCCTGGCCGACGGGAGGTGCGGCGCAGCCGGCCAGATCGCCCGTCCATGCGAGCGCCCACGCCGGATCGCGCGCGAACGCCTGATCGAATGCCGACAGGCTGTTCCTCCCGGTGAGTCCGCTATGCCGCGTCGGGCTGCCGGTCCGGCTGCGCATCGATAAACGCGTCCAGCTTCATGCACTCGGCGAAAATGCGCATGATCGCAGGATAGGGCGCGAGATCGCAGCTATAGCGCTGCGCGTTGAACACCTGCGGCACCAGGCAGCAGTCGGCGATGGTGACCTGATCGCGATAGCAGTACTTTCCGTACTTTTTTGAACCTTCGAGGAACGCTTCCAGACCGGCCAGCCCTTCGGCTATCCAATGGCGGTACCAGAGCCTGACTCCCTCCTCGTCCAGACCATAGGTATTCTTGACGTAGCGCAATGTGCGCAGGTTGTTGAGCGGGTGGATCTCGCAGGCGATCATCTGCGCCAGCGCGCGCACATAGGCCCGGTCAGCGGCGTCTGCCGGCAGCAGCGGCGGCTGCGGGCGCGTCTCTTCCAGGTATTCCATCACCGCCAGGGACTGCACCAGGATCCGGCCGCCGTCGTCCAGCGCCGGCACCAGGCCTTGCGGATGCAGCTGCAGGTAACCCGCCAGCTTGTGTTCGCCCTTGGGCAGGCTGACCGGCACCGGCTCGTAGACTAGACCCTTGCAGTTGAGCGCGATGCGCAGGCGAAATGCGGCGGAAGAGCGGAAGAACGTATACAGTTTCATCGATCGTGCCTCACGCCAAGTGAATGCTTGAGGCAATTTTGACATAATTTCCGGTTGCCGCAGGCGGGGCTTTTTGACAGAATGCACGCGCGACGACGAGGAGCGACGATGGTCCTTTTTCCCGGCAAGGCCTACGACGAAATCAAGGTCGGCGACGTGTTCGGCTCGGCCATGACCGTCACCGAAACGCATCTGGTGCTCGCTGCCGGGCTGTTCGGCGACTTCAATCCGCTGCACACCAACGAATTGCACGGCAAGCAGAGCCGCTTCGGCAGCCGCATCCTGCACGGGCCGTTCACCAGCGCCCTGGTGTCGGCATCCGTGGGCATGTACTTCGGCGGCACCGCCATCGCCTATCTGGAGCACACCTGCCGTTTCAAGGCGCCGGTGCGCGCGGGCGACACGCTCACCACCACCTGGACCATCGTCGAGAAACACCCTAAGCCCAGGCACAAGGGTGGCATCGCCGTATTGAGCGGCGTATGCAGGAATCAGGACGGCGAGGTGGTGGTCGAGGCCGACGGAAAAATCCTCGTCAAGGGCCGCGACAAGAAGTAAGGCGCCGGCCCGGCCGCGGGACTCAGCGCCTGCTGTGTTCCTTGGCTACGGAGCGGCGCACATAGCGTATGCCGACTGCGGCAAGCAAGGCCACCACGGGTATCGACCATCCCATGGCGATGTCCGGATCGACCGCGAGTCCGGCCGCCTTCGACGCCTTGGCCACGTAGCCCACCAGACTGACCAGATAATAGGTGATTGCCGCCACCGACAAACCCTCGACCGTCTCCTGCAGGCGCAACTGCAGGCGCGCGCGCCGGTTCATCGACGCGAGCAGCTCCTGGTTCTGCATTTCACGCACAATGTCCACCCGCGTTCGCAACAGATCGCTCGCGCGCGCGACGCGTTCGGACAATTCGGTCTGGCGCCGCGCCACCGACTCGCAGGTGTTCATGGCCGGCGCCAGGCGGCGCTGCATGAATTCGTCTATGGTCTGTATGCCCGGGATGCGTTGCTCGCGCAATTCCGCTATGCGCTGCTTGACCAGACCGTAGTAGGCGCGCGCGGCGCCGAAACGATAACTGCCGGCGGCGAGCTCGCGCTCGACCGCGGCGGCGAGCTTGGTCAGGCGATCGAGCAGTCCGGGCTCGTCGGCGGAACCCTGCGTCACCATCAGTTCGGTGATTCCGGCCAGATCACGCTCGGCCGCGGCCAGCCTTGCGCCGGTTTCACGCGCGAGCGGAAGCGCGAGCAGGGCAAACATGCGGTAGGTTTCGATTTCGAGCAGGCGCTGCAGCAGGCGCCCGGCGCGGCGCCTGCCCATACCCCGGTCGAGCAGCAGGAAGCGCGAATAGCCGTCTTCGTGTATGCGGAAATCGGTAAACGCAGCCGCACTGCCATCGGCCAGCAGCGCTCCCACCAGCGTATTGCCGGAGAAATGCGCCGATACCGCTTCGATGTCGGGCGGGTTCGCGCCGCCGGGCATCAAGGCCACGTGCGCGGCCACGACCAGGCTGCCGGGCAGGCCGGCCACCCATTCCGGTGGCAGCGAATTGACCGCCGCCAGCGCGAACGGCTCGCCGCCGACGGCGGGTTCAAACACGGTGTAGCTGCTGAACTCGCCGTGCCGCTCCCAGCGCAGGCGGAATGCGCCGCAATCGGCGGCGTAGAAGTTGGCCTCCGGCGGCGGCGGCTGACAGCCGTAGCGCGCGCACAATCCGGCCACATGCGCGTATTCCTGCTCGCGCTCCGCGGGTTGCGCGAGCATTGCCAGAAAGGACGCCCGCTGCGGCACCTGCAGCGTATGGTAGGGGCGCGAATGGACCTCGTCGTTGAGGACCATGCGCCGGGGATGGCTGGCCGGAAGGTTCACGGCTTGCCGGACATCAGATGCTTCTTCCTCTCCTCTTCCCTCAGCCGCAGCACGCGCCGCTGCACCTTGCCGGTGGTGGTCATCGGCAAGGCGTCGATGAACTCGATTTCCTTCGGATATTCGTAGGGCGCGAGCATGCCGCGCACATGTGCCTGCAGTTCCGCCTCCAGTTCGGGCGAGGGCAGGTGCCCCGGGGTGAGCACGATGTACGCCTTGACGATGTTGGTGCGCTCCGGGTCGGGGCTGCCGACCACCGCGGCGTTGGCGACAGCCGCGTGCTTCACCAGGCAGTTCTCGATCTCGGAAGGACCGATGCGATAACCCGCGCTCTTGAACACGTCGTCGGCGCGGCCCTGGTACCAGAAGTAACCGTCTTCGTCCTTTTTCGCGAGATCGCCGGTGCGGCACCAGTTGCCGCTGTACTTGTTCTGCGTCGCCTCGGGGTTCTTCCAGTACCCCAGGAAAAACACCGCGTCGGGCACGCCATGGACGTCGGTCCGGTGCACCGCCACCTCGCCCACCGCCCCGGCTTCGACTTCCCTGCCGGCGTCGTCGATGACACCGACCCTGTGCCCCGGGTAGGGCCGGCCGATCGAGCCCGGCCGGGCCGGCCACAAGGTGTGCGAATTGCCGACGATGTAATTGATTTCGGTCTGGCCGAACATTTCGTTGATGGTGACGCCGAGCATGTCCCGGCTCCAGGCGAACACGGTTTCGCCCACGGATTCGCCCGCACTCATGATGGAACGCAATGTCACCTCGTAGCGGCGCTTTGGTTCGGGCACCGCCTTCATCATCATTTTCAGCGCGGTGGGAAAGAGGAAGGTGTTTCTCACCGCGTATTTCTCCATCAGGTGAAACGCTTTCTCCGGATCGAAACGGCCGCGGTAGCCGAGGATGGGATAGCCGTGATACAGCGTCGGCAACAGCGCGTCCATCAGGCCGCCGGTCCAGGCCCAGTCGGCTGGCGACCAGAACATGTCCCCGGCCTGCGGGAATATATTGTGCGAGTGCGAGAATCCGGGCAGGTTTCCGATCAGTACGCGCTGCGGCTTCAGCGCTCCCTTGGGCGGCCCGGTGGTGCCGCTGGTGTAGACCAGCAGCGCCGGTTCCTCCGCCGCGGTATCGACACAATCGAATTTGCGCGACGCCTGCGCCTGCAGCGACTCCCAGGATAGCGTGCCGGACTCGCGCGCACCGTCGACGCCGATCACGTGCTTCAACGCGGGCAGGCGCTCGCGTATCGGCCACAGGTTCGGCAGGGATGCGGTATCGACCAGGGCGACCACGGATTCGCTGTTATGCAGCCGGTATTCCAGCGCGTCCGGGCCGAACAGGACGGACAGCGGCATCGCCACCGCACCCATCTGGTAGCAGGCGATGTGCGCGACGACGGTCTCGGGACGCTGCGGCAGGATGATGCCGATGCGGTCCCCGCGTTTCACCCCCAGCGCGGTGAGCGCATTGGACAGGCGGTTTGCCTGTTGCTGCAGGTCCCAGTAGGTATAGGCGGCGCAGGCGCCATTCTCGTCTTCCCAGTAGAGTGCGAAGCGGTGTCGTTCCAGCGCATGCCGGCCGCAACAGGCCCAGCCCATGTTGAAGCGCGGCGGCACTTCCCAGCGAAAGCCGCGATAGATTTCCTCGTAGCGGTCCTGCATGCCCCCTCCTCCCCAGGAGAAATTCCCGGCCGTGCCCAGGCCGGCATCTGCAATTCAGCCGGCGGGCGGCAATGATTCGAGAGTTTAACGCCGCTTGCCGCGCACTACTGCAGTTGTTTCATGCGCTGGTCGACGAAGCTGAGCAGCGGCGGGCTGAGTCCGCCCGCGGACTTGGCACGCCGATACGCGTCGAGCGCCTCCGCGCCGCGGTTGTCGGCCTGCAGCGATATGCCCATGCCCATCCACCACAGACCCGCGCGCGGCGCGAGCTGTAGCGCCTGTTCGTATCCTGCTACGGCCTCCTTGTGGCGCCCCAGGCGCTGCAGCACCGCCGCATCGAAGGCGTAGTAGTCGGCATCGGCCGCGACACTGCCGGCGTGCCTGCGCAACAGCTCGTGCGCCCCCTGCAGATCTCCGCGCTCCACCTGAATTCGCGCCAGCAGCATTGCGTAGCTTGATTGGCCGGGGTTCAGGCGCAAACCGTCCTGCAGAAACTCTCGCGCCTCGTCGATGCGCCGGTTCTCCAGCAACAGGCCGACCAGCGCCTGTCGTGCCGGCGCATGTGCCGGATCGTATTGCAGGGCCGATTTGTAGCCATCTATCGCTTCGGCTACCCGGCCCTGGTTGAGCAGGGCGGTAGCCTGGCGAAACGCGCTTTCGCTGCGCTCCGCCTGCGTTTGCACATGCGCGCGCTTGTCGATGCGGGTCGCGGCCGGCGCTCCGGCCTCGGGCGCGCGCGCCGCGCTCGCCTCTGCCGCGTACTTCTGCTTGCCAGCCGCCCTGGGCGCCGGCGCGGCGGCGGGCTTGCGCTCCGGCCCGGGACCGGCGGCGCTTTTCTCCTTGAAGGGCGTTGCGATCTCCGTGGCGAGCTTGAACATGTCCACATTGCCTGCTTCGGTCGGTCTGGCGGCAGCCAGGGACGGCGCAGACGCCGTCGTCACTGCCTCAGGCGGCGCATGCGCTGCGCCGGTTTGCGCCGCAGCCGGGGCCATCGGCGCAGCCGCTGGCGGAAGCGCGCCTGCCGAGCGC
>JACZJV010000086.1 GCA_014860355.1 Burkholderiales bacterium | reverse complement strand
TAGTCTGATTCTTTCGGGAATCATGTCGCTCCTGGTATCAGGTATCACAACCCTACGTGCGGTGGGTATCACGGACGGTATGCTCAGCCTGTGGGCCGGTGCATGGCTATCCGCTTGGGTTGTCGCGTTTCCAGTGGTTATTCTCGTCTCACCATTTGCCCGGAAGGTAGTTCAATTTGCAATTGCTGAAAGTCGAATTGGTTGACTTTCTCTGCCGGAAACAGAAGGAGGCCATCATCCGGCAGGTATCTGAGTGGAGCAGACCTTTGAACGTCCAAACTGGGTGTGTGTTCATAGTCCGCTCCTGGCCGGGAGCACGAATTCGCCAAGGGCTGCTTCGGAGTCGCTGAAATTCAATGGCCGCTTTTCGGCGTCGAACTTGAGATTTTCAAGACGCACTATCGACCCTGAGCGGAAGTAGCGCGAATGAGAAAGCGGTCGCTCAACGTCGCCGTTCACCCGGCCGAGGTAGGGCGCGAAGCGCCGCTCCCGAGGATCGGGTGCAATGGCTTGTTATACCGCGGTGAGTTTGATTTTCTCGACATCGGCAAGCTTGACTCGCTGCCGCGCGTGCCACAGATCATAGTTGTACTGCATCGCGAGCCAGCTCTCCGGCGTACGTCCGAGAGCCTTCGAGAGCCGAAGCGCCATCTCCGGAGACACTGCACTCGACCCTTTCAGTATGCGGCTCAGCGTCGAAGCAGCCACCCCGAGCTTTAGGGCGAGTTCCCGACCGCTCAGATCGTTGGGCTCAAGGTAGACCCGAGTGATGAACTCTCCCGGGTGGGGGGGATTGTGCATAGCCATCAGTGGTAATCCTCATAGTCCAGAACGTAAGCATCGCCGTCGCGGAATTCAAATGTCAGCCGCCAGCTTCCATTAACCCAGATGGACCAGCGACCTTTTTCCCGCCCCTTCAATGGATGAAGGCGGAAACCTGGGATGCTCATGTCCTCGATCTGTTGGGCCGTGTCCAAGGCCGCGAGTTGCATTTGTAGCCGAGGAGCGTGATGCGGCTGGATCCCGGCCAGGCTTCCTGACTCAAAGAACTTCTGCAGCCCCTTGTGCCGAAATGTCTTGACCATACGCGATCATACGCTGTTGCGCACCGCGCAACAACCGGTGCCGGCCTACCGCGGCATAACGTTCGCAGCCACCGGCGCGCGCCCACGGTCTTCTGTAGGGCACGGCGGCTCCGCGCGCGTCCGCGTGCGCTGCGTTGTTATAGCGCATGCGCGAAACAGGCAGGCCCGCCGCGGCGACACGGCTCAATCGCGCATCCCGGGCGTGTCGTCGTCGATCTCGTGCTCGCGCCCGAACAGCCGCAGCGTGCGCCGCGGGTAGATCTCGAGGTAGGAGAGCGCGACGGCCGCCAGGACGATGAAGTACTGTACCTTGACCGGCACCAGCGCGAGGAGCAACACCACGATGCCGCCGCGCACCCAGTGGAGGGCGAACTGCCCGTTGGAGACGCGGCGGATGCCCTTTTCGCTCATGCCGACCAGGCCTCTCCTCGTCTCCTCCACTGCATCGCCGGCGAGGATCACGAAGAGCGCGCCGACCACCCACGGGTCGGCGAACTGCTCCGACCAGAAGCCCTTCGGGAAGAACCAGGCGTTGAAGCCGGCGAACATCATCCAGTAGGGCACGCCGAAGAACGCGAAGATGAACAACAACCCCGCCCACGACGAGGCCTTGCTCGTCGCTTCCAGGCCAAGGCGCAGGCGGGCGCGCATCGCCATCAGGCACAGTATCCCGAGGGCGGCCACGCCGTCGAACCACAACGTCAGCGCCGCCAGTTGCGCCGACCAACCGAGCACCCACACGCCCGCGACCGTGATGGCGTTGCGCGCGACGACGAGGTACGGGCCCCGGCCTTCGAGGAAGGGCGCGAAGTGCGAGCGGGAAGGCGCGGCGTCCGGCATGGCATCGCAATGCTAAAGCCACGGTGTCCGACGCTCGCCGTGAGAAAGGACGAGGCTGCCGTTACCTGAGAGAACCGACGTCATGCGCTATAACGTTCGATCATTTGCCGAAAAACCATATATTGAGTGTGGCCAGTCTACGCCCTGCGCAAAATGCTTGCAAAAACAAGGCAGTGGGAATGTCGCATAGAACTACTGTCCGTGTTAGTTTGTTTTTCGAAGGTTAAGTGTCTGATCTAACAGGACCTGAAACCTTGCGTGCGCAGGAGCCACGTCTGCTGCCGCAGCACGCAGCCATACGCCGTCTACATTACCGCCGCCGTATTGAGCATGCCTACGTCCACAGAACCGTGATGCAACTTTGGCCGCTTTGCGCCAGCGTATCTGGGCGTCTCTATTTGGCCGGAAGCTCGAATTGGTGAACGTCGGCTTCGGAGAAGTTGAATTGCCCTAGGATAGAGATTTACTGCCATGCGCGGCTTCAAGGACGGCCGTGGGAGTGGCGACGAACCCGAATGTATGGCCGATTTGATGATGTAGAATCGCCCTTGATCGACGCTGGGTAGCGGGCAGAGCTTGGGGGCAGATTTGGGGGCGGAATCATAAACCGCAAAAGCTAGATCAAGCATTGAAGCGGGTCTCCGGCTTATTTGCGATTCCCCCTCCCGCACCAGCATCGTATCAATGTACCGCGGTCGCCAAAGCCGGAACCCCGGTTAATTGCGCGCACCTGCCGACAGCAAAGAAAAAGGCCCAGTACATTGCTGTTCCGGGCCAAGGCGTTCAAAGGGGAGGAGGAGACAAATGACTTTGAACGAGGCTTCATTTTCTGCCTTCATCCAGGACCGGGTTTGACAATTATCAAGAAAAGCGCGGGTATGCCGGTGGTGCAGGCTGCAAGCTTCCATCATCCGGGGCCATGCGCGGGAGACAGGTCGTGAAAGTGGATATCATCGGCGGCGGTCCTGCCGGTCTTTATTTCTCGGTGCTGGCAAAAAAGAGTTTCCCGCAGGCCGAGGTGGCGGTGACCGAGCGCAACCGCGCCGAGGACACCTTCGGCTTCGGCATCGTGCTCTCGGACGAAACCCTGGACAACCTGCGCGCAGCCGACGAACCCTCGTATCGCGATATCGCTGCGAGTTTCGCCTACTGGGACGATATCCATACCCATTACCGCGGCCGGGTGCTCAAGTCCTCCGGACATGGATTTTCCGGCGTGAAGCGCCTGACGCTGCTGCAGATCCTGCAGCGCCGCGCCGCCGCGCTGGGAGTGCATATCGCCTACCAGACGGAAGACCGGGGGATAGAAGCGCACGCGGACGCCGACCTGGTGGTGGCTGCAGACGGCATCAACAGCCAGGTGCGCGCTCAGCTGGCGCAGCATTTCCGGCCGCAAGTCGATCTGCGCAGCAATAAATTCGTCTGGCTGGGCGCCCGGTTGCGCCTGCCTGGATTCACCTACAGCTTTCGCGAGAACGAATGCGGCATCTGGAACCTGCACGCCTACATGTACGCCGAGGGCGAGTGCACCCTGGTGGTCGAAACCACCGACGAAGCGTTCCGCAGATCGGGCCTCGCCATCGACGACGAGCAGGCGACGGCGGCGTACGTGGAGCGGCTGTTCGCCGAGGAACTGCGCGGGGCCGGCGGGGGCGCGGCCAAGGTGCTCACCAACCGCTCGCACTGGCGCAATTTCCCCACCGTCTCCTGCGCCAGCTGGCATCACGAAAACGTCGTGCTGCTGGGCGACGCTGCGCACACCGCGCATTTCACCATCGGCTCGGGCACCAAGCTGGCGCTCGAGGACGCCATCGCGCTGCACGCAGCGCTGCTGCAGCACGCGGATAATCCCAGGGCCGCGCTGCCCGCCTACGAGGCCGCGCGGCGCGAGGAGGCGGAGCGGATCCAGCATTCAGCCAACGTCAGCCTGGTGTTCTTCGAAAACGTGCGCCGTTTCTGGCACATGGACCCGGTGCAATTCAATTTTGCGTTGATGAGCCGCTCCAAACAGATCACCTACGAGAACCTGCGCATGCGCGACCCCGATGTCATCGCCGAGGTCGACCGCTGGTGGGCGGACGAAGTCGCCAGGACCGAGCATATCGCGCTGCAAACGGATTTTTCCGCGCCGCCGCCGATGTTCGCGCCGTTCACCCTGCGCGGCATGCGCCTGGCGAACCGCGTGGTGGTCTCGCCCATGTGCCAGTACGCGGCCGTCGAGGGCACTCCCGACGACTGGCACCTGGTGCACTACGGCGCGCGTGCCCTGGGCGGGGCCGGGCTTCTGTACACGGAAATGATCTGCGTCGCAGCCGATGCGCGCATCACCCCGGGCTGCGCCGGGCTGTACGCGCCGGAGCACCAGCAATGGTGGACGCGCATCGTCGCCTTCGCGCATCGCCAGAGCCAGGCGAGGATGTGCCTGCAGCTCGGCCACGCGGGGCGCAAGGGCTCGACGCAGCTCATGTGGGAAGACATGGACCATCCGCTGCAACGGAACAATTGGCCCATCCTCGCAGCTTCGCCGCTGCCTTACCATCCTGACAGCCAGCGGCCGCGTGAAATGGACCGGGCCGACATGGAGCGTGTGCGCGGGCAGTTCGTGGCCGCGGCGCTCATGGGCAGCGCCTGCGGCTTCGACATGCTGGAGCTGCACATGGCGCACGGCTACCTGCTGGCGGGTTTCATTTCGCCGGTGACCAACCGGCGCAGCGACGCGTATGGCGGGTCGCTCCCCGGGCGGCTGCGTTTTCCGCTGGAGGTGTTCGACGCGGTGCGCGCGGTGTGGCCGGCCGAGCGGCCGATGGCGGTGCGCATCTCCGCCACCGACTGGGTCGCGGGCGGCTTGAGCGCTGCAGACGCGGTGGAAATCGCGCGCGTTTTCAAGGCACACGGCTGCGATCTGATCGACGTGTCCACCGGGCAGACCGATCCGGCATCCAGGCCGGTCTACGGCCGCATGTACCAGACCGTGTTTTCGGAGCAGATCCGCAACGAGGCGGGCATCGCCACCGTCGCGGTGGGCGCGATCACCAGCGCCGACCAGGTGAATACCATCATCGCCTCCGGACGCGCCGATCTGTGTGCGCTGGCACGGCCGCACCTGGCCGATCCGAGTTTCACCTTGCGCGCCGCCGCCGAATACGCGGCCATGGGCTACATCCTCGAGGGCGTGTCCTGGCCGAAACAGTACCTGCCGGCGCAGCAGCAGCTGGAGGCGCTGGCGCGCCGCGCGCGCCGGGATGCGGAGCAGGCCGAATTGCGCCGGGCGGGCCGGCATGCGCCGCACGCCGTGGGATAATGCCGCGCAGACTCATATACGGAGCACGCATGGCAAACACATACTATATCCGCGCCGAGCCGCTGGGCGCGGCGATACGCGAACTGGTGCGCGGTTTCGGCTCCGAGGAGCGCGAAGTCGAACTGGTGAGCGACAACCTGATCCAGGCCAACCTCACCGGCCACGATTCGCACGGCATCGGCATGCTCCCGCGCTATTCCGAAGCCTGGGTCGAGGGCGGGCTGAAGGCAAACGCGCACATCAAGATGCTCATGGATGGCGGCGCGCTGCTGCGCATCGACGGCCAGGCCGGGTTCGGCCAGGTAGTCGGCCAGGAAGCGATGGCGGTGGCGATCGCGCGCGCCAAACAATACGGCAGCTGCATCATGGCGCTGGGAAATGCGCACCATCTGTGCCGCATCGGCGCCTGGGCGGAGATGGCGGTTGCCGAGGGCTTCGTCTCGATCCACTTCGTCAACGTCATCTCGCGCCCGATCGTCGCGCCCTTCGGCGGCCGCGACGCGCGCTTCGGCACCAATCCGTTCACCGTCGGCATCCCTGTGGCGGGTCGCGATCCGATACTGCTCGACTTCGCCACCAGCGTGATCGCGCAGGGCAAGGCGCGCGTTGCGCACAACAAGGGCGAAAAGCTGCCGCTGGGGCGCATCATCGACGACCAGGGCAGGGACAGCGAAGATCCCGCGTATGCGGTGGTCGAACCGCTGGGCGCAATCCTCGCGTTCGGCGAACACAAGGGCTACGGCATGGCGGTGGCCTGCGAGCTGCTCGGCGGCGCGCTCGCCGCCGGCCTCGCCTGCAGCGGGCCGGCCACCGGCGAAAAGCGCGTTCTGAACGGCATGCTCACCATCATCGTCGATCCGAAGGCGATCGCCGATGTCGCGACTTTCGAGCGCGAGACGCGCGCCTTCCTCGACTGGGTCAGCGCGTCGCCGCCGCGGGCGGGCTTCGACAAACTGCGCCTGGCCGGGGAGCCGGAGCGCGAATGGCGCGCCAAACGCCTCGCCGAGGGCATCCCCGTGGACGCGAACAGCTGGAACGAGATCCTTGCTGCCGCGGCGCGCTTGAAGGTCGATCCGGCGAAAATCAACCGCCTGGCCGGGGTAAAGGACTGATCGACGCAGCGCGTTGCAGGACGCGGCTGGCCTGCGGCCGGCCGATGAGGTAACCTAGGGGCCGTTGTTTCACGCCGCAATGCCGTTCTGAAGGAACGCCTTCGTGTCGCGCCGCCTAGTTGTCCCCGCACTCTTCGCAGCCGTATTGCGCGGCGGCGCCCCTTGCCGGCGGCGATCGCCGTCTGCAGACTAGGGGCCCCGATGGGTGCGCACAGGGATTCCTTCGGTACCCTGGATTTTCTGCGCAACCTGCCGCTGTTCCGCGACCTCGACGTGTCGCAGCTCGAGGCCGTCGCGGCCGCCACTACCGAGCAGCGCGTGCATGCGGGTACCGAGCTGTTCCGCCGCGGCGATCCCTGCGAGGGCATCCACGTGCTCGTGCTCGGCCGGGTGAAGCTCGCGCTGCACGCGCCCGCGGGCGCGCAAAAGGTGATGGAGATAATCGGCCCGGGCCAGAGTTTCGGCGAGTCGGTCATGTTCATGGGCAAGCCCCATATGCTGTGCGCCGAGGCGCTGGCCGATTCGCTGCTGCTCTTTATCCGCAAGAACGCGCTCCTCGAGGCGGTGGCGTGCAACCCGCAGTTTGCGCGCCGCATGCTCGATGAGCTGTCGGCGCGCCTGTACCGCCTGGTCGCCGACATCGAAGGCTATACCCTGAAAAGCGCCACCGCGCGCGTCACCGCTTATCTGCTGGCGGCGCTGGTCGATGGTGCGGGTCCGGGGCAGACGGCCGATGTCGCGCTGACGGCGAGCAAGAGCGTGCTCGCATCGCGGCTGAACATCACGCGCGAACATTTTTCGCGCATACTGCATGAGCTGTCGCAAGCGGGGCTGATTCAGGTCAGCGGCCGCAATATCCATATCCTCGACGCGGCCGGACTGCGCCAACGCGAAAATTAGATGAGTGCGCCGCTGCAAGTGGTATGCCCGCACTGCCACGTTATCAACCGCGTGCCGCCCGAGCGGCTGGCAGACGGAGGTGTCTGCGGCAAATGCAAGCAGGCGCTGTTTGTCGCGCATCCGCTCGAACTCGACGGCGCGAACTTCGATCGCCATATCGGCGCGAGCGACATTGCGCTGCTGGTCGATTTCTGGGCCCCGTGGTGCGCGCCCTGCCGCATGATGGCGCCGCATTTCGAAAAAGCGGCGGCGGATCTGGAGCCAAACATGCGCCTCGCCAAGCTCAATACCGAAGCCGAGCAGGGCATCGCTGCGCGTTACGCCATCCGCAGCATTCCTACGCTGGTCATGTTCCGCAGGGGCAGAGAACTCGCGCGCCAGTCAGGCGCCATGGACGGCCCTGCTTTGATCCGCTGGGCGCGCAGCCAGGTCTAAGTGGCGCATCCCGCATTGCCTCCGACTTCCGGGGCGCAGGAGAGGACGCAAGCCGACCTATCGCAGCGAGCGCCGCGATTCAGGCGACCGTGTGTAGGTCGCCGCGCTCCGGCGCCTCGACGCTGGTCCAGCCCAGTTCCTGCCTGATCCTGTCGGCGAAACCGGCCGCGGTATCGCGCTCGCCGTGGACGACGAAGCAATGTGCGGGCGCGTGCGCGTAGCCGCGCAGCCAGGCCAGCAGTCCGTCGCGGTCAGCGTGCGCCGAGAGGCCGCCTATGGTGTGCACTTGCGCACGCACCGCAATGGTGTCGTTGAAAATGCGCACGTTGCGCGCGCCGTCCACCAGGCGGCGGCCCAGGGTTCCTTCGGCCTGGAATCCGGTGATCAGCACGGCGCACTCGCTGCGCGGCAGATTCCAGCGCAGATGGTGCCTGATGCGGCCGGCATCGCACATGCCGCTTGCCGAGATGATGACGGCGCCGGAGCGGATCTGGTTGAGCGCCATCGATTCCTCGACTTCGTGCGTGTAGCGCAATTGCAGTTCGGCCGGATTGCCGCGCATCCAGTGGTCGAGCTCGCGCACTTCCGGGGCGAGCAGGTCCAGGTGCCGGCGCGTGATCAGCGTGGCTTTCTCGGCCATGGGCGAATCGATGAATACGCGCAGCGGCGGCAATTGGCCCGAGCGCGCCAGCCCGCCCAGGGCATAGAGCACGGCCTGGGTACGGCCGACGGCGAAGGCCGGAATGATGACATTGCCCTTGGCGAGCGTGCCCGAAACGGCGGCGATGAGTTCCGCCTGCGTTTGTTCGGCTGCCTTGTGCAGCCGGTTGCCGTAGGTCGATTCGACCAGCAGCAGGTCGGCACCGTCGATGCGCCGCGGCGCCGGCAGCAGCCCGTTCGCCGCCTGCCCCAGATCGCCCGAAAAGACCAGGCGGCGCATGCCGGCGGCGGTGCGCGCACGGACCTCGACGATGGCCGAACCGAGGATATGGCCGGCATCGTGGAAGCGGCAGACCAGGTCCGGGTGCGGATGAAACTCGGTCTCGTAGGCGCAGGTGCGCAGCTGTGCGAGGCAGGCCCGGGCCTGGCTCACGGTGTACAGCGGCGTCATGGGACGACGGCGGCGGGCATCGCGGTGGCGTGAGCGCCATTCAGCCTCCTTCTCCTGCAGGTGCGCGCTGTCGGTGAGCATGACTTCGAGCAACTCGGCCGTGGTCGCGGTTGCATGGATAGGCCCCTGGTAACCCAGGGCAGTCAGGCGCGGCAGCAGGCCGGAATGGTCTATGTGCGCGTGGGTGAGCAGGACGAAATCCAGGCGGCGCAAATCGAAATTCAGCGCTGCCAGGTTTTTCTCCCAGGCATCGTGTCCCCCCTGGAACATGCCGCAGTCCACCAGAAAGCGCGCATCCGCGGTCTCCACCAGGGTGCACGAGCCGGTCACCTCGCCCGCGCCGCCGAGGAAGCTAATTTTCATGCCTGAAAGCGTACGACCGCCCGGTTCGCATCGGCTCCAGTCTGAGCCGGAAAAGCGGCGGGTACTTGATCAAAATCAAGCGATACCGGCCTTGTCTAGTTAGCATGTTAAGCGAGAGGAGTCCGCCATGAAACACGCGCTGAGCACCATCAGGGCCGAGCACCGCAAACTGGCGGCGATACTGCACAACCTGCACGATCAGGTGGAGCGGCTGCGCGGCGACAGCGCTCCTCCCGATTTCGCGGGCTTGCGTGCAATGCTCTATTTTCTGGACGCTTTTTCCGCGCGCATGCATCATCCGAAGGAAGACGAATTCCTGTTTCAGCCCTTGCGTGCGCGCGACGGCGAGACTGCAGCGATCATCGACGACCTGGAACGCGAACACGCCTGCGGCGCTGCGGCGATGCGCAGCCTGGAGCAGGCGCTGCTGCGCTACGATGCCGGCGGTGAGCGCGAGTTCGCCGACTTCGCCGCGGCGGTCGAGGGTTTCTGCGCTTTTTATATGCGGCACATGGACAAGGAAGAAACGCTGGTGATGCCGCTGGCGGAATCCTTGTTCAGCGACGAGGACTGGGCGCGCATCGACGCCGCCTGCGCTGCCGCGGGTGCGCCGCACGGGGGGGTGGACGAGGAGAAGGAATTCCGGCAATTGTTCCGCCGCATCGTCCGCCCGGCATCGGCTACGCCGGGCAAGGATCCGCCGGCGCCGCAGCCGTAGCAGGGGCGGCGCCCGTCCTGCCCCGGGGGCACACTGGCGTGCGCAAGGCTTGCGCGACGGCGGCTGAATTGGGTTAAAGTTACAGTCAGAGCCCTGACCAGACAGGGTTCTCGGTATGTTTTGGGTGGGGTCCACGGCCCCCTTGCATTTGGAGACTGCCAATGTATGCGATCGTCTACAAGGCCGATGGTTTCCCGATTTGCGTCCAGGTGGCCGGCGTGGTTCCCGACCCGGTCGTAGTCTGGACTACCGAAGGCGCTGCCAAATCCTTTATCGACAGCAAGGGCGGGTCCGAAGAGTTCCAGCCGGTGGCAGTCGACGACGGCAGCCTGGACGCGATCGCCAAAGCGATGGGTTGTCCGGTCGACCAGATCACTTTGGAGCCTTATCCCAGCTAGTCCTGCGGCGCCCCCTCCCCCGCGCCCTCGGCGCAGTCAACGAGCGGCCGCAGCCATAGTCGCTTCGTAAGCCGCCTGGCGGCGTATCCGGCGCTGCCGTGTCGGCCGCAGGCGGCCGCGAGCCGGTTTTTGATCCAGGTCACAAAATCCAAAAAAAGCCCTTGCGCCGGGCCCGGTGCCGTTGCAGACCACTATATGTTGGGCTAAATTGCGATCTCGCCACAGTATCTTGTATCGGACATCCCGGGCGTGTCGCCGAATGGCCACGCCGCCGGGCAGCGCCGCGGAATAAGAAAAAGGGCGTGCCTGCTCCATAGCGGGTTAGAAAAGGACAAAAACAGGACGACAGCCATGACCCGAGTTCCGCCCGATTCCCCCTTGTTCGAACTGGCCGGCCTGCCGCAGAGCATCCGCAAGCGCGACGGCAAGCTGGTCGAGTTCGATGCCGCCAAGATCGTCAACGCGATGCAGCGCGCGCGCGCTGCCACCGGCGAATTCGAGCGCGCCGCGCTGGAGCCGGTGGCCGAGCGCGTGCTCGCCGATATTGCCGCGCTGCCCGCCGGCATCGTGCCCGACATCGAACGCATCCAGGACAGCGTCGAGCTGGCGCTGCTCAAAGCGGGCTACTACCTCACCGCGCGCGCCTACATCGCCTACCGCGAGCAGCACCGGCGCCTGCGCGAAGACAGCCGCACCGCGGTGGACGTCGAGAGTTCGATCAACGAATATCTGGAGCGGCGCGACTGGCGCGTCAATGCCAACGCCAACCAGGGCTATTCGCTGGGCGGCCTGATTCTCAACGTGTCGGGCAAGGTGGTGGCCAACTACTGGCTCAACCACGTCTATGCGCCCGAGGCCGGGCGCGCCCACCGCGAGGGCGACATCCACATCCACGACCTCGACATGCTCGCCGGCTATTGTGCGGGCTGGTCGCTGCGCACCCTGCTGCACGAGGGTCTGAACGGCGTGCCCGGCAAGGTGGAGGCGGCGGCGCCCAGGCACATGTCCAGCGCAGTCGGACAGATCGTCAATTTCCTCGGTACGCTGCAAAACGAGTGGGCCGGCGCGCAGGCGTTTTCCTCCTTCGACACCTATATGGCGCCCTATATCCGCAAGGACGCGATGTCCTATGACGCGGTAAAGCAGTGCATACAGGAGCTGATCTACAACCTCAACGTGCCCTCGCGCTGGGGCACGCAGACCCCATTTACCAACCTCACCTTCGATTGGGTGTGCCCGGAAGACCTGCGCGAGCAGGTTCCGGTCATCGGCGGCAGGGAAATGCCGTTCGCCTACGGAGAATTGCAGCGCGAAATGGACATGATCAACCGCGCCTACATCGAAGTCATGACCACGGGCGATCATCTGGGCCGGGTGTTTACCTTCCCCATCCCGACCTACAACGTGACCCCGGATTTCGACTGGGACTCGGAAAACGCCAACCTGCTGTTCGCGATGACGGCGAAATACGGATTGCCCTACTTTCAGAATTTCCTCAACTCCGAACTCAAGCCCAACATGATCCGCTCGATGTGCTGCCGGCTGCAGCTCGACCTGCGCGAGCTGCTCAAGCGCGGCAACGGCCTGTTCGGATCGTCCGAGCAGACCGGTTCGGTGGGCGTGGTGACCCTCAACTGCGCGCGCCTGGGGCACCTGTATCGCGGCGACGAGGCGGCGTTGCTCGCGCGCGTGGACGAGCTGATGGAAGTGGCGAAGAACTGCCTGGAGTTGAAGCGCAAGGTGATCCAGCGCTACATCGACGCGGGCCTGTTCCCCTACACCAAGCGCTACCTCGGCACGCTGCGAAACCATTTCTCCACCATCGGCGTCAACGGCATCAACGAAATGATCCGCAACCTCAGCGCAGACGCGCACGACATCACCAGCCAGTGGGGCCATCGTTTCGCCTGCCGGCTGCTCGATCACATCCGTGCGCGCATCGTGGCGTTCCAGGAAGAGACCGGACACATGTACAACCTCGAGGCGACGCCGGCCGAGGGCACGACTTACCGCTTCGCGCGCGAGGACAGGAAGCGCTTTCCCGGAATCCTGCAGGCGGGCACGCCGGAGATGCCCTTCTACACCAATTCGTCGCAGCTGCCGGTCGGCTTCACCGACGACCCGTTCGAGGCGCTGGAGCGCCAGGACGAGCTGCAGCGCAAGTACACCGGCGGCACGGTGTTGCACCTGTACATGAGCGAGCGCGTGACTTCGGCCGAGGCATGCAAGAAGCTGGTGCGCCGCTCGCTCGAGCGTTTCGGCCTGCCCTACATCACCGTGACGCCGACCTTTTCGATTTGTCCCAAGCACGGCTATCTCGCGGGGGAGCACGAATTCTGCCCGCGCTGCGACGAGGATCTGCTGGAAAAGAAGCGCCGCGCAGCCGAAAGCCGCTTAGCCGCAACCACGACGACCAAGGAGGAATTGCCATGAATGCAGTTACCGAAGCCCGGGCCTTCAGCGACACCGGGCTGCGCGACGAAGAGCGCCAGCGCTGCGAGGTGTGGACGCGGGTGATGGGCTACCACCGGCCGGTGGCGTCCTTCAACACCGGCAAGAAAGGCGAGCATCACGAACGCAAATTCTTCACCGAGTGCCGCGCCAGCCTGCGTTGACGCCACGGCGGCGCCGCTGCGCATCGGCGGGCTGACGCCGCTTTCGGCGACGGACTTCCCCGGCGAGCTTGCCGCGGTCGTCTACTGCCAGGGCTGCCCCTGGCGCTGCGGCTATTGCCACAATCCGCACCTGCTGCCGAGCGAGCCGGCGGCTGCAATCGCATGGAGCGAGGTGCTCGAATTCCTCTCCCGCCGCCGCGGCCTCCTGGACGCGGTGGTGTTCAGCGGCGGCGAGCCGACGGCCCAGCCGGGGCTGGCGCAGGCGATGCGCGACGCACGCGCGCTGGGCTATCGCATCGGCCTGCACAGCGCCGGCATCTACCCGCGCCGCTTCGCCGAAGTGCTGCCCCTGGTCGACTGGGTCGGGTTCGACGCCAAGGCGCCGTTCGATGCGGCCTACGCGCGCATCACCGGCGTGCGCGCGAGCGGGGAGGCGGCGCTCGCGAGCGCGCGGCTGCTGCTCGCGAGTGGCGTGGACCATGAATTTCGCACCACCTGGCACGCCGGTTTCCTCGCCCCGGGGGAACTCGATCGCCTCACGCGTACACTGCAGGAGCTGGGTGCGCGCCGCTACGTCCTGCAGGAATTCCGGGCGAGCCGCGGCGTCGGCGTCCTGCCCCAGGGGCAGGCGCTTGCGCCAGACCTCGAGCTATTGAGTCGGCGCTTTGCGCAGTTCAGTTTGCGGCCTGCCTAGCGCGGGCGCATAGTCGCAGCGGGATTGCGCGCGAAACCGATCACCTGTCCATAGCGGGCGTGCGCGGCGCGGCCCTGGGGCACCGGCTCGATGGCGTGTTATGCGACGTCCTGCATCCTGTTGGCGAAGTCACGACCAGAAGTCGGTGGCGGAAGTGGTTTGCCATCTTTTTGATACAACGCGATGGCTTCTTCGACGACGTTGCAGAGCTCGTCAAATACCGCCTTTTCATCCGGTCCGTGGCAGCCTCCATAGACGAGACCCGGAGAACTTCCGACGTAGCATTGGTCTTCCTCAGACCACTCAACTATCTTCGCGTATCGCGCGCTGTCTTTCATGTCTTTGACTCCTCAATCGCTCGGCGAACCGCTCGAACCTGGCAGTGCTTTGCTTCATCACCGGAGGCACGGGATATTGTGATCGGTTTTGAGACCTTCGGGTGCACGAAGTGCCGATGGCTCCCTTTGCCGCCGCGATCGATGAAACCGGACCGCTGTAGATCGCAGACCAATTCGCCAATTTTGGGTGGCATGCGGTCACGATCCTCATTTGCGGCGCATAACGTTCCGGTTCAGGCGCGCCGGTAGGCGTCGCCTGCAACCGGTTGTTAAGCGCCGACTCGGCTGACCAGCGGGAACTTTTCTGGATGACGAATTGACTCAACGGCCAAATCAACATCCAGCTCGGGCCAGTAAAGATGGTTTGACGAAGGGAGTTCGACATGAAGTATCTTTCCGACCGGCACATCGCGAAACCACGGGAATTCCGAGAACGGTAGAAATAGTTCTTCATTCTCGAGCAATAGCCAGAAGCCATGCTTCGAGATGTTGGTGACTTCAACCGGGGAAGTGCTTATGCCAGGCGCTGCGGATGTCATTCTGGTGCTCCTTAACTAATCGAAGTGCCTCGCTGATTTCTCGCTGCGTCAGACCAACGTGCTGGGCAAGCTCAATATTGGGTTCAAGCCCAAACTTGGCCTCTCCATTTTGTCCGTGAACATGCACATGCATTCTCGATTCCTCTCGTGAGAAGAAATAGAACCGAAAGCCACCTTTGCGAAAAACAGTCGGGCTTATCAGCGAGATGATACGCGCACTGGCGGCTTAGGGAAAAGACGCTTAACTTGAAGTCGACCGCAGAAAAACGGGATCTGGAAACCCGATTCTGCGCCGCGCCTGGTCATGCTTCAAGCCAATCAATTTGTCACGATGTTCAGGCGCGCCAAGTTCCGCCGACGAATTCCCGATTCGCAGCAATCGACGACCACGGCCGGCGTAGGCGCGCATCCGGGCGAGCCTGGCTGTGCCTCAGCCGCCGGCCGCCTTGCACCCGGCGTAGGTCGCTGCGGCGCCTTCCGCAAGTGTCGCCGCGCCATCCGTGACAGAGAGCGTGGAGCTGCCGTTGCTGTAGCGTGTACCGGCGTCCGCAGTGGTCTTGTCCAGGCGGAATTCGCGCTCCGGCAGGATCACCCAGGCGGCGGCGCCGTTGTCCAGATAGCGCACGAACAGGCGCTTGCCGCCTTCGCACAGGTATACGCTGGCGCCCTCGGGCGGGCGCGTAGTATCGCGTTCCTTGGTGCCGCTGAACGGCAATGTGTCCAGGCTAATGCTGCTGCAGGCCGCGAGCAGCAGCATGGCGCAAGCGAGCGCCGCAGTACCTTTGATCCGAATTTGCATGTCCGTCCTCTCGCAGAAATGATAGCCGAAATCAGCCGTTCCGATGGCGCGCTATAGCGTCACTTCGACGTTGTCGATGAGCCTGGTCTTGCCCAGATAGGCGGCGGCGAGCACCACCAGTTCGCTGTCCCCGGGCGCCGGCGCCTGCAGATCCGCGCGGCGGCGCACGGTGACGTACTGCGGCGCCCAGCTGTTTTGCGACAGCAGCGCCATTGCTTCGAGCTCTATGCGCTGGTAATTGCGCTCGCCCTTGGCGATCCTTTCCCTGGCGTCCCGGAGCAGGGCATACAGGCGCGGCGCTTCTGCGCGCTCGGCCGCATCGAGGTAAGCGTTGCGCGAGGACAACGCCAGGCCGTCGGCCGCGCGTACCGTCTCGGCCGGGATGATTTCCACGGGCAGCGCGAACTGGCGCACCATGTCGCGCAGCACCAGGTATTGCTGATAGTCCTTCTTGCCGAAAATCGCCGCGTGCGGCATGACCATGTTGAACAGCTTCAGCACTACCGTGGCGACGCCGCGGAAGTGCCCCGGGCGGAACGCGCCGTCGAGGATGTGCTGCAGATCCGAGGGTTCGACCGCGAAGGTCTGCGGCTCGGGATAGATTTCCGTTTCATCCGGCGCGAACACCACGTTTACGCCGGCGCTCCTGAGCTTGTCGCAGTCGTTCTGAAAAGTGCGCGGGTAGCGCTCGAAATCCTCCTTCGGCCCGAACTGCAGGCGGTTGACGAATATGCTCACCACCGTGCACGCGGCCTTGGGCTTGGCGATGCGTATCAGGTCGATATGCCCTTCGTGCAGGTTGCCCATGGTGGGCACGAAGACATTGTTGGGCTCGCGCTGCAAGCGCCCGCGCAAGGCCGTGACGGAGGTGACGATATCCATATGCGGGAGCCCTTATTCGCCCAGGTTGAAAAACTCGCGCTGCCCGCGCATTCCGGCCATGCGCTGCAGCAGCAATTCGAAGTCAGCCGGCCGGTCCACGAAGTTGAGCCGCTCGGAGTTGACGATCAGCACCGGCGTGCCGCTGTGGTGGTAGAAGAACCGGTTGTAGCCGTCCGCGACCAGCGCCAGGTAGGATTCCGAGATCGGCCGCTCGAACTGCGCGCCGCGGCGCCTGACACGCTCCACCAGCGTTTCCGTCTGCGCCTGCAGATAGATCACCAGATCCGGCCGCGGCGCCTGCGGCGACAATGTGGCGTAGATCTGCTGGTACAGATGAAACTCATCGTCGTTGAGAGTGAGGCGCGCGAACAGCGGGTCCTTGTCGAGCAGGAAATCGGCTACGGTCACCTTGCTGAACAGGTCGATCTGGGCGAGCTCGCGCAGCTGGCTGAAGCGCTGGAACAGGAAGAACAATTGCGTCGGCAGCGCGTAGCGCTCCATATCCTGGTAAAAGCGCGCGAGGAACGGATTCTGCTCCGGCTGTTCCAGCAGCAGTTCGGCATTCAGGTGCTCGGCCAGGCGCCGGGCCAGGCTGGTCTTGCCTACGCCTATGGGGCCTTCGACGACGATGTAGCGATATTTTTCCATCAGGGGGAAAGCGCAAATGCAAGGCGCCCATGATACACATGCCAGCGCGCACAGGGTCCGGCTTTAGCGCAGTCGCAGCTCATGCACGCTACGGAGCGCTCGCGGACGACAGGTATCACGGCGTAACGATGGTGCATCCTCGCCGCGCGTGTCCGCAGTCGATTTCACGTTCATGGCGCGAGCCTGAGTATGACCTGGTCGCTGCAGCGCGCCAGCCAGTGCGCGGCGGGACCGATGCCGGGGATGATGCACTCGGGTGCGAGTTCCAGCAGCGGCGCGAGCACGAAGGCGCGCAGGTGCATGCGCGGATGCGGCACGCAGAGCGCCGGCCCGGCTATGCACTGCGCGTCGTAGAGCAGCAGATCCAGGTCGAGGGTGCGCGGCGCGTTACGGAACGAGCGCTCGCGGCCAAAGCGGTTTTCGATTGCGAGCAGGGCCGCGAGCAGGGGCTGGGGCGCGAGCCCGGTGGACAATTGCGCCACGGCATTGATGAAATCGGGCTGGTCGACAGCATCGACGGGAGCGCTGCGGTACAGCGAAGATGCGGCCGCAAACCGCGACTGCGGCAATTCGGCCAGCGCCGCGATCGCCTGGCGTACATTCTCCACGGGATCGCCAAGATTGCTGCCCAGAGCGACGAATACGGTGTGCATCGGTCCCAATACTGATTGCGCAGACGGAGTGCAGCGGGTCGGCTCAGGCAGAGTCCAGGCGCGGCCCGCGTCCGCCGCGGTCAATTCGGCGGATCATCCTGGACCGGCGCCGCCCCCGGCAGATCCGCGGCCTTGCTCTTGCGCCGGCGGCGCGGCCGTTTTTTCGGCGCTGCGTCCGGGATCAGCATGGCATTGCGCTCTTCCAGTTCTGCATCCTGAAAGCGGGTCCACCAGTTGGCCAATTCCATGGGCACTTCGCCGCTTTCGGCGCGCAGCAGCATGAAATCGTAGCCGGCGCGAAAGCGCGGGTGGGTGAGCAGCACCAGAGTTCGCTTGCCCGAGCGCTGCTCCAGGCGCGGCTGCAGCGCCCAGATTTCCTTCATGGTCGTGGTCAAGCGCCGCGGAATCGACAGCTTGTCGGTCTGCGCGTCCAGCACCTCGTCCATGGCGAGATACAGCGCGGGGATGCTGCGCATGTCCTTGGCTTCGTTGAGTTTCCACGCCGCCAGCACCTCGTGCCATAGGAGGGCGGCGAACAGGAAAGCGGGCGAAACCGACTTGCCGGTCTGGATGCGTGTGTCTGTCTGCTCCAGCGCGAGGCGCAGGAAGCGCTCGCCCAGCGGCTGCTCCACGATCACATCCAGCAGCGGCAGGAGGCCGTGGTGCAGCCCTTCCTTGCGCAACTGCGCGAGGCAGGCCGCGGAGTGGCCCGAGAGCAGCAACTTCAGCATTTCCTCGAACAGGCGCGCCGCCGGCACATTCTCCAGCAGGTCTGCGAGTTCGCGGATCGGTGCCCGCGTTTTGGGGTCGATGCTGAAGCCGAGCTTGGCAGCGAAGCGCACCGCCCGCAGCATGCGCACCGGGTCCTCGCGAAAGCGCAGTATCGGGTCGCCGATGATGCGCATGGTCTTCTTGCGCACGTCGGCGTAGCCACCGTGGTAGTCGAGAACGGTTTCGTCATGCGGGTCGTAATACAGGGCGTTGGCGGTGAAATCGCGCCGCGCCGCATCCTGCACGCGGCTGCCATAGACGTTGTCGCGCAGCAGGCGCCCGTGCTCGTCGGCTTCCCCGCCTTCGCCGGCGCGGAAAGTCGACACTTCCACCGTTTCGGACCCGAACAGCACGTGCACCAGCTTGAAGCGCCGGCCTATCAGGTGCGAGCGCCGGAACAGGCGATGCACATCATCCGGATGCGCATCGGTGGCGACGTCGAAGTCCTTGGGAACCACGCCCAGCAACAGGTCACGCACCGCGCCGCCGACAATATAGGCCGAGAATTTGTGCGTTTGCAGAATCTCGCACACCTTGAGCGCGCCACGGCTGATGGAGCTGCGGGCGATGCCGTGCTTGTCGCGCGCGTAGACCGTGAGCCGGGGCTCGGCGCCCATGTTGAACATGCGGCGGATGAATTTCTTGATCAAAGTGCGGGAATTGGCGAGTTCGAGCGGAGTCAGCCTGCGGATTCAAGCCCGGGTGGGTAAATAGCCTACGGATCACCCCGGAGCAAGCAGGTCGGACCCGAGCCGGCAATGGACCGCATGATACCTTAAGTTGGGTAATCCGGAAGCGAAGCAGCGCAGACTGCAGGGACCAACGCGGGGCGCCATATTGCCGGATCCCGCCCCAAGTCTCGGGATCCCATGTAGGAAACCGCGCTCACTCGCCGAAATCCAGGGGCAGGCCGACATAGTTCTCGGCGATGGTGCGCGAACCCGACTCCGAGTGCAGCAGATAGTCCAGTTCGGCTTCCTGGAATTTGCGCGTAATCGAACTGTCTTCGGGGAAGCAGTGCATCAATTGCGTAAACCACCAGGAGAAGCGCTCGGCTTTCCAGATGCGCCGCAGGCAACGCTGGGAGTAAGCATTGATTCCCGCCTCGGACCGGTCCCGATAGAACTCGATCAGCGCGCCCGACAGATACTTGACATCGGTCGCCGCAAGATTCAGGCCCTTGGCGCCGGTCGGCGGCACGATGTGGGCGGCATCCCCCGCGAGGAACATGCGGCCGAAACGCATCGGCTCGGCGACAAAGCTGCGCAGCGGGGCAATGCTCTTTTCCAGCGACGGTCCTGTGACGAGCTTATCCCGTCCCTCATCGTCGAGCCGCAGCCTCAACTCCTGCCAGAACGCCTCGTCCGTCCATTCCTCGACGCGATTGGTCAGGGGCACCTGCAGGTAGTAGCGGCTGCGCGTCCGGCTGCGTTGTGAACAAAGGCTGAAGCCGCGCGGGCTGTTGATGTAGATCAGCTCATCGCCCACGGGCGGCGTATCGGCGAGCAGTCCCAGCCAGCCGAAGGGATACACCTTCTCGAACTCGCTGATGTCCTTGCGCGGCACGCTGGCGCGGCAAACCCCGTGAAAGCCATCGCAGCCCGCGATGAAGTCGCACTCGATTTCATGCGCCTCCCCGTCTTTCTCGTATCGCACCCGCGGCCTGGCGGTGTCGAAATCGAGCACGCTGACCCGGCGTACGTCGTAAATGCCGGGCAGACCCGCCTCCTCGCGCGCGTCCATGAGGTCGCGGGTGAGTTCGGTTTGTCCGTACACCATGACATTCTTGCCGCCGGTGAGCCGGTTCATGTCGATGCGATGGCGCTTGCCGCCATACATGATTTCAAATCCGCCGTGCACCAGGCCTACACTGTGCATGCGCTGGCCGACCCCGGCCTCATCCAGCAGATCAATGCACACCTGCTCCAGGATGCCGGCGCGTATCCGGCCCAGTACATGCTCGGCGGTCTGGCGCTCGAGTATGATCGCCTCTATTCCCGCCCGGTGGAGCAACTGCCCCAGCAACAGACCGGAGGGGCCGGCGCCGACGATGGCGACTTGCGTGCGTGTGTTGGACATGATGTCTCCGTCACCCAGGACTAGTCGAGCGCGATGATCTCCCAGCCTCGCGCGAGCGCCGCCTGCCTGAGCGGGTGATCGGGACGCACCGCAACCGGGTGGGACACCCGCTCGAGCAGCGGCAGATCGTTGTGGGAATCGCTGTAAAACCAGGTCTCCGCAAAATCGTCCCAGCGCCTGCCCTGCGCGGCCAGCCATTGCTCAACGCGGGTAAGCTTGCCTTCGCGAAAGCACGGCGTGCCGCTGACCTTGCCGGTAAACCTGCCGTCGATCTGCTCGGGCTCGGTGGCGACCAGATGCGCCACGCCGAATTCGCGCGCGATCGGCGCGGTGACGAAAGAGTTGGTGGCGGTGACAATCGCGCACAGCTGCGCCGCCTGCACGCTCAGGCGGACCAGCTCGCGCGCGGCCGCGGAGATTTTCGGCAGGATCTTCTGCTGCATGAACTCCAGGTTCCAGGCATCGAGCTGCGCGCGCGGGTAGCGCGCGAGCGGCGCCAGCTGGAAGTCGAGGAAGGCGTAGATGTCGAGCCGTCCGGCCTTGTACTGATCGAAAAATTCCTGGTTGCGATGCTCGTAGCTCGCGCGTTCGAGCACCCCCCGTTCGATCAGGAACTGCGCCCATTCGTAGTCGCTGTCGCCGTCGAGCAGGGTGTTGTCGAGATCGAAAAGTACCAGTTTCAAGGCGATTCCTTTTTCATCGATTCCAGGGCATCCCTCAACAGGGGCAGGGTAATCGGGCGCTTTTGTTCGAGCGAGTAGCGGTCGAGCGCATCGAGGATACCGATCAGGCTCGCCATGTCGCGCCGCGCATGCTGCAGCAGGTAGGCGAGGATATCCTCGCCCAGCCGCAGCGCGCGAGCGCGGGCATGCGCGCGCAGCGCCGCGGCTTTTTCCGCATCCGACAATGGGTGCAGCTGCAATGCGAGGCCCCAGGCGAGCCGGCTGCGCAGGTCCGCGCGCAGCGCGAGTTGCGCCGGTGCGGCGTCGCCGCTTGCGACCAGCGCGCCACCG
>JACZJV010000085.1 GCA_014860355.1 Burkholderiales bacterium | reverse complement strand
GTATCAGAGGGGTGGGGTGGCCGCTGTCGCGGCCAGCGCGTCGAGCAAGGTGTCGACACCCGGATAGCGCAGGCGTACGCGCAGTTCCCGCAGCAGCCGCGTGTTGTCCAGTCGGCGCGACTCGCGCATGAACGACCACATCATCGGCGACACGCTGGCCTGGACCTGCTCACGGCTCAGCCGTGGTGGCCGCGCCAGACCGGCGCTGTCGGCGAGACGATCGAACCACTCGCCCATCTTGAGATGCACCGAGTCGCTCGCGTGGTAGACGCGGCCGGCACGGCCCCTGAACAGGGTCACCCATGAGATCAGCGCGAGATCGTCGGCGTGGATGTGGTTGGTGTAGCCGTCCTCGTCAGCCGCGCTCGCTGGCAGGCCGCGGGCGATGCGTTCCAGCGGCAGGCGTTCGGCAGCATAGATTCCGGGGACGCGCAGGATCATCGCCCTGGCGACTCCGTGGCGGGCCAGGGCTCGGACCTGGCGCTCGGCGGCGACCCGGCTGCGTGCCCGGTCGCTGCGCGGGGCTGGCGGCCAGGTCTCGTCGATCAATGCGCCGCCACAGTCGCCATAGACCCCGCTGGTGCTGGTGTAGACCAACTTGGGAGCGAGGCTGCCGGGAAAGACGGTCGGTGAGCCACGTGCGCGCTGGCGTGCGGTCGTGGCCGCGAGCGCCGCCGCGAAGCCGCGCATGCAGCAATCCTCCGCCCCGGCGTTGGGTGGTGGCGCCAGGTACACCAGATGTCGGCCCAGCGACGCCAGGCGGACGCGGTCACGCTTGAGCTCGAGGTCGCAGTTGAGCGGCCGTGCTCCCAGGGCACGGATTGCGGCCAGTTGCGGGGTGCGGCGCGCGCTGGCCACCACCCCGATGCGGTCGCCGTGGCGCGCGAGTTGCCCGGCGATCAGTCGCAGCCCGACATCGCCACAGCCGGCGATGACTATCCGCAGCCGCCGGAAACGGCGTGGCAGGGATTTGTTGCAGTGGGTTGCGAGCATGGGGCGATAATGCGCGAAATCACGGAATCGAGCAGGAAATCCATGACATGAGCGTGTCCGATAACTTTACCGTCGAACTCACACCCAGCGGCACGCGCTTTAGCGCCGGGCCCCAAGAGACTGTACTGGAGGCCGGCCTGCGCCAGCACCTGGTGCTGCCCTACGGCTGTCGCGACGGCGCCTGCGGCACTTGCAAGGCCAAGGTGGTCGCAGGAACCATTGAGCAAGACACCCACTCGCAGAGCGCGCTCAGCGCCGAGGAGCAAGCGCAGGGCTATGCCTTGCTGTGCCGCTCGAAGGCGCGCTCCGACCTGGTGGTGCAGGCGCGGGCGCTGGAGCGCGCTGCCGATATTCCGGTGCGCAAGCTGCCGAGCCGGATCGCCAGCATCGAACGGCCCGCACCTGACGTGGCGGTGTTGCAGCTGCAGCTGCCGGCCAATGAACGGCTGGTTTTTCTTGCCGGACAGTACATCGAGTTGATGCTCAGGGACGGCACGCGCCGCCAGTACTCGCTGGCGGTGGCGCCGGAGAACGCCGAGCGCCTCGAACTGCATGTCAGGCATCTGCCTGGCGGGCGTTTCACCGATGCGCTTTTCGGCGTGAGCGATCCTCCGGTGCGTGAGCGCGATGTGCTGCGTTTCGAGGGTCCGCTGGGCACCTTCTTCCTGCGCGAGGACAGCGAGCGACCAATCGTGCTGGTGGCCAGCGGTACCGGTTTCGCGCCGATCAAGGCGATCATCGAGCATTGCGTGGCCGCGCAGATCGCGCGCCCGATGACGCTGTACTGGGGTGGTCGGCGGCCCGCCGACCTCTACATGGATGGTCTCTGCCGGCAGTGGGAGCAGGTGATTCCCGGCTTCAGCTATGTCCCGGTGGTATCGGACGCACTGGCCGAGGACCATTGGGGGGGGCGCACCGGTTTCGTGCATCGGGCGGTGATTGAGGACTTTCCCGATCTTTCAGGACATCAGGTCTATGCTTGTGGGGCGCCGGTGGTGATCAATGCGGCGCGGCGCGACTTCATTGCCGCATGCTCCTTGCCCGAGAGCGAGTTCTACGCCGATTCGTTTACCAGTGCTGCCGACACCGGCGCCGTCCAACCCCTAATTTGAGTGGAGATCCTCATGACAGATCATGACAGCGAAAAGACGCCTTTGGAGGAATTGCAGGACACCCTCGCGCGCCTCAAGGAGATGGAGCACTACTCCCAGGGCAATATCGAGAAACTGGCAACGCTTTGGCTCACCGTGAGCGAGAACAAGTCCCAAAAGCAGTACGAAGCGGGGGTCGACCGGGTACTCAAGGAGCAGAACCGCTTCCAGGAGGCAATTGTCGCCCTCATCGAGGATTTCGATAAAGAGGCGGCGCGCCTGCGCGCCGAAGAGGAGAAGGCCGCCGCCGGGTCGGCCGGCGA
>JACZJV010000084.1 GCA_014860355.1 Burkholderiales bacterium | reverse complement strand
GGTGGCCTCGCCGATGGCGCGGCGAAACAGGGCGGTAGGCTCGAGCAGCGGCGTGCGCAGGTTGCGATAGCCGTAGCTTTGCAGCCAGGATCGCAGGGTCTCCTCCAGTTCTTCCCAAAGTGCCGCCTCGTCCGGCAGGATGTCGTTCATCCCGCGAACTGCTTGTAGGGTATGGCTCATGTTCGTTTTCGAAATGGGTGGGTTCTAGACCGCTGCCTTGATCGGAATGGTTTTTGACTTCCCGGCCGCGGCTGTTCCGCCCGCGCCATAGTGGCTGCGCACGTATTCGTCCACGATCTTCTGGAAATCGCTGGCGATGTTTTCGCCTTTGAGCGTTACCGTCTTCTCGCCGTCGACGAATACCGGCGCCACGGGCCGTTCTCCCGAGCCTGGCAGGCTGATGCCGATGTTGGACTGCTTGGATTCGCCCGGACCGTTGACCACGCATCCCATCACCGCCACATGCATGTCTTCCACGCCCGGAAACTGCTCGCGCCACAACGGCATCTGGCTGCGCAGGTAGGCCTGGATACTGGCGGCGAGTTCCTGGAAATAGGTACTGGTGGTGCGGCCGCAGCCGGGACAGCTGATGACCATCGGCGCAAACGACCTCAAGCCCATGGTCTGCAGGATTTCCTGCGCCACCACGACTTCCCGCGTCCGGTCACCGCCAGGCTCTGGCGTAAGCGAAATGCGGATGGTGTCGCCTATGCCTTCCTGAAGCAGCACCGACAGCGCCGCCGTCGAGGCGACGATGCCTTTCGACCCCATGCCGGCTTCGGTAAGACCAAGGTGCAGCGGATAATCGCAACGCGACGCAAGCTCACGATAGACCGAGATCAGATCCTGCACGCCGCTCACCTTGCACGACAGCACTATCCTGTCTGCGGGGAGGCCCCATTTTTCCGCCTGCGCCGCCGACTCCAGCGCCGACACCACCAGCGCCTCGCGCATTACCGCGTCCGCTGCCAGCGGTTCCGCACGGGCGCCGTTCTCGTCCATCAAGCGCGCAAGCAGCGACTGGTCCAGGCTGCCCCAGTTCACGCCGATGCGCACCGGCTTGCCATACTTGCAGGCCAATTCGATCATGGTGGCGAATTGCTCGTCCCGCTTCGACCCTTTGCCGACGTTGCCCGGATTGATGCGGTACTTGGCGAGCGCTTCGGCGCATTCCGGATATTCACTCAGCAGGCGGTGACCGTTGAAATGAAAATCCCCGACCAGCGGAACGGTGCATCCCTTGCGCGCAAGTTCGTCGCGTATGCGCGCAACCTGCGCCGCCGCCTCCGCCGTATTGACGGTGATACGCACCAGTTCGGAACCGGCCCGCGCCAGGTCGTAGACCTGCTGCGCCGTGGCAAGCCCGTCGGCGGTGTCGGTGTTGGTCATGGACTGCACCACGATGGGCGCGCCGCCGCCGATGACAACGTCGGCAATGCGCACCGTGCGCGTGCTCCTGCGTGTCGTTTCAGACATTCGGGCTACTCGAGTTTCAGACGCGCGACGTCGACCTTGAAGAAAGGTCGCAAATCTATTGGCGCGTCGTCGTATTTCAGCCGCGTGCTGGCGGCATTGCCTATCACCACGTCTAACGGCGGCACGCCTTCGATCACCTGCTTGGTGCCGGGTCGGTTCAGTTGCGACAGCAGGATTTTGCCGTCCGCCTGCTTGATTTCGACCCAGGATAGCGCGTCGAACTCGAGTTCGATGCGTTTCAGCGCGCTTGTGCTGGGCGCTGCAGCCGGCGCGGTGGGCTGGGCGGCCATTTCCACTGCCTGCCCGGTCCCCTTGGCAGAGGTCTCAGGCATGCTCGTCGGCGCAGGCGCACTCGGCGCCGGTGCGCTCGGCGCAGGTGCGGTTACCGGCGCAGGTGCAATTACCGGCACCGGTGCGATTACCGGCGCAGGTGCCGCTTCGCTCGCATCGCTCTGTGCGCTCTTGGGCATGATCGTCACGACCTCGCCCGTGTCCAGCGGGCCGACTCGCCATTCGTAGGCCACGATCGCCACCGCCAGCAGAGCCGCCAGGGACAAAAGAACATAGATGCGATTCGATTTCGCGCCGCCCTCGACAAAGGGTTCCTGCCCACTGATGCGCAGATCGACCGCCACCACGGGGGGGGTAGCACGCTGGCACAGGCCGGCGAGCAGCGGCTCAGGATCGATCTGCACCAGCTTGGCATAACTGCGGATCATGCCGCGCACGAAAGTGGTGCCCGGCAATTTCGAATAGTCGTCGGCCTCGATGGCCGCGATCTGCTTGACCCCATACTTGATCTGCTGCGACACGTCGGCCAGGCTGAGATTTAGTTCCGCGCGAGCGGCCGCCAGAGCCTGTCCCGGGCTGGCTAGTTCGGCCACTGGCGTCTCTTCACTCATTCAAACCGGCCATTGAGCAAATTTTGATATTCCGGGGAACCGGCAAAACGCCGCCGCAACTGGGTGGCGAGGGAATTCTCGGCCACATTGTCGCCCAGCTTGCGCTCGATGCGCAGCGCCAGCCACAGCGACTCTGCCGTAGGCTCTCTCAGCTTGTTGAAGCGCCCGACCAGGCCGCGCGCGACTTCCAACTGGCCGCGCTTGTACTGGATCGTCGCCAGGTTGAGCAGAGCGACGCGATTGTCCGGCTCGCTCTTCAGCGCGCGCTCGAAAAAATCGATCGCGTCGCGCCCGCCATTTTTCTCGATAGAGCACAGGCCGGCGTTGACGTAAGAGCGCGCCGGCGTCTTGTACAAGGGGTTCTTCAATGCCGCGAGGAAGTAGGCGATGGACTGCTCCTCGCGCCCGGTGCGGCACAGGAACCAGCCGTAATTGTTGTTGATGTCCGGATCGTTCGGGGACAGGGCGAGCGCGCGCTCGAAATACCGCTGCGCGACATCGTTCTCGCGCAGGTCCATGTGCACCAGGCCAAACACGCTGTACGCGGGGGCGTAATTCGGGTCGGCGGAGATCGCAGTGCGCAATTCCTCCAGCGCGATGCCCATCCTGCCGAGCTCGAAGTAGGCCGAAGCGAGCTCGGTATGGATGCGCGCGCGGTTGCGCGGATCGCTGGACTCTCCGGTGCGCGTGCCTGTATCCACCGTATCCGCCTGCCCACCGGTAGACAGCGGCGCCTGCGCGCACCCCGCCAGGGCGGCGCAGGCAATCAGCACCGCTGCCGCAAAAGTCGATTTCAGCATGGCTGTATCTCCACTACCCGGCGCGTGCGCCGGGTCTTGTCTTCCACCCTGCCGGCGAGCTGTCCGCAGGCCGCATCGATGTCGTCGCCGCGCGTCTTGCGCGTCGTCACCACCAGCCCGGCTGCAAGCAAAATTTCGGCAAAGCGGCGGATAGCCTCGCGCGGGGAGCGCTTGAAGCCGGAATTCGGGAACGGATTGAACGGAATCAGGTTGAATTTGCACGGCACATCGCGCACCAGTGCTATAAGTTGCTGCGCATGTTCCGCGCTGTCGTTGACGCCGTCCAGCATGACGTACTCGAAGGTGATGAAATCGCGCGGCGCGCGGTCGAGATAGCGCTGGCACGCGGCAAGCAGTTCAGCGAGCGGATATTTCCTGTTGATCGGCACCAACGTGTCGCGCAGCGCGTCGGTGGGCGCATGCAGCGATACCGCCAGCGCCACCGGACAGGCGTCGCGCAGGCGGTCGATGGCGGGAACGATGCCCGAGGTGGACAGCGTCACCCGCCGGCGCGACAGCCCGTAGGCGTTATCGTCCAGCATCAGGCGCATGGCTGCGACCACGTTGTCGAAATTCGCCAGCGGCTCGCCCATGCCCATCATGACCACGTTGCTGACTATGCGTTCGCCTTTGGGCGTGGCGCCCAGTGACTTGTTCGCGATCCAGAGCTGGCCGATGATTTCGGCCGTGCTCAGATTGCGGTTGAAACCCTGCTTGCCGGTGGAGCAGAATTTGCAGTCGAGCGCGCAACCTGCCTGTGAGGATACGCACAGGGTGCCTCTGTTCGCCTCGGGAATGAACACGCTTTCGACCGCGTTGCCGTTGCCGACGTCAATCAGCCATTTGCGCGTACCGTCGGCGGCCGTGTTATCGGAAGCAATGCGCGGCGCCGCTATCGTG
>JACZJV010000083.1 GCA_014860355.1 Burkholderiales bacterium | reverse complement strand
AAAGGGGTCGGAGACCAAATCTTTTTCATACCATCCTCACTTTTCATCATTGATGAAAGTCGAGCCAGATCTGCTCGCCCTCTATCCCGCCCACGCCCCCGCCCCGGCCACGATCCTTTGGCTCGACGCGATTGCACAGCGCTTGCTCGATCTCCTGCATGGTGCGCCCGTCTCCAGAAGACAAAGGGACAGACCCCTATGATCTATCGCTTTGGCGAGCGTGTTCACACGACTATCCGCCATTCAGATTCGTCGTTTCGCATGGTGTGGCGTATGCAAGGAAATGCGTACCTGACCCCATTTGACTCAGTTGGCAACTATTCTTGCCATCATTGATAAATATCGGAGTTTTCGCTGACGTGGCATTCGGACCACTGGGACCGCATTTTCGACAAGCGCCGCGCCAGTAATAGTCCTCGTTAACCCGCCTCCAGCCAGAACGTTTTTGGTCTAAGCGCAGCGTGGAATCGGTCCACTTGCCGGTGGTTTTGTCTCTTATGGTTATCAGCCCACGCGGATCCGTTTCCGTTGAGCCCCTGCTTGTTTGCATAAGAAGGTTCCACTCGGAAGTTTCGGGAAACTCTTCATGCTTGATCCGCCTCCACCGCGTATCCTCCCAGACAAAATACAAAGCATTCGGCGAGGGATATCCATGCGCTGAGCACTCTGCACAGGCGCCGAGAGGGACGTGCATGTAAGCTTTGCCATCGACGATGTCAAAAATGTCAGGCTTGTAGCCAGCCTTAGCCTTCCAGTGAATGTTCATAGGCGGGTAGCAAATCTCCTGGTACTTGTCGAATCCCCGCTTCTGCACCGGAAATCCAGATTCGGTCAGTTCCACATGCCGCTGAATCTGAATGACGCTGCCGTCGGATAGCTTCACTTCCTCTGTCCAGCGGATATCGCTGCTCGCGCAGGCAGAGAAGGCGGCGCTAAGCGCGAACAGACATATCGCTTTGGCGAGAGTTTTCATATGGCTATCCTCCAATCAAATTCGTCCTTGCGTATTGCACGGCGCATCCAAAACAATTCGAACCCGACCCCTTTTTTAGTCTTCAACCACGTGCATCTGCGTCGGCGCTTGCGGCTCGCCCAGGGCCCCGTCTTTGGACGCGGGCAGCGGGCCGAACTGGATCACTTCGTCGACCAGGAGTCCGCGCGGCAGGATGTGGGCGATGAACACCATGGTCACTTTGCCTTTGAGCTGGTTGATGGTGTGGGCGAAGCTCTCGGCGGTCGCCTGGTCTAGATTGCTGGTGGCTTCATCGAATATGAGCACGCCCGGATTTTTCAGCAGCGCGCGCGCGATGGCGATCCTCTGGCGCTGGCCGCCGGAGAGCCCCACGCCGTGCTCCCCTAGCGGGGTCTGGTATCCCTGCGGCAGCTGCTCGATCACTTCGTGTATCTCGGCCATGCGGCAGGCGGCGGCGATCTGGGCGAAATCGGCGTGCGCGTTGGCCATCTGCAGGTTGTCGTACACCGTGCCCGAGAACAGCGTCGTCTCCTGCGGTACCACGCCGAAGCGCGCGCGCAGTTCGTTGGCGCTCATGCAGGCGATGTCCTGGCCGTCGACGAGGATGCGGCCGTCCCCGGGCGGATAGAAGCCGAGGAACAGTTTCGCCAGCGTGCTCTTGCCGCAGCCGCTGGGGCCGACGAGCACGGTGAGCGCGCCGGGCTTGATCACCAGATTGAGCTTGCGAAAGAGCCAGGGGTGCTTGTCGGAGTAGCGGAACGATACCGCCTGGATGTCGATGCGCCCGCCGCGGCTATCGGTCCCGGGCGTACGCTGCGGCACCAGCGCGTAGGGCTCGGGCGGCATGTCCATCACGTCGCCCAGGCGCTTAACCGAAATGCTGGCCTGCTGGAACTGCTGCCACAGGCCCACGAGGCGCAGCATCGGCTGGCTCATGCGGCTGGCGAACATCTGGAACGCGACCAGCATGCCCACGGTGAAGGTGGACGCGCCGCCGGCGGCGTTGGCGGCACTGTCTATCACCAGCAGCGCCCCGACGGTCAGGATAGCCAGCATCATCAGCTGCTCCAGCGCGTTGGCGATGACGTTGTAGCTGTTGGCGAGCTGCCTGGTCTCGAAACCGGCGGCGAGGTATTGCGCCAGCAGGTCGCCGTAACGCGCTTCCAGCACCGGTTCGACCTGCAGCGACTTCACCGTGGCCATGCCGGAAATGTATTCGGTGACGAAAGCCTGGTTGCGCGCGCCGACCAGAAACTGCTTGTTGAGTTTCAGGCGGAAAATCGGCGATACCGCGAGGCTGAGGATCACAATCAGCCCGAGAATCGCGAGTGCGAACAGGCTCAACTGCCAGCTGTACCAGAACATCACCGCGAGGAAAATGAACAGGAACGGGCAATCGAGCAGCAGCGTCACCGCCGCGCCCGCGACGAACTCGCGGATTTGCTCCACGCCGTGCAGGCGTGCCACCAGCACCCCGGTCTGGCGCTGCTCGAAATAGGGCATGGGCAGGCGAAACAAGTGCCGGAACACGGTCTGCCCCAAAACCGCGTCGACGCGGTTGCCCGTATGCAGCACCAGGTACTGGCGCATCCAGCTCATGACTGCGGAAAACAGCATGAACATGATCAGCGCGACGCCGACCACCCAGAGCGTGCTGCGCGTGTGGTGCACCACGACTTTGTCGATCACCACCTGCGTGAACAGCGGCGTCGCGAGCGCTACGAGCTGGATCGCGAGCGACGCCAACAGCACCTCGCGCCAGATCTTCTTGTGCTTCAACAGCTCGGGGATAAACCACTTGAAACCGAAGGGCTGGGCGGCTGCGGGTGTGTCCGCGTCGACCGCCGCCGCGCTCGAACGCGCGAACAGCACGATTCCGGGCTCCAGGTGCGATGCAAATTCGGCCACGGGCAGCGTCACCGGGGAGCTCGCGCCGGCTTCGAAATAAAGCAGTTCGGAATCGTTTGCCCGCACCAGCAGCGCGGGCCTGGATTGCGGCGCTTCCTGCGCTGCAGCGACCGGGGCCTGATGCGGCGCCGCCATGCCAGGCGCCGGCTTCAGGAACATCAGGCACGGCAAGGGCAGCGAGGCGAGCTCGGTCGCGCTGACGGTCATTTCGCCGACCTTGAAGTCCAGCGCCTTGGCGGCGCCGAGCAGCGCCGCGCGATCGTAGGGCGGCGGGAATTGCTGCTGCAGCAGCGCGGGCGCAAAAGGGATGCGGTTCAGCTGGCAAAGGCTGCCCAAGACCCAGATGAAATCCTGCCGCGACAGGCTCCCTGACTCCGCCATGCAATCGTCCCCCGTCCCTTACCGGTCGGTGCGGCTCACTCAAGTAGGGTGCCGCTGCTAGACGGTTTCGTGCGGATTGCGTGCGGAATGACGGTCTTGGACCGGCAACCCCGCTGCCATGCACTCCTGTCGAGCGTTTAGGCCGGTAGCTTTGCGCGGCCACCTTTCGGCGGCTTTGCCTTTCGCAAAATATTAGGCGCCCCTGCTAAACGGATGTCAATACCAGGAAGTTGACACAGGCCAGGGAACGGCGATTGCGGCGCGCTCCCACCGCATCGAGCGCGTCCGTATCGACACCGGCGCGGAGCTGCTTTAATCTTGCGCGGTACGCCCGCCTTCGCCGGGCGAGGAGGAGGAAACCATGGCCCAGGGACGCTGTTTGTGTGGCGCGCTGAACTACGAACTGGACGGCCCGTACA
Organism: Burkholderiales bacterium; assembly: GCA_014860355.1. GTDB lineage: Bacteria > Pseudomonadota > Gammaproteobacteria > Burkholderiales > SG8-39 > 2-12-FULL-64-23. Next base: position 1,933 of record JACZJV010000083.1, on the reverse strand, counting down.
GCGCGATGATGCATTGCCACTGTTCGATGTGCCGCAAGCAGCACGGCACCGGTTTTGCGACCTTCGTCATGGCGCCGGCCGGCGGCTTTCGCTGGATCTCGGGTGAAGACCGGCTGCTGCGCTATAAATCTTCGCCCAGGGGCATGCGCAGTTTCTGCACGGTGTGCGGCTCGGCCGGTCCGGCGGTCATGCCCGAATATGGCATCGCCGCCGCACCCGCAGCTAGCCTCGCAGGCGATCTCGGGATCAAGCCGCAGTCCCACATTTTCGTCGGCTCCAAGGCGCCCTGGGATGCCATTACCGACGCCCTGCCCCAGCACCAGGCCTATCCGCCCGGTATCGACTTAGAAGGCGTGCACCGCCCGAGCGTGACGCCGCGCGAAGGCGTCACCGAGGGCAGCTGCCTGTGCGGCGAGATCGGCTACGAGATCAGCGGCGCGCCGATGCGCATGATGTACTGCCACTGCAGCCGCTGCCGCCTCGGCCGTGGCGCTGCGCACGCGGCGAACGTCTTTTACAAACTCGATCAATTCCACTGGGTGCGCGGCGCCTCGCTCGTGACCGAGTACAAGATATCCGATGCGCGCTTTCACACCGTGGCTTTCTGTTCACGCTGCGGATGCAAGGTTCCCAGGCCGTCCCCGGAGCGCGGTATCGTCACCGTGCCCGCGGGGTCGCTGGACACCGACCCGGGCATCAGCGCGCAGGCGCATATTTTCGTCGCGGACAAGGCGCCCTGGTTCGACATCACCGGGCCGACGCCCCAGTTCGACGCAATGCCGCCGGCGTAGAGAATTGGGGTCAGACCCCTCAGTCTTTGCAAAGGGGTCAGACCCCTCTGCTGAGTAATCGAATCAAGGCTAGCTACAGCGAACTGAGGGGTCAGACCCCTTAAACTGCGACATCACCGGACCGACGCCCCAGTTCGCCTCAATGCCGCCGGCGTAGAGAATTGGGGTCAGACCCCTCAGCTGCAAAGGGGTCAGACCCCTCAGCTGAGTAATCGAATCAAGGCTAGCTACAGCGAACTGAGGGGTCTGACCCCTTAAACTGAGGGGTCTGACCCCTTAACTGTGGGGCGTCTCGTCCTCGAGCATGAGCCAGAGGCACTTGCCCTTGCTCTGCGCCTCGATGCCTTGCAGCACCTCGGCGTGCTCGGCCAGTTCCTCGGCGCTGGCGGCGAGGACCGTCAGCCTGGGGCGCTCGAGCGGGGCGCCGCCGGCCGAAGCCGCGGCCGCCGGTGCCTCGTCCAGATCCATCACCAGGCTTTCCTGGCCGCGGGTCATGGCGAGGTAGACCTCGGCCAGGAGTTCGGCGTCGAGCAGCGCGCCGTGCAGGGTGCGGTGGGTGTTGTTGACGCCGTAGCGTTCACACAGGGCATCGAGCGAATTCTTCTTGCCCGGATGCAGTTCCTTCGCCAGCTTGAGCGTGTCGGTCACGCCGGCGCAGTGCTGCGAGAGCGGCGGCAGCCTGGCCAGCGCCAGTTCCTGCTCGAGGAATTCGACGTCGAAGGGCGCGTTGTGGATGATCAGCTCCGCGTCGCGTATGTACTCGATGAATTCGGCCGCGATCTCGCGAAACCGCGGCTTGTCCAGCAGGAACTCGTCGCTGATCCCGTGCACCTTCATCGCGCCCTCTTCGCTCGCGCGCTCGGGGTTGAGATAGTGATGGAAGTGGTTGCCCGTGGGGCGGCGGCTGAGCAGCTCGAGGCAGCCGATCTCGATTACGCGGTCTCCCAGCTTGGCATTGAGGCCGGTGGTCTCGGTGTCCAGCACTATCTGGCGCATCAGCCGCCTCCGGCCGGCTGCAGCAAGGCCGCCTCCGGTCTTGCGCGCTCGCTGCGCGCAAGATAGCTGTACACCGTGGGCACGACGAACAGCGTCAGCAAGGTGCCGAGCAGCATGCCGCCGACGATGACCCAGCCGATCTGCGA
>JACZJV010000082.1 GCA_014860355.1 Burkholderiales bacterium | reverse complement strand
GCCATACGCTGCGGGCACATAGGTGCTGCGGCTGCCGAGCACTGCCGGAACGCAGACGCCGCCCGCCACGGCCAGGTATCCGCGCGCGCCGTGCACCGCAGGCCCGACGCGCAGTCGCGTCCCGGCCTCCAGCAGCACCGGTCGATGCAGCGGCATGAACTCACCCGCGATCGTCGCCTCGAACTCAGCACCGCACAGGGCCACCAGCGCCGCCTGCTCGAACAGCAGTTCCGGACCGATGACCGTGCATTCGAGCGTCGCGGCGCCGGCCTCGTTGCCCACGAGCGCGTTGGCGAGGCGGTGCGCCACCGCGTCCATCGCGCCGCAGGCTACGACGCCCAGGTGCTGCAGGCCGTAGCGCCCGAGATCCTGCACCGTCGTATGCAGGCCCGGACGCAGCACGCGCATGCTCACGGCGCGCACCGGCGCTCGTATTCGGCGCGCGATATGGCCACGAAGCGTACGCTCATGCCGGGTGCGAACAGGGCGGCCGGGTCGCGCGCCACGTCGAACACCCTGAGCGGCGTACGGCCGATGACATTCCAGCCGCCGGAGATCTCGAACGGGTACACCGCGGTCTGTGCGTTGGCGATCGCAACCGAGCCGGCCGGCACATGCGTGCGCGGGGTCGCGCGGCGCGGCAGCGCGAGCGCGGCGTCCAGCCCGCCGATGTAAGGCTGCCCGGGCGCGAACCCCATCATCAGCACGCGGTGCCCGGTGGCCGTATGCCGGCGTATGACCTCGCCTGCGGAAAGCTTCACCTGCTCGGCCACTACGCCCAGGTCGGGGCCGAACTCGGCGTCGTAGCAGACCGGGACCTCCAGCGACAGGATGCGTGCCCGGGGTGCGCGCAGCCCGCCGCGCAGGCAATCCCGCAGCAGGCGCTCTGCCGCCTCTACGGGGTCCAGTCCTGTCGGCACGCGCGCGGGATCGAAGTGCAGCGCCAGCGAGCCCAGCGCGGGAACGATGTCGCCTATCCAGGGCACGGCCTTTGCGCGCACCGCCTCTGCCAGGCGTTGCAGCCGCGCGTTCACGTCCAGATCGAGGCTGGTGCCGAATTCGGCCAGCACTGCCGAATCGCCGAGTGGAAAAATATTGAAGCCGCTGCCCGCCGCCAATGCGCTACTCCGCCGCGTCCCGCACGAATACCTCGCTAGACCACAACGGTCCGCGCCTGCCCCGGCGCGCGCGCCTCGATGCGGCCGATGCGGTAGACGGTCTCGCCTGCCGCGGCGAGCATGCGCTGGGCGGCGGCGGCGTCGCGCTCGGCCACGATCAGCGTCATGCCTATGCCGCAATTGAACACGCGGTGCATTTCGCCCTCGGCGACGCCGCCATGCTGCTGCAGCCAGCCAAATAGCGGCGGCATCGGCCAGGCGGACTTCTGCAGGACCGCGCCCACGTTCTCCGGCAGAGCGCGCGGGATGTTCTCCACCAGTCCGCCGCCGGTGATATGCGCCAGCCCCTTGACCTTGATGCTCTGCATCAGCGCGAGCAGCGGCTTGGCGTAGATCCGCGTCGGCTCGAGCAGCACATCGGCGAGCGGGCGCCCGTGGAAGTCCGCCTGCAGGTCGGGCTTAGCGCGCTCGATGACGGCGCGGATCAGCGAATAGCCGTTGGAGTGCGCGCCGCTGGAGGCCAGCCCCAGCACCGCATCGCCGGGGACGATGTCACTGCCGTCGATGATCGCGCTTTTCTCCACCACGCCGACGGCGAAACCGGCGAGGTCGTATTCCCCCGCCGGATACATGCCGGGCATTTCCGCGGTCTCCCCGCCGATCAAGGCGCAGCCGGCGAGTTCGCAGCCGCGCGCGACGCCCTTGATTACGTCGGTGGCGCTGGCAAGGTCGAGCTTGCCGCAGGCGTAGTAGTCCAGAAAGAACAGCGGCTCGGCGCCCTGCACCAGCACGTCGTTGACGCTCATCGCGACCAGGTCGATGCCCACCGTGTCGTGGCGCTCCAGCTGAAATGCGAGCTTCAGCTTGGTACCGACGCCATCGGTGCCCGCCACCAGCACCGGTTCGCGGTATTTCTTCGAGATTTCGACCAGCGCGCCGAAGCCGCCGATGCCGGTCAGCACCTCGGGCCGCATGGTGCGCCTGGCGTAAGGCTTGATCGCCTCGACCAGTGCGTCGCCTGCGTCTATGTCCACGCCGGCGTCGCGGTAAGACAGGGAATCTTTGGGGGGGATGCTCAAAATTTGTATGTTTGGCGGGATACGGCTACAGTTTTGGGCCTTGCACTGCCAAGTCTACTTGAAATGACGCCCAAAATCCCGGCCCGGACGAATTATCTATGGCGGTTTATCTCCGAAGTGGCGGCGATGGCGCTGCCGCGCCCGGGCCCTGCGGGCAAGCGCCACGGCGCCGGCGGCTTGCAAAGGAAATGATGCAGCAATTGCTCCTGCAACTGGCTCCGCCGCCCGCGCCCAGCCTGGACAACTTCATACCCGGGCGCAACGGCGCGGCGCTGCAGGCGCTGCGCGACATAGCCGAAGGCAAGGGCGGCGAACGCTTCGTCTATCTGTGGGGCGAGCCGGCCAGCGGTCGCACCCATCTGCTGCGCGGCCTGGTGCGCGCCGCCGGCGGCGCAGCGCAAGACAAGGTGATTGCCGTGGACGATGTGCAGGACCTCGCGGCAGACGAGCAGATCAGGCTGTTCGATCGCTACAACCGCGTGCGCGCCGCCGGCGGCGCGCTGGTCGCAAG
>JACZJV010000081.1 GCA_014860355.1 Burkholderiales bacterium | reverse complement strand
CTGCAGCGTCGGCGAAGCGCGCGAGGCGCTGCGCCGGCTGCATGCGAAAATAGCGACCATCATCCGCGGAATCGAACTTCAGTACGGAGGCTGAGCAAACATGAAAACGATAGATCTCAATTGCGACATGGGCGAGAGCTACGGCCACTGGCGCATGGGCGAGGACGCGGCGATCATGCCATTGGTGACTTCGGCCAACATCGCCGCGGGGTTTCACGGCGGCGACCCCGCAACGATACGCACTACGGTGCGCATCGCGGTCGAGCACGGCGTTGCGATCGGCGCGCACCCCTCGCTCCCCGACCTGGTGGGATTCGGACGGCGCACGATGAAGATTACGCCGCAGGAGGCCTACGACCTGGTGCTGTACCAGGCGGGCGCGGTCGAGGCGTTCGCGCGCGCCGCGGGCGCGCGGCTGCACCACGTCAAGTGCCACGGCGCCTTTTACAACATGGCGGTGAACGACGATGCCCTGGCGGAGGCGATCGTGCGCGCGGTGAAGGACCTGGGCGCGGGAACGCTGCTCTACGCGCTCTCGGGCAGCCGCATGATGGCGCTCGCGGCGGTGCACGGCGTGAGGGCGGTCGCCGAAGTGTTCGCCGACCGCGGCTACGAGGACGACGGCACGCTGGCGCCGCGCGATGCCCCCGGCGGCATGATCGAGGAGGCGGCCAAATCGGTGGCGCAGGCGCTAGGCATGGTCGAGGAGGGCATCGTCGTGAGCCGCCATGGCGCGCGCGTCCGGGTCGCTGCCGACACCATGTGCCTGCATGGCGATCAGCCGGGCGCGGTCGTGTTCGCCAAAGCGCTGCGCCAGGCATTCACCGAGCGCGGGCTGGGATTCGCCGCGCCCTAGGCGATCAGGCAGCAGCCGGAGCAAACACCTGTCTACGTCGATACGCCGGCGAGGAGGGTGGCTGACGTTTCGTCATTTATCCCTCGCGTTGCGCGTGGGAATCATTCTTGCTAGTATCCGATCCCCGGTAGCTCACCAATAATCGCATTCGAATCCCGGCGCTGTTGCGGCGGGAAACAAGCGGTAGCTGGGCTGCCAACCACGAAGGAGGGGAAGCGGATGAAAAAGACTAGCTGGTTTATTGCGGCGCTCGCGCTGGCCTTGGCGGGCAGCCTGGCGCAGGCAGCGGGCGGCAAGGTGAAGGTCACCCCGCTGGGGACCATGGAGGGCGAATTCTGCAGCCTGGACAGGGCGATGATTTTCGAAGACCCTGACGGCACGCGCATCCTCTACGATGCCGGTCGTTCAGTCGCCGGTGCCGACGATCCCCGCCTGGGCAAGATCGACGTCATCCTCGTCAGCCACATGCATGGCGACCACCTGGGCAACGCGCACATCAAGGCGCCCAACTCCGGCACGTGTGGCAAGCCCGACGTTTCGGAGTCGGCGCTGCCGAATTCCAACACCGTAAACATTGCACTGGCGAAGAAGGCGAAGATCGTGACGGGCAGCGAAATGCCGCCCTTCTTTGCCAACAGGCTGAAGGCAAACGGCGGCGACCCCAAGGATTCGATTCTCGTGCGCTTCGGCGCAAGCCTGAAGCTCGGCGGCGTGACCATCGCGACGGTCCCCGCATTGCACAGCAACGGGCTCGACCCGGACTACATCGGCGGCGAGCTGGGCAAGAGCATGAAGGAAGCGGGAATTGCGGGCGACGTCGGCCTGGCTACCGGCTATGTGCTGAAGTTCAGCAACGGGCTGGTGGCCTATCTCTCGGGAGATACGGGCATCACTGCGGAGCAGGACAAAGTGGTTCACGGTTATTACAAGGCGAAGCTCGCGGTCATGAATATCGGTGACACCTTCACCACGGGTCCGTCGGAAGCGGCTTATGTAATCAATTCCCTGGTCAAGCCTGCTGCGGTGATCGTTTCGCACGCCAACCAGCCGTCGACCGAGGGCGGCAAGCTGATCCCGGGCAGCAGGACCGCGAAGTTCATCAAGGCCGTGAAGGTGCCGGTGCATATTCCGCTGAGCGGCAAGACGATGGAGTTCGACGGCAAGGCGAAGTGCGTGGCCGGCTGCTGAGCGGCGCGCATTCCGCTGAAAAGCTCCGCTGCGGTGGGGCCTTTTTCCATTGAGGGTGGCACAACAGGCCGGACTTGCCCGAAGCCGACCCGGGGGCGCCTGCCAGGGTCTGCTTCAGGAAGGGGTGATGTACAGAATGCCGGCCTGCGTGAGTTCGCGGTAGGTTTCCGCATTCTGCAGCGCCTGGGTCAGGACGAAATGCGGCGCCGAACGTTTGATCAGACGCGGTGCGATGAAGCCGGTCGCGATCAGCGCGAGTCCGCTCCATATCCAGCCGAGCAAGGCGAGCGCGATGCCGGCGCCGAGCACGGGCATCACGAAGAAAGGCAGCATTAGTCTTGCGCTCAGATACTTGGCGGCTGCAGCCGGAACGACCGCCACCTTAATCCGCCCTGCCGCATATGCGGCAACGAATTCTGCGTGCATCATTTCGCTTCGTCGAGTTTCAATGTCCACTTATTCTCGGGATACTCCTCGCGCAGGCGCGCCGCAAACGGCGCGGCCTGTTCGGCATGGCCATCCTGGCGTTCCAGCACCACGTAGGTATAGAGGGTTTCCGGCAGCCAGTAGCCGTGATAGCGCTCGCTGAGTTCGCGGTAGCCGGCCTTCGCCTGCTTGCGCTGCCCCGCGAGTTCGCGCGACTTGGCCAGCCAGAACAGCGCCTCTTCTTTTTTCGCGGGCGGCCGGCGCATCTGGTAGGCGCGCGCAAACAGTTCGCCCGCTTGCGCATAGCGATTCGCCCGCATCTCCTCCCAGGCGAGGTTGTAGACCCGCTCCGGTGAGCGCGTGCCGAAGTAGAAACCCGCGGCCAGCAGCACGACCCATGCAATCACTGCAGGCAGCCAGGGTTTCACGGGCCGCTGCGTCAATGCGGCAGCCGGGCCTTTGCGCCGCAGGCCCCAGAGGGCGAAGGATGCGTACAGGGCGGCGAATAGGGAGGCTGCGATGCCCAGTTTGCCTACCAGCGTGTGGCCGTAAACCAGGCGAATTTCTTTTTCCTGCGGAACCACCAGCAGGAAGCCGGGACCCGCCCGCAGCAATTGTCCCTTGCTTCGCAATTGCCAGCGCGGGTGGTAAGCGACCTTGACCAGATGCGCGCTGCCGATGGCACTGGTTTCGAACACCAGTTCCTGGCGCGCCAGCGATATCGCGCGCACCGTGCTCGCGGGACCGGGCAAGGGCAATTTGTCCAGAGCCAAATCTCCATAAACCGGCAGATAGGCTTCGAAGCGGCTGCGGGTGCGAAACCAGGCGAACGCGTCCTGCATCCAGTCATCCAGAGGACGCAGGCGCATCGGCCGGCGCACGAGTTCGATCAACTGGCTGTCGAAGTCGCGCAGCCGGTACAGTGCGAAGGGCGGCGCTTCGGCAAATTTGTCGAACAGTCCGCTCGCTTCGATTGCGGTCTTGGCCTTCTTGCTGCGCAGAAGCGCAGTATCGGCGTGCAGCAGATTCATGTGTCGCGCAGCGAACGGCGGATCGAGGCTGCCGCTGGGAAAACGCACCAGCGGCGAAGACGGCCGCGCCGAAATTTCCGACTGAAGCTGGTAGACGGCCGGGCCGAGCACCGCGGTTTCCATATACAGTCCTTCGAGTACCGGCCGGTGATTGAGAAACATCGGCAATGCCTCCAGCGTTCGGGTGGAGCCGATATCGTGGTTCGCCGGATCGTGCTCGAATGCCAGCCGCGGGCTCCAAAGGTCGCCGGACATCGCCGGAATTAGCGTGCTCAGGTTGTGCCACTGCGGTTTGGAATCGAGGCCGGCGTGGTTCCATAGCGCCCAGTCGGGGGCGGCGCGCACCTGCTGGCCGAACCAGCCGAGCAAGCCGAGCACGCAGGCCGTGGCGAACAGGAACTGCGCGTATTGCCGCCGCGGCTGCCAGATCTCGCCGATTGCGGCCAGACTATGGCCGAACAGCCAGCCGCAGACGATAGCGGCGCACAGCCAGACTAGCGGGAAAAAGCGGATATCGGCCAGTCCTAGCTGATCGCCGGCAAGAAACGCGAGCGCAGCCAGCCCGGCGCTGCCCACGAAGTAGCGCAGCGCGCCCGCCTGAACCGCGCTCCAGCGGCGACGTAACGCAGGTACGAGTTGCAGGGCCAGCGCGGCGAGCCCGCCGGCAGCGACGGGCCACAATGTGGCCGGCAGCAGGTCCCGCCAGCCCGCCACCGGAAACGAGGCATCGTTGGGTATGGTGAGGCTGTGCATTTCCAGCATGGGCCACAGCCAGCCGCCGAGCAGGCAAAACGCGAGCAAATGGCCGCAGGCGAGCAGGCGCACGGTGCGCAGGAAATTCCCGCCTTCGAACAGCAGGAATATCGTGGAAAAGCCGACCAGCAGCAAGGGAAAACCATGGGAGTAACCGGTCGCGGCTTCGAGCAGACCAGCGATGATCCAGCCGCGGCCCGACTGCACCGCGCGCAGCCACGCGATCATGGCCAGCGGCGCGAGGCACAGGCCATAGCTGTAGCCGAACTCCCCGGCCAGGGTGGAGAGCAGGTTGCCGCCCCAGATCGAATTCTGTTCGTGCAGCAGGAAAGCGAGCGCGCCCAGGCCGCCGAACAGCGCCCCCGCCCAGGACATGCCCAAGCAGCGGCGGCTCGCCACGAATACCGCGCCGGGCAATAGCATCGCGGCGAGGAATGAACCCCATTTGAAGGCCGGCGCAATTCCGATCAGCTTGGACAGCAGCGCGATGACCATGAAGGGGAGCGGAAAATAATACGAAAGAAACGGCAGCCCGGCGAAAACTTCAGGCACCCAGGGAAGCACGTTTCCGGCAAACAACTGACTGTCGGCATACAACCAGGCATAGAAAAGATGCGAGGCGCTGTCTCCTCCGGTGGGCCAATTCGGCGAATTGAGAAACGCGATGCCCAGCGTGTTTGCCACCAGCGCGGCCGCAGCCAGGACGAACAGGCTGTCGAATACGCCGCCGCGCAGCAAGGTCCTGGCACTCATGCCGTGGCGCCGCGGCGCGGGCGGCGCAGAAATTGCAGCACCATGGCGGCTGCCGCCAGGGCGAGCGCGATCAGCGACGCGAGATAAAACTTCGGTGCGGCATCGAGCCAGGCCGCGCGCTGTTCCCGGCCTTGCACGCCGCCGCCCCGCACTAGCTGCAGCGCGTAACCCTGCTCGGTTTCGTGCAGCAGCGTTACCTCCGGTTGTCCGGCGCCGGTATCGAGTCGATACGCTAGCCTCCCATGGCGCAGCCAATCGATGCGCAGCGCCGGTGGCTGGCTGTGTTCGAAGCCTTGTGGCCGGAGAATCCGGGCTATGCCATTTTCCTGAGGCCACAGTATCCAGCTCGCCTTGATCGAAAATACGGCATCCGGTGGTTCGAGCTGAAAAGCACCGTCGACGTAGCCGGCGCGCAGCGCAGATTTGGCGGCGGGCGGCCCGTGAAAAAAAGAGATCTGCCCGAAACCCGCGCCGGCTTCGTCGAAAAAGCGAACCATCACGGGCTGCATCTGTTCCAGCGCCGATAGTTGCGCCAGCGGACGCAGTTCGGGCCAGTTCAGTTCGAGTTTGGCGCCGGGCGCCAGTTCGGCCGGCGTAGCGTTCGCCGCTAGCCGCTCCCACCTGCCTCCATCCAGCAGTCTGAACGCGGCTGGATAGTAGGCGGAACCATTTCCCTTGTTCGTCACGGTCAAATTCGACCCGGTCAGGGAAAGTTCGAAGGAAACGCTGCCCGCGGACGCGGACAGCGACAGCAGCAGCATGGCGACTGCGAGCATCAGCCTGAACAAGTAGTCACCGTCGTCATTGGAGAAATTCACACAAAAGGATGCCGCTCTGAATAGCGCTCACTCGAAGGATTTCCCCGCCGGAATACGCTCGCAAGCATACCGCATCGCCAGACTATCGGCCGCATTGTGGTGACACCTTTATCCCCGGCCGGCACCGTCCGCGCCGCTGCACGGGCCAAAGCCATGAGTCTGTCGCGCTCACCTGGCGCTGCCCCGGTCGGAATCGGTTCGGGGCAGCGCCTTGTTTCAGTGCGCGCGTCTGCAGCCAGCGTCCTCAGTCATCGTCGCCGTCGCCGCCGCCGCTGCTGCCGCGCAGGTAAGTGCCGATC
>JACZJV010000080.1 GCA_014860355.1 Burkholderiales bacterium | reverse complement strand
GTCGACGATGCCCGAGGAATTGCCGGCGGTATGGATGTGGTGGATGCGCTCGACCTGGGGATACTTTTGCAGCGCGACGGCGTCGAAGCCCATTTTGCCCGGCTGTTCGAACGAAACCTTCAGCGCGCCCAGCGCCTCCAGTGTCGTGCCCGGGCGTATGGTTTCATCCTGCTCCAGCAGCGCCAAGCCGATCCGGTCGAATACCGGGACGATCGATTTGGCGAAGTAGCCTGCGCCGCGCGCGGCGGCCGCTTTCTGGTGCGAGCCGACGGCGTATGCGTCCACCTGCTCGCGCGTAATGCCTTCCAGCGTCGCAATCAGGTCAGCGCTGATGCCTTGCGGAATGAAGTGGGTGGCCAGGCTGGTCTCCGGATCCTGCGCCCAGGGGCCGCCGTCGGATCCGATCGGCACGCGCGACATCGATTCGACGCCGCCGGCGACGACCAGGTCCTCCCAGTCGGAACGGATTTTTTGCGCCGCGAGGTTCACCGCTTCCAGGCCGGAGCCGCAGAAGCGGTTCAATTGAAACCCGGCAGCCTTCCAGTCCCAGCCGGCCGCGAGCGCGGCGGTCTTGGCTATGCAGGCGCCCTGCTCGCCGATGGGCGAGACGCAGCCGATCACCACATCGTCGACCTGGCTGGTATCGAGGTCGTGGCGCCCGGCGAGCGCGTTCAACGCGCCCGCAAGCAAGTTTACTGGCTTGATGTCGTAGAGGGCGCCGCTCGCTTTGCCGCGACCGCGCGGCGTGCGGATTGCATCGAATATCATGGCTTCGGCCATGGTGGTCTCCCGGATCAGGTTGATGGAGGACGGGCTGCAGGCGACGGGCTCTGCGGCAAACTCATGATACCGCTGTTCAAGCGCGGGCGCGCATGGCGTGGCACACTGTCGGCAATACAGTTTGGCAGCAAAAGGAGAATGACCCATGTCCGATCCAGGCAGCGAATTCCGTGCACTGCTCGAGCGCATGACGCAGGCGATCTGCCGCGGCGAGGGCGCCGCGGCGGCGGCCTGCTTTGTCGCCGAGGGCGTCTACCACGACGGTTTCTACGGCGAATTCCGCGGCCGCGAGGCGATACGCAAGATGGTGGAAGAGCATTTCCACGGCCATGCGAGCGACTTCACCTGGACGCTGTCCGATGCGCTGAGCGATGGAACTATCGGCTATGCGCGCTATGCGTTTTCCTACAAAGCCAAGATCGCGGGCAGCGAAGACAAACAGGTGTATTTCTCCGGCATAGCGCAGGTCCGGTTGAAAAGCGGGCTGATCGAGCGCTACGGCGAAGTATTCGACCGCGGCGTGGCGCTGGCGCAGATGAATTTTGCCCCGGAGCGGATCGCGAAGTCGCTGGCGCGCTGGGCGGCCGAGGAAATACGCGCCCAGAAATAAATCCCCCCTGATGGGGCACAGTGTGTGTATAATCCGCCCCGCATCGTTCAATCCCAGTCTGTCCGCTGCTCTCGCGGTACTCTTTCAGTTCCCCGATTTAACCAAAAATAATCTGCCTGGACTGGCATCGCGTAACCAATCGTCGACAGGCCGATACCAGGAGCATTACATGTCTTTTTCCGCACTCGGCCTGCGCGCCGAACTATTGCTTGCCGTCGGCGAGCAAGGCTATACCGAA
>JACZJV010000079.1 GCA_014860355.1 Burkholderiales bacterium | reverse complement strand
CTTCCGCGGGCGCCGCAAAACGCGGGCAGGCCTGCATGCGCGCCCGGGTCTGCGCCGTCAATCGCGCACCGGCGCCGCGGCCGAGGCGACGCGCTTGTCGGCGGTGGCGATAATGCGCGCGGCCTCGGCTATCGCCTTGGGCGGCAGATTGGGCAGCATCCGCCTCATGCGCTTGTTGTCTACGTCGAGTATGTAGAGCACGGTGGCGTGTTCCTCGACGTTCTCCGACAGCGCGCCCAGGCGCTGCAGTATGCCGTCGACGTTTTCCTTGCTTCCGGTGAGAAAGCTCCAGCCGGCCGCGTCGGCGTGCTGCTCCTGCGCAAAGCGCTTGAGCGCGGGCGGGGTATCGCGCACCGGGTCGCTGGTAATGGAGACAAAGAACACCGTCTTGCCGAACAGCTCGCCCAATTCGTCCTTCACCTCGGTCAGCTGGCGCGTAATCAGGGGACAGGCTTCCTTGCAGTTGGCGTACATCACGTTCACCACCACCACCCGGTCTTTCAGCATGTCGGTATAGAAGCGGACCTTCCTGCCATCCTGGTTCACGAGCTGGGTGTCGGTGAAATAGGCCCTGGGATCGCGCGTCCCGGCTGCAACCGCTTTAGGCTTGGCCGCCTGCGCCTGCGGGCTTGCGCCCGGGTGCGCGTCCTTGTGCGCGAAAGCGGACGGCGCGAGCAGCGCGAATGCCGTACATACCGCCAGAAAAAGCTGCCGCATTATGTCTCTCCGATTCAGTGGTTGTTCGAACGCGCTAGCCGGCTTTTGCCTGGGCAGGAGGCAGGCCCTGGCGTGCGGCCTGGAGTTCCTTCATCCTGCCGAGGATCTGCTCGGTGCTCGGAAAACCGAAAAAGCGCACCCATGCGCCGCTGCGCGGATCGCCGACCAGCACCGCCGGCGGATGTTCGGTAAAGTTCGCCGTATACGCGTCGAACGCCTTCAGCACTTCGTCCACCGCCTGGCTGCTGCCGGTGTACAGGCTCCACCCCGGACCGGCGCCGTAGCCTGCTGCGAACTCTTTCAGCCGCGCGGGCGTGTCGCGCAGCGGATCGACCGTCACCGAAATCAGCGCAACCTCGCTGCCCGCGCGCTCGCCCAGCCGCTGCTGCAGGTCGGCAAACAGCGCGGACTGCACCGGGCATACGGTAGAGCAGCTCGTATAGACGAAATTGATCACCACCAGCCGGTCGGCCATCGCCTCCGTCCGCAAGCGCAGCGACTTTCCGTTCTGGTCGGTGAGCACGGTGTCGGGAACCTTGATTTGCATTTTGCCGGCGGCCTGGGCAGCTTCCGCGTGCTGGGCCGGGTGGGCATGATTCTGGTGCGCGCTGACAGCGGGCATGGCCAGGGCCAGCGCCAGCCCCGCGAACGCGGCCAAAGCCCTTTTCGCATGGCGCGCCTTCGCCGCAGTCAGCGGATGAATCGGGTCGGCATACATAGTCGGCAATGGCATGGTGATGGGCTCTCAGGAAATTCGCCGAAGGCTGGAAGCGGCCAGCATGCGGCGATAGGTTCTAATGACGGTGTCTGCACCAATGCGGCGGCGCAGGTTCGGGCTGAGCGCAATGGCATGCCCGGTCGCGGAAATTGTGCAGACAGACTTGAACAAGGCCTTCGGTTGCGAACGAATCATCGCTTCAAAATAAGTAGGCCTAGCGTAGTGGGCGCGGGCCCGCATTGCACTGGGGCCTAGCCCGCATTCCCCGCAGCGGCAAGGACTCCATCCGCACTGCAGGGTACGCTGTAGAGGGCTGCAGCTTGCGCAAGGGCGGACTGCGGGTTTAAGCGCAATTGCGCCTTACGGCTCGAACTGCAACCGGTGCTGCCTGAGGCATCACCGGATGCTGTCGGACGCGCGACGGTGCTTATCCGCGTCGTTTGCGCGCCGGCCTCGGGCTGTTTTCGCGATCGAATCCTGCGGCCGGACTCAACCGGCCCTGGCGACCGCGCTCTGCTTCTCGCCAGGCGCCACCGCCCGTACCGAGAAAAACGGCAGTTTGTCGAAACCGAGCTTCATCGAGGGCACGGCCACATAGACGTAATAGGCGCCGGGCTGCGCCAGCTTGACCTCGATCTCGTACACGCCGCCGCCGATTTCCCGGGCCGCGACCTGGGTGCGCTGCGAGCCGGGCGCAAGGTAATACATCGCCTGCGCGTCCTTGACGCCGGCCTTCGGCTTGCCCGTCGCCGGATCGCGCAGCCTGAAGCGCAGCTTCAACGCCTCGCCGGCCTTCGCAGTATGCGGCCAGTGTTCGAATTCGAGCACGGCCTGGTCCTGGTCCTTGGCATGGAGCGGATCGGCTTTCGCCTCCGCGGTGAAGCAATGCAGGATCTGCGGACTTTCGAGCATGAAGGCCACGTCGTACTTGCCCGCCACGGGTATGCGCACGCGTCCGGCATAGACACCGGGCTCGACTTCCTTGATGCTCCTGTCCACCACCGTCACCGCGCGCGCGCTCGAACCGTACACGCGGTAATTGCTCGAAGGCGCGTTCATGCCCTCGCGGTAATAGTAGGTGGTGCCGTCGACCGGGTCGACCACGAATACGGTACCCTCCTCCACGGCCGAGGCCATGGAGTCGGCGATCGGCAGATCGCCCGCGAGCTTGGGTGCAGAGGTGCCGGTGGCGATCTTCTGCACCGACGCGGACTTGCCCTTGCCCAGGGTGGAAAGGTTGATCATGCTGACCTGTTCGGAGCCGAGCGAGCGCACATAGGCATAGGTCTCGCTGTACGCGATCTGATAGGGCTGGGCGTTGATCGCAATCTGTTGCACCAGTTCGTTGCTCGCGGTGTCGAGCACGTACACCAGGTTCTCGGCGGTGTTCACGGTAAGCGCGTAGCGTCCGTCCGGCGTGATTTTGAGCGGCCCCAGTCCGGGCTTCGCGCTCAGGCGCTTCACCACTTCGAGCTTGGCGCCGTCGATCACGGCGACAGTGCCGTCCTTGCCGTCGGACACGTAGAGCATGCGCGACAGCGCCGAGTAGCCCAGCGCGAGCGGCGCGGCACCACTCTTGATGTCCTTCAGCTTGCTGCGGCTCGCCACGTCTATGACCGATACCGTGCCGCTGTCACGGTTGCTGACGAAGGCCAGCCGGCTGTCGGGCGAAAACGCGATCTCGTGATGGCCGGCGCCGGTGGCGACAAAGCCCGCCGGCTTGAGGTTCGTCGCGTCGATCACCGTCACGCCGCTGGACTTGGCATCAGCGGCGTTGTTTCCCACCCAGAGATAATGCTGGTCGGGCTGCAGCACGATGCGCGTCGGCTCCTTGCCCGCCGGCACGTAGCGCTCCAGCTTGAAATTGTCGGTCTCGATCACCGCCACCTCGTTCGCCCTGGGCATGGTCACGAACAGGCGCCGCGTGTTCTGGTGATTGACCCAGTCCGCTCCGGGTCGCTTCATCGGAGTGGTGGCGTAAGTGCTGGTCGTCCCCGCCATGGTGATGAGCGGATCCACCACCGAAATGCTCGCGTCCCGGTTCATCAGCACCACGAAATAGCTGTTCAGGTCGAGCATCGGACGTATGCCCACCGCGCCGCGCAAATAGAGTGCGACCTTGTCCTTGCAGCTTTTCTGCTCGCCGCCCTCGCGGTTCTGGATCACCTGCGCCATGTCCATCCACGCGCCGGGCGCGATGCCCTTGAGCGGCTGGCCGCTGGCCTCGTCGACGATCTTGAAGCGCAATTCGGCAAAGCTGCCCTCCATGAGTTCGTGCTGCGCCGAATCCACCGGCTTGGCCGAGAAATCGACCACCACGCCGTGGCGTGCAAGCCGTTGCTCATCGCCCGCCTTCCCCGGCGCGCCCTGCCCTGCCGCGACTGCGGTGCCCAGACACAAGGCCAGCGCTGCACCCAAGCAGAAAGAACCCGTCTTTGCCTTCATTTTCATTTCATTGTCCCCGCCTAGTTAATCGCAACGCGGCACGCTGGCCTGCTGCCGCGCACAGCTGAAATGCGCCCCGGATCGCGGCTCAGTCCTGCCCTCGTTCGCCCGCACCACGGTCCGGTAGTTGTGACAATGCGAACGGGTGGTCACCCACCCGTTCGCACCATTGCGGCAGCTTGCGCCGCCGCAAGTCCTGCCTTGCTGCCTACTTGACGCGCATGATGCCCCAGACGCCGCTGGCAGCGCCGAACGAAGCCTGGTCGCGCATCAGATAATCCCCGGTCACGCCGTTTCCGCCGCCCGCGCTGGGCAGCAGGATGTCGAAATGGCTGTACGGAGTCCAGCTTTCCTGGCCGCCGGTTTCGAAGCCTTGCGGATTCACCCCGAGGGCGCGCGAGCCCACCGTATTCATCTCGCAGGCACCGGTCAGGCCGTTGCGCGCCTCGGTCGGGCAGACATAGGGATCGCGCTGCCACGAGTGCCCGTGCAGGGTGAAGGTGGAACCACGGCTGGTGCCGCTAGGATTGGTGATGTGTATCCGCGTCTGCTGGTTGCGGTTGGCCTGGAACACCGGGGTTGCCGGGTCCTGCCCGCCGCTGAGCTCGTTGCTGAAGGCCGAGTCCACACTGGCCATGGCACCGTAGCAACCGCCCTGGCAGCCGGCATTGCCGAAGGGCGCCTGCGGCAGGATGCCCATGCGGAACCACAGCGGTTCGATGCCGTAGTTGAGCGCCATGCCGGTGGCTTCCTGGCTGTCCTCGGGCGTGCCCACGCCTTCGCCGTTGATGTGCTCGACCGGCGATCCATCGCGGTAGTAGTGGGTATTGCCCTTGGTCAGCACCAGCGAAAAGTCGCGGAAGGTTTCGGTCCCTGCAGTGACCGTCGCCTGCGCATGGGTCGCACGCGTGCCCACACCGTTCTGGTGATCGAGCACCTGCGTGTCCTCCACCCAGGTCGAGCCTTGCGGGTGGACCACCAGCGCGCCGACCAGCGATTTGGCGCCCTGCTTGATCACATCGACCGGGAACAGGTTGGCGCCGCCGAACTCGACCGGTGTGGCGACGAGGTCCACCTTGCCATTTTTCGGCGTGCCACCAAGGTCGCCCATGTACCATTCATAGACCGTCTTCTTGCCCGGAGCCGCGAGCTGGCGGCGCTCCGGGTTGGCGCCCACGATGCGGCCGTCGTCCCGCGTGACGTCGAGCGCGACGAGCTGCGGGTGCAGGCCCACATAGCTCGACGGGCGGATCAGGTTCATGTTGAACGTGGTCGAACCCTCGGGGCTCAAGCGGTCGCGCTTGGCCACGCCCAGGAGCGTGGTGTAGGTGGCCAGGTCGGGGACTACCTCAGGCAGTGCGTTCTTCAGTGTGATCTGCAGACAGTCGCCGGCCGCGGCGCGTATCACCACCGGCTCGAGCGCGGCCCCGGGCTTGAGCTTGCCCTTGCCCTGGCCGACCTTCTTGGTAGTGATGTCGTCGGTATTCACGTACACGATCGCGGTGGGATCGTGCAGCGGACCCTGATGCACCAGGCTGACCGACTGGCCGGTTTCGTCGATGACGAAGTTGCCCGCCACCGAGGTGTTGCGCGGGTTGTACACCAGCGTGCCGCCCTGCGGATCGACCTGGGCGCCCACATGCATGGTGCCTACCGGGCCCGTGGGGGCGACAGTGACGCCTAGCACCGGTTCCAGCAGGTCGTTGGCAAGGATGGCCGTGATCGAATACGAGCGCACCGGCGCGCCGACCGGGCAGACGCCGTTGAAATCGAGCTTGTTCCTGATTTTCACCGGTCCGGCGCTGGCGCCGGGAAGCTGGAACAGGTCGGCGCGCAAGTCTTCGTAGGAGCGCAGTATCCCCCAGGTCCCGCTCCACCAGCCGCTCATGTCCGAATCCATGCTGTAGACGTAGTCCGCCAGCGGGCCGCGGTTCTGGTCCGCCGGCAGCACCGGAGTCGACAGCGTGAACTGCTCGGAGATGCCCCCGGCCTGGGAATTGCGCCAGCCGGAGTTGGGCGCCTTGCCGAATCCGGAGCCGCCCTGCAGCCACTTGAGGCCGTGGATACTGGCGTTGTGCTCTTCCTCATGGCCGCCGGCCTGCATTTTCACGCGTACGGTGTCGCCCGCATAGGTGCGCATCATCGGCGTGTACGGATCGCCGGGACCATAGCCGGCCGCGTTGATATGCGGCGGGAACTTGGTGCCGTGGATCACCGTATTGCCGTCGGGCATGACGTTGAGTTCCGGTATCACGCGGTCGGTGCGCGACTGCAGTGCGTAGGCGAGATCCCCCGGCAAGCCGTCGGCCTGCATGCCCGGCTTGCCGTCCGGACCGAGTTTGTTCGGATCGTAGACGCGCAGGGCGACCGGCTCCATGCGGTAATTCGCCACCAGCACGCCCGGATCGGACACGCTGATCGCCTGCGGGCAGGGGCGCGACGGGCAGAAGTTGTTCAAGGGATCGTTCTGCGTGTTCGCCACTTCCAGCACCAAGTCCGGTAACACCTGGCTGGGCTCCAGGCGTGCCGGCGGGTTGATGGCGAAGCGGAAGGCATTGGTCGTGCTGCCGTCGAACAGCGGGTTGCCCGCGTTGTGCGCCACCGGCGGCAGGCCCGCGCCTGCGCCCTCCAGTCGGATCCCGTCCTGGCCGGTGCCTACATACACGCCGGCCTCGTAGGCGTGCTGGAAGTCACTGTACTCCATGTAGAACTCGCGATAGGGCTGGAGCGCTTCGCTTTTCACCGTGCTGCCGCCCGGCGCCGCGTCCGGCGTAAGGATAGCCGCCTGCCAGCTGGTCGGACCGCCGTCGCTGAACACCGTGCCGTCGGCCAGGGTGTCGGTGCGGGCGGGTGCGCCGGTCACCGGATCGTAGCCCAGTTGCTGGCCGGTCTCGTTCATCACCCAGCGCGAACCGGCCGGCTCGGCCAGTACGGTCGAGTACAGGCCGACCTGCTGGTGGGTCGAGGGACCGTAATGGTCGTGGGTGAAGATGATGCCCAGGCCGCGGTCCACGCCCTCGGTGTTGACCACCGGGTCGGCGAACCAGCGCTGCATGGTCGTGCGCGCACCCAGGAACTCTTCGGGGAAGCGCCCGCCCAGTTGACTGGCCACCTTGCTCCAGTACGGATGTTCGGCCGCGACCGGGCAGGCGCCCGTGCCGTTGCGCGCATCGTTCGCGGTGCAGGCATTGAAGTTGCGGATGGCGTTGATGCGGCTGCGGATCGCTCCGGGCGACATGGTGCCGTCCTCGTAGTTCCAGCCGTTGGCCGAGCCGTCAGTGGTGGTGAGGTCCCACTTCGGCAGGTGGATGTGCTGGCCGATGATATCGGTGGGCGTGCGCACCTGGAAGTCGTCGATCTCGTAGTACTCCGGCACCAGGTTGCTGTGGTGATAGATGGTGCAGTCGAAGGTGTTCATGCGCATCACCAGGGGTTCGGGCGCTTTCTGCTTGCTGATCACCGGCGCGACGTCCTGCCACAGCGCGACGATGCGCTCCTGCGGGAAGTGGTAGCCGGTCTTGCTGAGCACTGCGTCGAACTGCAGGTTGGTGCCCTTGTAGATGCGCGGCGTGTCGGAGTTGAATATGCTCGAGCCACGCGTCTTCATCCCGTCCAGTGATTCGCCGGAAAAGAATTTGCCCACCACCCCGGATTTGAGGACGTTACCCTTGTCGTCGATGCAGGGGTTGTGGAAAGGCGCGCCCACCACCGGACCACCGCTGCCGTTGGTAATGAACATTGCCGGCTCGGCGTTGCCGGCGAGGTCGATTTTCGTGGTCTTGTGATTGCGTTTCGAGTGGAACTTCATCGCCAGTTGCTCGAGATCGGTGCCTTCCTCGGGGTAGTACACCGGCTCCGCCGCCTCGATATCCTTGGAGAAGTCCAGGCGCGAGATTGTCGTGTGGGTCACCGTGCCCGCGGAGTAACCCTTGAGGGTATGGCGCGGCAGTCCGCCGTCGAAGCCTGCGGCCTGCTCCGGCTGCAGCTGCGACCACAGCGGATCGCCCGAGTCCTTGAGCGCCTGCGCCTTGGCCTTGGTCAGCATGTCCAGCGGCGGCGTCGGCGGACGATGGCCGATGGAGTCCTCCATGCCCGCGATCCAGAACGGGTAGCCCGGGTTCTTTTTGCGATTGTTGACCTTGGCGAGCGAGCCCAGCGGCTTGCCGTTCAGGGGGGAGTTGTAGGGGCTCTGCACCACCTGCACGGAGCCGGGCATTACCGCCAGGGCTTTGCCGGGCAGGGGCACCGTGGCGGGGATCGGCGTGCCGGCGACGATCTCGCCGTCGGGGTAGGCGCGCGATCCGGGCGCCGGCGTGGTGTTGCCCAGCGCCCATGCGCTCGCGTGGTAGGCCGCGCCCGAAGCCAGCAGCCGGGTGCCGGCCTCGAACACGTCGTGGTTGCGCCAGTGTGCCCACATGCCCTGGGCGAAGTGCGGATAGAAGTGGCAATGGAAAATCGCGTCCCCGGCCGACTTGTTGCGGTTGCCGGAGCCGCCGAAGTTGATTTCGTAGGTGTAGCCCGCGCCCGGCCCTACGCCCTGGGCGTCCAGATAGTTGGAGTTGTCGTCGTTCGGGTTGTACAGCCACTGGTGGTTGTGCAGGTGGAACACGTGCTGTTCCTTGCCGATGTGGCTGTTGCGGAACTTGACGAAATCGCCGATATAGCTGTGATGTACGTTGGCTGCGTCTTCCGCGCCGATGACGTAGTTCGCTTTCGGTCCCAGGGTGCCGGCGGGCGGCACCTGGCCCGGGAGCAGGCTCTCCAGTCCCAGGTTCGCCGGGATGTCCACGGTCAGCGCCGGGTCGTTCAGGGCGTGGGAGGTCAGGAAGAACTCTTCATAGGCGCAGTCGCCGCAGTCGCTGGTGGGACCGACGCCTAGGCGGTTGGCGATGATTTCGGCACCGATGCCGCCCGAGCCGTAGTTGATCATGAACGCGTCTTTCACCCCCGCGAGCACATAGCGGAACACCGGGTCCTTGACGAAGTAGCCGGGGAAGGCCTGGCCGGCGGCGGTCTCGTCGTGGTAGACCGAGGCGAAATCGCGGAAAGCCTCGAGGCGGTTGGGCACCGAGGGATTGCGCTTGCCCACCGATTCGAGCGGGTAGGTGCTGGGCGGGAAGCTGCCGTCGGCATTGGGGCCGGCGATCACTGCGTTGATCTCCGAGTGCACGATCTCACAGGCGGCGCTGGAGGTGCAGCGCATCATGTTGAGGATGGGCGTGCCGGCTTTGCCCTCGGTGGTCCACGGCGCGACATTTGGATAGGTCGCTTCGTAGTTGACGCGCGGCTGCCCGGTGGAGGTGAGTTCGGCCGCATCGAGCACGCCGTTGAAGTTGGCGTCGGCGGCAAGACGCATGTCCTCTTCGAACACCTGGCCGCGGTAGATTTTCGCGCCTTTGGGTTCGACGATCAGCTGGCCGAACAGGCCGTTGGAGCTGGCGCCCTGCAATCCGTCGGAGCCGACCACCGCGCCGCCGCTGGTGACGTTGAACACGCCTTCATGCTCGGCATAGATGGTGTAGCTGTGGCTGCCGCCCACGGGCGCCCAGCTGCCCGGATTGTTTCCGGTCTTGCTGCCGTCGTCGGCCATGCTGTTGACGAGCTGCATGCCCGAAGCATGGAAGCCGACGAAACGACCCTTGGTCTGCTCGTCGACGGCGACGGTGTGCAACTGCCCCGAAGGTTCGGTCAGGCTGATGACCTGTGTCCCTTCGAGCGGTCCTTCCACCAGCGGGTTGCCAGCCTGCTCGGTAAGCGGATTGGCCAGCGGGGTGAGCAGGTTCTGCAGGTTGACGGTGAGGCAATCGCCGCGGCGCACGCGCAAAACCAGCGGGCGGTGGCGCTTGTCCGGACGCAGGTCGAGTTTCCCCGGGATCGCGGCGCCGCCGGCGCTCAGCGGCAGCAGGCTGGAGGTATTGATGACGTCGCGCTTGAGCGCGTACATCATGCCGTTCACATTGGTGGCACCCAGCCGGTTGAACATCAAAGGCTTGTCGATCACCACGACGTCGGCGCTGATCTGCCGCTCGCAGGTGATGGACGCATGCGCAGGTGCAGCGACCAGCGCCGCCGCTAGACCCACCAGCGCCAGCGCCTGTTGCAGATGCGCCGTGCCTGGCAATGGTTTGTTGCCGCGCTTACCGTTTTTGAGATCCATTTTTACTCCCCGCAATCTAGTGTTCGAAATGCTGTTCGTAGTGCCTGCGAAAACCCAAGTAGCCGCGCCGCCACCGAAACCGGGCGCGGAACGCAGTCACCGCCTAGGTGCAGGGACCATGCCAAATTCGCTTCCACATGGGTATTTAGGTGCCAAGCACCTGCCGGCATTGGGGTTTTTTGACCCACCGACTGTGTCATTTGCCACACCTGAACCCGGCTTTGGTGGTGAATATTCCCCAATGCTGGGGAGCAAATTCCCCGATGGTGGGTAAATTCCTGGTGAATTCCCCCAAAACCGCAGAGCGCTACGCGCTGCGACGGAAAGACGATGGGTGTAATCCCCAAAAATCGGGTCTTCTGCCCCAGCCGGGCATTCCGCGGATTTTGACGGGTCAGACCCGTTTCAATTCTAGGGGTCAGACCCCTTCTAATAGTATAGGCTCGTGCGGTCAGACTCATTCTTGTATAGGGGTCTGACCCCTCTCTCCGGTCAGACTCAATCTTGTAGAGGGGGCTGACCCCTCTATCCATGGTCGTCATCAGCGCCGCCGGATGCGGTTCGCACGCACCGCGCCATCGCGCTGCACCGTGGCCCGCACTTCCACATAGTCGCCGGGCCCGGGCCGTTTATCGATGCGCGTGGCCGCGTCCACGCTTAAGGGCAGTCCGTCCAGTTCCCAGGTGTTGTTTATATTGTTAAGTGTGCCGTGCAGCCGCAGGGAGGCGCCTGCAGGCGCAGGCGCGGGCTTGCCTTGCGCATCGCGGGCACCCTGACGTATCCATTGCTCGATCAGCAGGATGTCCTCCTCGGCGAGATACGGAGGTCCGTCGAAGGGCATGCGCGGCAAGGCCTGTCCGCGTATGCGCCGCACGAGTTCGCTCGCAGCCGGGTTCCCCGGCACCACGCGCAGGCGGTCGGCGCGCGCGATCGTCTCCTCCCAGGTGTCGAGCCGGTAGCCCTCCGGCGGCGCGCCCTTGAGACCGTTCGCCGCATGGCATTTGGCGCAGCGTTGCAGCAATATCGGCGCCACGTGCAGGTAGGTGACAGCCTCGCCCGCCTTGGGCCGGTCCGGCTGCGACGGCTTAGCGGCGCCAGTTCCGGCCACCAGACCTCCGGCTACCCAGTTCTCGATCAGCGCGATTTCGTCCGCGCCGAGAAAGGGTGGGCCGGTCAGCGGCATGCGCGGCTGCGACTGCCCGCGGATGCGCCGCACCAGTTCGCTCGCATCGGGATCGCCCGACTTGACCACCGCGCCCTTTTGACTGCCCTTGAGTACGTTCTCCAGCGAGTCCAGACGCAGACCCAGCGGCGCCGCATCGCCGTTATGGCACATCACGCAGCGCTGGGCGAAAATCGGCGCTATGGCGTCGAAGGCGGTGGCAGCGTAAGCGCCCAGAATCGCGCTGGACAACGCACCTGCCAGACAGCAGGCAGCAAGCCTCCGCAGGCGCGGCATTGCGCCCGCCACGCGCTCGTGTACGTTCATGGCTTAGGCAACAGCGACAGCGACAGCGGGCCGCTCAGGCCGAAGGCGACAGGGGCATCGTCGGGCCCCACGGGAGACACGCTGGTCACCTGCACCTGGGTTCTTGGGGTCTCGGCCAGCACCTTGAACGTCAGCTTGAACATGCGACCCTTGCCCTGAATTGCATCGGGTGCCGGACGCGCCAGGCTCAGCGCTATGCGCCCCCTCCCGGGGTCCACGGTATGATTGAATTCCGTTTTCGCCCCCGCCTGCTGCAACAGTTCACCCTGTTCGACTTTCACCACCTCCAGCGCTTCGGGATTGAACCTGAGCGACATGGCCGCGCTCATCAGCGCAGATGGCGCGTCCGCCTCTATGCCCACGACGAACTGCTCACCCACGCGCGCACCCTCGGGCGCGCTCCAGCTCAGTTGCAGGGGCTGGCCGGGAACGGGCTTTTTCGCCGGGGTCGTTTCCTGCGGGTTCCGATAGATCGTGGCTGCCTGGTCCGCGCCCGGGTCCCGCACCGGAATGTGCGGGATTTGCGCGAGCGGCTGTACCAAGGAGACTTTGGACGCCGTCGCGCTGTGCAGTACGGGTTTTCTGGACTGCATGCTGGCCTCGGTGCCCGACCAGATCTCCATATCATGCGCTTCCGGCCGCCGCACATTGCGTACGATGCGTGGCGTGATCGACAGCACGATTTCGGTCTTTTCCGTCTGGTCGTGCGGAACGGAGAACAGGCGTCCCAGTACCGGAAGGTCCACCAGTCCCGGCACCCCGCTGGCGCTATTGCGCTCCTCGTCGCGGATCAAGCCCATGAGGACCTGGGTTTCGCCATCCTGCAAGCGCAGCGAGGTCGAAACGGTGCGCGTGCCGACCCGATAGGCGACCGAACCGCTCTTGGTTTCCACCCGTTCGCCCAGGGTACTGACTTCGAGCGCCACCTTGATGCTGACGTCGCCGTCGAGCAGCACGGTGGGCTCGGTTTCCAGCTTCAGGCCTACATCCAGATAGCTGATGCTTTCGGTGGTCACCGGATTGGTCGATCCCGGCGTGACCGTCGCCGTGATGATGGGCACCCGGTCGCCCACCAGTACTTTGGCCTTGTCCCGGTTCTTCACCCGGATGCGCGGATTGGACAGCAGGTTGGCGATGCTGTTGTCCTGCTTCATTTTCAGGGCCATGGTGGCGTTTACGCCGATGCGGTCGCGGCTCTTCGGCTGCCCGAACGGCAGCTGGTCCAGGGTGATATTCGTCGGGTCGGGCACCAGCCAGGTGAAGGTATCCGGCCAGCTGACCCCCAGCTCGATTGCGCGGGTGCGATTGATCTCCATCACCTCCATTTCGAGGATCACCTCGGGCTCGGCCAGGTCCTGGTTGCGGATCATTTTTTCCGCGAGGCGGATGGTGTCGGGGGTGTCGCGCACGAATATCATGTTCAGCCGGTCGTCCACGTGCATATCTTTTAGTTTCAGAATGTCCTTCAAGGCCGCGGCGGTGCGCTTGGCGTCGCTGTTTACCAGGTAAAAGGTCCGGATGAGCAGATCCTGGTATTCGCGCAGCTTGGCCGGCGTGTTCGGGTAGATCAGCACGCTGTTTTCCGACAGCACTTTCTTGCGCAACTGGCTCTGCACCAGCGCCAGGTCGATGGCGTCCTCCACCGCCATATTGCGCACATAGATCGTAATCTTGGTATCGCTCTTGATCTCCTTGTCGAGCATGAAGTTGATTCCGCTGGTTCGCGACAGTGCGTCGAACACCATTTTGATATTGGCGTCGCGAAATTCCAGGTTCACCGGCTTGGTGATGCGGGATTTGAGCTCGGGCTGTATCATGGTTTGCCGCGCGCGCGCGCGTTCCACCTTGGCGAGCACGTCCAGGGCGCCGGCATGCCTGGGGTCGACGGCAAGGATCTTTTGAGCCAGACCCTCGGCCTGATCCAGGTCACCGCCCGTCAGCGCCGCTTGAGCCTGCTTGGCGACTTCGGCATGCACATCGCGTTTCTCGAGGAGGCGCAGTCCATCCATGATGCGGAAATCGCGGGGCGCGATTACCAGCGCCCTCTGGTAATAGGCCTCGGCCCCGCGCACGTCACCGGCCGCCCGCGCCTGTTCCGCGGCTGCCAGGAGCTGCTCGACCACGCGCTCGCGGTTGCTATACAAGCTCATCCTGAGGCTGACGTCGCCCCCGTCCGCCTTGACCGCCTGCTCCAGCTTGGCCAGTCCCTGCTCGTAGTTCCCCGCTTCGATCAGCGCCTGTCCGTCCTGGCGCAACTGTTGCGCAGCGCAGCCGGCCAGCAGGGCCACCGTCGCGGCCAGGAGCAGAACCTTCAGCATGATCCCCTTGCCGCGCCAGAATCCGCCCTGTCGGGAATGCGTAAAGCCGCCATCTATTGGGTATTCCAAGAGCACCTCAACCATTTATGCAAAAATTCGAAGTCACGATCTTCCCTGGAGCCTGCCGGTGCACCCGCGCTGCGCAACATCCTGCACGCCGGCATTTCCCGGCCATTTCGTAGACATGGACTGTAATTACAGGCATGCATAAGGTCAGTACGACATAGCCTGTATAAGGAACTACGCTGACCGCCCCTTAATTCGATGGGGAGAAACCCTCGACCAGAGCCGGCCGCGGCGCCATTTGATCTACAGGGGTCGGGTTCAGATCCGCGCCAAATTCGGGAAGGCAGTCACCGCGATCCCTACCGCGGGGAGACCGCGTTGAAGCCGGCTGTGGCAGACTCGATGCGGCAAAATTGACCGTGGTCAATGATGATCGCCTTCCCGCATCGCTACGATGGCGCACTGGATCTACCGGCTGCGTGGCGACCGGCTGCCGGAGCGGGATCTGTACCGGTTTCGCCCAAGACCTTCCTCGATGACCGAATACACAGGAGACACCATGTCCGCAACTCTAGAGCAAGCCCCTGCGACTGCCGCGGAAGATGCCGTGAACATGACCGACGGGTTTCATCTGGTAATCGATGCGCTGAAACACAACGACATAGACACCATTTTCGGCCTGGTCGGCATACCCATCACCGATCTCGCCCGCCTTGCCCAGGCTGAAGGCATGCGCTTCATCGGCTTTCGCCATGAACAGCACGCCGGAAATGCGGCCGCCATCGCCGGCTACATGACACAGAAGCCGGGAATTTGCCTGACCGTGTCGGCGCCGGGCTTCTTGAACGGATTGACGGCATTGGCCAACGCCACCACCAACTGCTTTCCGATGATCCTGATCAGCGGCTCCAGCGAACGCGAGATCGTCGACCTGCAGCAGGGCGATTACGAAGAAATGGACCAGTTGAACGCGGCAAAGCCCTATGCCAAGGCGGCCTACCGCATCAACAAGGCCGAAGATATCGGCATCGGCATTGCGCGCGCGATACGCGCAGCCGTGTCCGGGCGTCCCGGCGGCGTTTATCTGGACCTGCCGGCGCAGCTGCTGAGCCAGACCATGGACGCGGAGCGAGGCAGGAAATCGCTGGTGCGCGTAGTCGATCCGGTACCGCGCCAGATCCCGGCGCCCGAAGCGGTCCAGCGCGCGCTCGACCTGATCCAAGGCGCCAAGCGTCCGCTGATCCTGCTCGGCAAGGGTGCCGCCTACGCCCAGGCGGACGCCGCCATTCGCGCCTTCGTCGAGAAGACCGGCATTCCCTATCTGCCCATGTCCATGGCCAAGGGGCTGCTGCCCGACAACCACGCCCAGTCGGCTTCGGCCGCGCGCTCCTACGTTCTGGCCGAGGCCGACGTGGTGGTGCTGATCGGCGCGCGCCTGAACTGGCTGCTCTCGCACGGCAAGGGCAAGACCTGGGGTGGGCCGAAGCAATTCGTCCAGATAGACATCGCGCCTACCGAAATCGACAGCAATGTGGCGATCGCCGCCCCCGTGATCGGCGACATCGGCTCCTGCGTGTCGGCCCTGCTCGCCGGAATCGATGCGAACTTCGGCAAGCCCGGCATCGAGTGGACCCGCGCCATTGCCGAGCGCAAGGACAAGAATCTGACCAA
Source organism: Burkholderiales bacterium (assembly GCA_014860355.1). Lineage (GTDB taxonomy): Bacteria > Pseudomonadota > Gammaproteobacteria > Burkholderiales > SG8-39 > 2-12-FULL-64-23. Next base: position 25,116 of record JACZJV010000079.1, on the reverse strand, counting down.
AATGGCGGCAACGCTGGCGCAGGACCCGTCGCCGATGAACTATCACAGCGCGCTGCGCGCGATCCGCGATGTGCTGAAGACGCGTCCGGACATCAATGTGGTCAACGAAGGCGCCAACGCCCTCGATTTCACCCGCAGCATCGTCGACATGTACCAGCCGCGCAAGCGCTTCGACTCCGGCACCTGGGGCATCATGGGCATAGGCATGGGTTATTCCATAGGCGCAGCGGTCGTGAGCGGCCTGCCCGTCGTCGCCATCGAGGGCGACAGCGCTTTCGGTTTCAGCGGCATGGAAGTCGAGACCATCTGCCGCTACCAGTTGCCCGTCGTCACCGTGATATTCAACAACAACGGCGTCTACAAGGGCTGCGACCCCAACCTGAACCCCAGGCTGAAGAACGATGTCGCGGTCACCGCTTTCGTCAAGGGAGCGCGCTACGACAAGATGATGGAAGCGTTCGGCGGCACCGGCTACCACGTCACCACGCCGGCGCAAATGACCAAGGCGCTGACCGAAGCGATCGCTGCGGGCAAGCCCGCGCTGATCAACGCCGTCATCGACGAAGCCGCGGGCGCCGAGAGCGGCCGCCTGATCAACCTGAACCCGAAAAAGGGCGCGCTCAAGAAATAGGCGCGACTGGCGGGAGCGCCGTCTGCGGCCCGGGCGCCAGCGCACCGGGCGTTTGCGCTGGCGAGTACGCAAGCCCCCGATTGCGCTGCATACAGGCTGCGATGCCGTCGCCCGTACGGCGTTTCATATCAAGGTCTTGCCATGCTGATCGGCAAAACGTACAGAGCCTATCCTAGATGGGAACCCCAGGCCCAGTGCCACGACGCGCTAGGGCTCGCCCGGCGCCGTCGTCAATTCCGCGGGTAGTGCGCGCCCGGTAAGCGTGTTGAGAAACGCGGTCAAATCGTCCGCCTGGTCGCTAGAGAGGCGTGGAACGAGGTCCAGCGTCGCTTCCCGTTCGCCCAGCAGCATCTGTCCCCGGCTCGCCTCCCTGCCTTTCGCATAGAAATCGAGCACCGCAGACAGCGTATCGAATCTTCCATCGTGCATATATGGGGCAGTCAATGCCACGTTGCGCAAATTGGGCGTCTTGAAGCTGCCCAGCTGCGACTCAGGCGGCGGCAGATAGCTGAGTTGATCCTTCGCTCGGCCCTCAGGATGGTCGCTGTAGGGTCCTATGCCGTTGAAGTCGCTCGCCCGCACTATGTCGATGCCGGCGGCGCGACCGTTGTCAGCAGATTCGCCAGCGAGTAGCGGCAGCCCAATGTTGTGGAATTCGCCATCGCTGAAGCTTGGCCCGGAGTGACAAAGTTCGCACTGCGCAGCGCCTACAAAGAGTTTGAGGCCGCGCTTGGCTGCCGCCGGATACGCGCGCTGGCCGGCGCGGTCGCCGCTTTTCAATGCCGCCACATAGCGGTCAAACGCAGAATCGCCATCTACCAGCTTGCGTTCGTAGGCTTCGATCGCTTTGCCCAGGTTCGCGTACATCCGGTTCGCTGCGTCCCGGTCGGCGAGGCTCATCGCCGACCACGCACGCGCAGCGGGGGACCCAGGCGCGGAATCGGGAGAGGCATGGCGCGGAAAGCGTTCGGCGTCTCCGAGCGGTGGTGGTGGTCCGAACACCAGCTCGTAGGCGCGCCGCAACGGCGCATCTTCGGCAACAAGGTGCAGCGTATTGAGCCGATCACCGCCGAATTCTTTGGCATTCTCGATCGGCCCCAGCGCCTGTGCCCACAGCGAATCGGCGCGACCGTCCCAAAAATACCAGCGCTCGAATGCGACATTGAGCAGGCCCGGCGTATTGCGCTCTCCCGCTGCAAGACCGGTGCCGACCCTTCGTGCATCAGCGAAAGCCTTTTCCGGAACATGGCAGGTCGCGCAGGAGACGGCACCATTGGCGGAGAAACGCCGCTCGAAGAACAAGTACTGCCCAAGCCTTGCGGCGCGCGTGTCCTCTGTCACGCGACCGGCAGTCACGGTGGGCAGGGGCTTGAGCGGGGAGTGGCGGTAGATCGCGCTCAGTTCCCCTGGAGCATAAAGGCCGTTGTCATCGAGATCGTGTGGCGGCGCAGCCTGCACTCCCATGGCGGCCGCAAACGCCATCAATACAGAAACGCCTGCGGCAATGGCGCGTTGCGCAGCCACGCCATTATTCCGCGCAGCAGGGCAGATCGAGGTAGGCTGTTTCCGTCTTGCCGCCTTGCTGTATATCAAACTTCAGCGTCCATGTTCCCATCATGTGGAACGATAGACCTGTGATCGAGACGATACCTTCCTTCGTCTCGATCTTGGGGGAATATTGCATGCCATGTGCAAAGCCGCTCTGCATTCCATGGCGCATTCCCGCGGTTACGCTCACAGCGGCGTCTGGTACCCGACGGTCCGTATGCGCGCCGTCGAAGACCGCGAAGCGCGCACCGAAGTGCTTTTCGAACGGGATAGGATCAGGCAGCGAGAGAACTTTGACAAGAAATGCGTGGTTGGCCGTCGCGGCCTGATTCTTCGCCTTGAGTAGGGCCGGGCCCTCCGGCATGTGCATGTTCATGCCTTTCATGTCGCCCGCAGCAGCCTGCACAGGATGGGAATGGGTCGAATGATGCGGCTCTGGCATCTGCATGTCGCGCGTACCATCGGCATTCTTCATCTCAGCGGACCCGTGCATATGGGCACCTCTCATATCTGCGCCGCTGGAATCCGCCCAAGCCGTGGGTGCAGCCGGTATCCATAGAAATGCCAAAGTGGAAAACATAGCAGTTCGCAACACGTCTTTCTCCCTTCAAAAAACCAGAGTTGTACGCCGAAATGGCACCTGCAAATGCCACAGGATCGCGCCTGCGGCTTGCGTGCAGGGCGGTCAGACGACAGCGTCGGCAGGGTTGGTGGGTTCAAATGTATCTTTCCCTCGTCGTACCGGGAATGGATTGAAACCCGCAACATTGGGGGGAGTAGTGGGGCAAATCCCCCGGCCGCACGGTACGCCGCGAATCCGGAATTCACCCCCGGCAACATCGGGAAATGACGGTATGGCAATGCCAGCTCCGTTACTGAAGAATACGCCAGTCCTGCGAGCGGTGGGAACGACGATTGCCGGAGCGATCAACGGCCTGATGCCCTGTACGATGACCATGGCGATGGCGGTACTGGCGACCACGGCACCGAGCCCGGCTGCGGGTATGGGTGTGATGCTCGCCTTCGGCGCCGGCACGCTGCCTTCGATGCTCTTCGCTTCCTTCCTATTCGGCAAGCTTGGGCCGCGGCTGCGCGGTTGGTTTCTGAAAGGCGCAGCGCTCGTCGTCATCGCAGCCGGCGTCTCGACGCTGTGGTCCGGCGGGAAGCTCTATCTACACATGTACCAACTCGCGGCTTGAGGGCAATTCGAACGACCCCTTGAATCCAGGTCGTGACCTAGGGGCAGGTGCAAGCTAGCCATTCGACGGACTTTTCGCACTGGTGGCCGGTATCGAATTGAGGTCAAGGCGCCGTCGCTGTTATTACGCGAGCAAAATTGACCGCTGCGCACAATCGGTGCTGGCCGCCTGAATCCTGAGCTGCATCTCGTTCGCGAAGTACGCTCGAAATTGGGTCTCCGTGGACTATCCAGGCGCGCAGCATGTTCAACTCGCATCGCGCAAACAAAGCTCGTTCAAAGTCGCTGCTCCCCGGGTTGCGCCATCAGGACTGCGCCATGGCGAAAATTGACATCCCGGCGGGCTAACTGCTAGCGTGCCCATCCGGGTAAGCACCGGGCGCAATAGCTGGCGCATTCCGCAATGTCGGCACTTGCCGCATCGAAGCTCTACGAAATCTCACTGAAGGAGGGAGCGCACCATGAAATACAGAATCCTCGCCTTGTCAGCAGCACTCGCCGTTTCGGCAGCATCCCTTTCGGGCTGCGGGTCGAGCAACGCGCAAGCACTAGTCTTCACCTTGTCGAGCACGGATCTCGCAAGCGGCACCTTTGCCAACCAGTTCGTCCTCAACGGATTTGGCTGCGCAGGCGGAAATGTTTCGCCCGCGCTGCAATGGGTCAATCCACCAACGGGCACCCAGTCATTTTCGCTTCAGGTCTATGACCCTGACGCCCCCACGGGCAGCGGGTTCTGGCACTGGGGCGTGTATGACATTCCCGCGACTGAAACCGGATTGGCCCAGGGTGCCGGCAACAACCCGGGAACGCTGCCGGCGGGGGCCTACGGCGGCAATACCGATTTCTTCGACACCGGCGCCACGGGAGGCAACGGCAACTATGGCGGTCCGTGTCCGCCGGTAGGGGATGCCGCGCATCGCTATATCTTCACGCTGTATGCCCTGGACGTACCGAATGTGGATACGGCGGCGGGAATACCCAAGACCGGCACTGCAGGACTGTTCGGCTTCGCGCTGGGCAGAGCCGGTCTCGGCGCGCACGTGCTGGGCAAAGCGACATTCACCGCCACCTACGGCCGCTAAGGCGGACTACCCGGCCCGCGTCCTTGCCTGTGGGACGCGGGCCGGGCGGCGCGACGCTGCCCTGACTTAGACTTGCGTAGCCCGGCGCCGGGCACCGACTGAGGCCAGGCGATGTTTGTCGACCCAGTATCCCCAAAGCACCAGCAGCCACTGCGCTTGCCCAACCCATGCAATGGCCTCGGCGCTCGGCGGCGGCGGCCCCAGCAGGTTACCCGCATAAATGAATAGCAGGAACACGACCAGGGCGATCAGGCCCCAGCGCCCGGCGGCGTCCGCAGGAGCAGTCGCGCGCGCATAGAGCCAGACGCCCAACGTAAACAGCGGTAGCTCGATCGCCAGTGTCAGCGGTGGCGACGACCACGCGTCCAGGCCTATCAACGCGGCGCTGCCGGGATACAAAGGCAGGTCCGGCCGGTGTACCAGGGCGTCCAGGCCCCAATGGCTCAGGACCAGCAATGCGAGAACCATCGCGCCGATCCGGTCGCGCCGCAGCGCGAAATGGCCCAGTCCCATCAGCATCGCCCAGCCGCATACGGCAACGAGGCTATGCGAATAGGGGTAGTGGTCGAAACTCAAGGGGGTTACCGCCGTCGCGCCGGGGACGATGCGCACGCGCTCGATCCCGAGCAACAAGAAGCTGGGCCACAACAGATCGATGAATTGCGCGCCCAGGAACAGCGTTCCGAGAGAGACCTTGGGCGCCAGTGGTTTCGCGCCGAATCCGACACCGAAGTGGCCGATGAACATGGGATCGCCTGATTTGGGACGGGCACAGGGTACCCCGGATCGCCTTTGGCGCCAACAGGGCGAACAGCCGTGCCTAGCCGTCCTCCTCTGGGGCATTGCTGTCGCGGCGGTGGAACTGCAGGTAGAGCAGTGCGGCGCCCCAGGCGTTGGCGCCGAGCATCAGGGCAAGGCCCAGCGCGTGCGCGATGCCGGCGACCAGATGCGCCCTCTTGATCATTCCCAGGTCGCCAAGGATGTTCTGCCAGTCATGGCCATCGGACTCGGCGCCGGTCTTGCCGCCGAGCAGCATCAGTTTCGGATCGAAGGCGTCCCAGATGTAGGGCGCGAGGTCGATGATCGAAACTGCAGCCCACCACAGCATGACCGAAGCGGCGAAGTTGTCGCGCCGGCTGCCGCCGAAGCCGAACACGAACGAAGCCATCAGCACCAGCGGCAACAGCACTTGCAGCAAGCTGCCGCCCAGTATGCTCATGAAGCGTCCGAACGGAATGAACAGCAGGTGCCCGGCTTCGTGGATGGGCAGCACGATCAGGTGCATGAACGAGTTCATGATATCGGCGCCGCCGAGGTCCATCGCATACAGGCGCCAGCCCCAGACGAACAGGAACGCATAGGCGGCACAGCGGCCGTAGTAGCCGAAGCTCGCGACCCGGTCCGGCACATACAGCAAGCGTGCGGACAGCACCGGTCGATCCTGTGCGGCATCGGCAATCGCGCCGCTCGATGATTTGAGCTGCTGCGCCTGCCGGTACTTGGCAAAAATCAGTCCGCAGGCGGGACAGGCCGGCCGCGTCTGCGGATCACCGGATTTGCGCGCATAACCGCACTTTGGGCATTTGTGCAGCACCAGTTCCCGTTCCCCGCCGCGATGCGCTGCTCAAATCAGCAGCTTTCCGATAAAATAACATTTTCCGCCCTGCTTTGAAGGAGTTGGTAAAAATGTCGATGGCCGACCGCAACGGTTATATCTGGTACGACGGCAAGCTGGTGCCCTGGCGTTCGGCTACCACCCACGTGCTCACCCACTCGCTGCACTACGGGCTGGCGGTGTTCGAGGGCATACGCGCCTACGACACCGTTGACGGCACTGCGGTGTTCCGCCTGCAGGAGCACATTGACCGCCTGTACAGCTCGGCGCACATCTACATGATGAAAATCCCCTACAGCAAGGCGACCATCGTCGAAGCGCACAAGGAAGTGGTGCGCGCGAACAAGCTGCACGAATGCTACCTGCGCCCGATCGCGTTCTACGGCTCGGAAAAAATGGGCGTGTCTCCCAGGGGCGCAACGGTGCACGTCGCCATCGCCGCCTGGCCCTGGGGCGCCTATCTCGGCGCCGAGGGTCTGGAGAAGGGCATACGCGTCAAGACCTCGTCTTTCGCGCGCCACCACGTCAACGTTTCCATGTGCCGCGCGAAATATTCCGGCACCTACGCCAACTCCATCCTGGCCAACCAGGAAGCGCTGGACCATGGCTACGACGAAGGGCTGCTGCTCGATGTCGACGGCTTCGTCGCCGAAGGCGCGGGCGAGAACCTGTTCATCGTCAAGAACGGCTGCATCTACGAGCCGGAGCTGACCTCGGCGCTGATGGGCATCACGCGCGACAGCGTGATCACGCTCGCGGCGGAACTGGGCTACGCGGTCACACCGCGGCGCGTCACCCGCGACGACCTGTACATCGCCGATGAAGCCTTTTTCACCGGCACCGCGGCCGAAGTCACACCCATACGCGAAGTCGACGGACGCAAGATCGGCGCAGGCCGCCGCGGCCCGGTCACGCGCAAGCTGCAAAAGGCATTCTTCGAAGTCGTCAATGGCAGGGACCCGCGCCACGCCGGCTGGCTCGCGCCCGTTGCTGCGGGCAAGCCTAAAGCGGCCGCAGGCAAGCGCGCGCCTGCAGCGCCCAAGTCCTCGAAAAAAGGGAGCCGCTGATGTCCGCAAGCACACGGCAACGCACCATAGAGGTTACCGAGCGGGATCTGCCGCTGCACTGCCCCACGCCCTCGACTCCCGTGTGGAACATGCATCCGCGCGTGTTCCTGGACGTAGCCAGGTCGGGCGAACTGCTCTGCCCATACTGCGGCGCGCACTACGTCTACAAGGGCGCCCCGCCCAAAGGGCACTGAGCCGCCCCGGGATGGGGGAGCGGGGAGCGGGAAACACTATGCGCGCGCTCCTGTCAGCTGATCCCATCGCATGCCGCGCATACTCGTAGTCGCCCCGTCCTGGATCGGCGACGCGCTGCTGGCCCAGCCCTTGTTGCGGCGCCTGCACGACAAGCTCGGCCGCGTCAGCCTGGATGCGCTCGCGCCGGCCTGGTGCGGCCCGCTCATCGAGCGCATGCCCGAGATCGAAGAAGTCATCGCCTCTCCTTTTGCGCACGGCGAGCTCAAGCTGCGCGCGCGCTGGAAGCTGGCACGCGAACTGGCGCAGCGGAACTACGACCAGGCCATCGTCCTTCCCAACAGTTTCAAATCGGCACTGATCCCCTTTTTCGCCAGCATTCCGCTGCGCGCAGGCTACGCCGGCGAATCGCGCTACGGCCTGTTGAACCTGGTGCACAAGCTCGACCGGAGGAAACTGCCGCTGATGGCCGAGCGCTACGCCCAGCTGGCGGAAAAACCGGGTGCGGAACTGCCGCTTCCGCTGCCCACGGTGCGGCTGCAGGTGGATCCGGTCAATACCGCGCGCACCACCGCGCGGCTCAGCCTGGACCGCTCGCATCCGATTGCGGCGTTCTGCCCCGGAGCCGAATACGGTCCGGCCAAGCGCTGGCCGGCGCAGCATTTCGCCGCACTCGCGCGCGAACTGGGAAAGCGCGGCTACGCCGTCTGGCTGATCGGCTCAGGCAAGGACGCGGATCTGGCCGAGGAAATCCGCGCGCAGTCCGCCGGGGTGTGCGCGAACCTGTGCGGCAAGACCGATCTCGCCAGCGCGGTCGACCTCATCGCCTGCGCCAGGCTGGTGGTAAGCAACGACTCCGGCCTGATGCATGTCGCCGCCGCGCTGGGCAAGCCGCTCATCGCGCTGTACGGGTCCTCCAGCCCGGCGCATACCCCGCCGCTGTCGCTCGCGTCGCAGCCCGGATCGGCGCGCATCGTCAAGATCGACATCGAGTGCAGCCCCTGTTTCGCGCGGGACTGCCCGCTGGGACACTTCAGGTGCATGAACGAGCTCGCGCCGGCCCGGGTGCTGGCCGAAATCGACGCGCTCTGCGGGCCGGCTCACGCCGGCGATTGAACGCCCCCGCAAGCGCTCCCCGCGCCTTGCGCTGCATCCAGAATTACCCCCGTCGCGCTCATGTGCAGAATGTCAACAGACCCTAAGGACGCGGGCTGCGCGGGCGCCGCTCGCGTGCGCGCAAGAAAGTGAAGCCGGCCGGTAAGCCGGGTTCTGTTACGGGGATTGCTCCCTATGACGGTCATTCCTCTAGGCCCTGGGTTACCCCAGGGCTCCAGCCACCTACCCGCGGACTTGAGCGAGCCACTCATAGCGCGCCATGCCTGCGCGCGCAGCGTCCGCCTATTTGGTGTTGCTCCGGGTGGAGGTTGCCGCGTTTCACCCGCCGCGATCGTTTGCGACGAACTCACGGCTTGCGCCGCTCGTTGGCCGCCGACACGCGGCGACTCGTCTCTGTGGCCCTGTTCCTCGTCTTCGCCGAAGGCAAGCCATCGACTAGTACGTACGGCCGTTAGCCGTCACCCTGCTCTGCGGAGCCCGGACTTTCCTCTCCGCACCCGAAGGTGCGCAGCGACCGTCTGGCCAGCTTCACCGCCCGATTCTAGCACCTGCCGCCGCGCCGCCGCCGGCCCGGTCGTGTAGCGGCCTACTTTTTCCGGCCCTTGCGCTGGGGCTCGTTCCCGCCTCTGCCCGACTTCGGCTCCTCTCGTTCCTCTGCTGGCCTGCGCCCGGGACGGAAATGCTGGGTATCGTCGTAATAGCGTTCGTCCGCGTTGTCCGCGTCCCAGCCGGGTATGCCCAGCACCGGCAGCGGCGCATAGGCTTCGGTCGAGGCCAGCGCCTGCGGCTCAGCGAAATATTTGGCCAGGCGTGCATCGAGCGTGGCGAGCTGCTGCGGCAGCGCGCGTTCGAGTTCACGCGCGGGCACGTCGAAAATGACCGTCTTGGCGGTGATGCCCCTGTAAGGCTGCAGCGCCTTCTCGTAGATCGAATGGCCGAACACGTAAAAGCGCATGCTTGCGACGACCTCCTCCCGGCGCTGCCAGAAAAGCTCCTTCCACTTGAATTCGCGCAGCAGAGTGCCGAGCTCGGGCTCGGTGCTGGTTACGATCACCCCGCCTTCGTCGAACAGGGTCAACACGTCCCGGGGCGTGCCCCGCTTTCCCGCGCTCTGGTGCGCCAGCATTTCTTTGTAGTGATGGCGGTTGAGCGCGGCCTTGCTCTTCGGAAAGCTGATCCAGACCAGGGCATTGAACAGGTCGTGCCAGTTGTCTGTACGGGTGAGCACCTTGCCGCGGGTATGGACCCGGGTTTCGTAAGGCTCTTCGGACTTGCCCTCCTGCGGCACGAACTCCACCGGCACGCCGCCGCCGCTGACCACCTCGCGCTCGTCGCACATCCGGTTCAGCTGGGCGAGCGTGGGGAAATGATCCTCGGGCAGCTGCTCGATCAGCGGCGCGAGCGTGGCGAAGGCCGGCGCAGCGAGCAGATCCCAGCGGTTCCAGACAGGCGGTGCGGAAGTGGCCACGGTAATCGTTCCGAATATGGCGCATGAGGGGATAAGTCCCCTCATGCCCCCCTGAATCGGTCCATTGCCAAACTCATTCGGCAAGGGCTACTTGGTACAGGCGCCAGGACAGGGGCTCGCCGGCGCGCAGCGGCACCAGCTCGTCTTCGTCCAGCGCAAACGAGGATTGCACCTGCCAGTTCCCGCGCTGCAGGCTGATTTTTTCGGAGTTGCGCGGCAGGCGGTAAAAATCCGCGCCGTGGAAGCTGGCGAACGCCTCGAGTTTGTCCAGCGCACCGGCAGCCTCGAAGGCCTCGGCGTACAGTTCGATGGCCGCATGCGCGCTATAGATGCCCGCATGGCCGCATGTCGCCTCCTTGTTGCGGCGCGCGTGCGGTGCGCTGTCGGTCCCGAGGAAAAACTTGGGGCTGCCGCCGGTGGCTGCCTGCACCAGTGCCCGGCGGTGGGCCTCGCGCTTGAGCAGCGGCAGGCAGTAGTGGTGCGGGCGGATGCCGCCCGCGAACATCGCGTTGCGGTTCAACAGCAGGTGGTGCGCGGTGATGGTGGCGGCGACCTTGGCCGGCGCCGCGGCCACGTACTGCACCGCTTCGCGCGTGGTAACGTGCTCGAGCACCAGCCGCAGGCCGGCAAAGCGCTGCGTGATCTGCGGCAGCACCCTGTCGATGAATACCCGCTCGCGGTCGAACGCGTCCACCTCCGGGTCGGTGACCTCGCCGTGCAGCAGCAGCGGCAGGTCGGCCTTTTCCATCGCCTCCAGCGCGCGGAAGCAATGCGCGAGGCGCGTCACCCCGGAATCCGAATTCGTGGTTGCGCCGGCCGGGTAATACTTGACCGCGTGCACCAATGCGCTCGCGCGCGCCAGCGCGATCTCCTCCGGCGTGGTGTTGTCGGTCAGATACAGGGTCATCAGCGGCTCGAAGCGCGCGCCTGCGGGCAGCGCGGCGACGATGCGCTCACGGTAGGCCCTGGCCGAGGCCACCGTGGTCACCGGCGGCCGCAAATTGGGCATGATGATCGCGCGCGCGAACTGGCGGGCCGAGTGCGGCAGCACCGCGGCGAGCGCAGCCCCGTCGCGCAAATGCAGGTGCCAGTCGTCGGGACGGGTGAATGTGAGAAACTGGGGTACGGGTGTCTGCATGGCAGGCGCGATTATACCCGCCGCCGGGCTCGGACTCCGCGCTGCGGCGCCTCGATCCGCTATAATCCGCTCTTTTGCGGCGCAGGCGATAGTCGATGAATTCATCCGGGCACGCGCAGGACCCGAATTGGGTACTCGTTTTCGCCTGCTGGCTGATCGCCAGCATCTCGACGCTCGGCAGTCTGTTTTTCAGCGAGGTGATGGGATTTCAACCCTGCGTGCTGTGCTGGTACCAGCGCATCGCCATGTACCCGCTGGTGCTCATCCTGCCGGCGGGGCTGTTTCCGCTTGACCGGAACATCGTACGCTACGCGCTGCCGCTGTCGCTGACCGGCGCGCTGATCGCGGGATTCCATCTGCTTCTGGTCGCCGGATTTATTCCCGAAAGCATCAAACCCTGCATCCAGGGCGTGCCCTGTACCGAGGTGCAAATCGAATGGTTCGGATTTGTGACGATTCCGCTGCTGTCGGGATTGTCTTTCTTGGTCATTTCGGCGCTGCTGATCCTGACCTACAGGAGGAGCTCAAAGTGAAACAGAAACACCTGGTCATCTTTTCCGCAATTTTCCTGCTGGTCGCCTTTGTCGCCGGGGCGATGCTATACCGCAGCCAGAAATCTGACGAATCGCTGCAGGCCTACCGGCGCGACAAGTCGACCTTCATACGCGAAAACGTCCCTGCCTTCGGCAACCCCGCGGCGAAGGTCGACCTGGTCGAATTTCTCGACCCCGCCTGCGGAACCTGCAAGGAGTTCTACCCCCTGGTGAAGAAACTGATGGAGGCGCATCCCGACAAGATCCGCCTGTACGTCCGCTACGCCGCGTTTCACCAAGGCTCGGACTATGTGGTGAAGATACTCGAGGCCGCGCATAGGCAGGGAAAGTTCCGCGAAACGCTGGAAGCCGTGTTTGCCGCGCAGGACGCCTGGGCGCCGCAGCACCGGCCGCAACCCGAACTCGTCTGGAACTACATCGGCGGCGTCGGCCTGGACATCCGAAAACTCAGGCATGACATGAATCTGCCCGAGGTCGAAAAAATCGTCCAGCAAGGCCTTGCCGACGCGAAGACACTGAACGTGAAGGCGACGCCGGAGTTCTTCGTCAACGGCAAACCGCTGCCCAGCTTCGGCTACGACCAGCTGAAGAGCCTGGTCGAGGAAGAGCTGGCCGCAGCGTACTGAGCGGCCGCGACCGGGGCGCGGCGCTCAGTCCGCGCAGAAGCTGAAACCGCTGCCCGATTGCTTGGCCTTGTACATGGCCGAATCCGCCGCCTTCAACAGGGCTTCCATGTCCTCGCCGTCCCTGGGAAAGACGGCGATGCCGACGCTTGCCCCGATGTCGATTTTTCCGTGTTCCGCGTCGTAGGCGGTGAAAATCGCGCGCAGCGCGTCGACGATTTTACCGGCGACGATTGCTGCATCCTGCGGGTTCGAGATCTTGGGCAGGATGACGGCGAATTCGTCGCCCCCGATGCGGGCGACCGTATCGGATTCGCGCACCTGCAACAGGACCCGTTCGGCAGCGTCTTTCAGAACCGCGTCTCCGGCGTCGTGCCCGCGCGTATCGTTCACCAGCTTGAACCGATCGAGATCGAGGTACAGCAGCGCAAGTTCATGGCGATTGCGCTGCGCCAGGTTGATCGCCTGGCTCAGGCGGTCGAAGAACAGCATCCGGTTGGGCAGGCCGGTGAGGCTGTCGTAGTTCGCCAGGTGCCGTATGCGCTCCTCGAGCTTCTTGCGCTCGGTGATGTCCCTGACGATGCAGATGGTGTGCCATTTGCGGTTTATGCTCACGCCGGAAATCGAGTGTTCGGTGACGATTTCCGTCCCGTCCTTGCGCAGTCCCGCCAGCTCCAGCGTCGCGCCGACGGCATTTCCCTGGGCCGCGCTGCCGGCCGTGCGCAGCCTGCTTTCGAAATCGCCGCGGTACGCTTCCGGGACGATCAGTTCGTGCAGCATCCTGCCGCGGGCTTCCTGCTCGCCGTAGCCAAAAATCCTCTGCGCCGCTTCGTTCCAGAAGGCGATCCTGCCGCGGTTGTCCATCATGATGATGGCGTCCTGGGCGGCGGCGCCGATGACGCGCAGCCTCGCTTCCGCCAGTCTGTGCCGCGCAAAAACTTCGCGCATCATGTGCATGGCGCCGACGATCAGCAGCGAGAAGCCGAGACCCATCCAGTCGTTGACGAGGGCATAGGTGGCCGGATCCGCGCCGCCGTGCTCGATGAAATAGCTCAGCATGCTGCGAAATCCCTGCAGCAGCAGCGCGCCGGTGAGGAGTATCCAGCCCAGTATCCAGCCCGACAGGCGGACGCCGGAAAACGCCAACCCGACCCCTAGCAGTAGAAGTGCCAGCGACAGGGACTGAATCGACAGCAGGAAATCCATCACGGCGGGCGGCCCAGGAACCTGCGCGGGACGTTTGGGAGAGTCAACACGCCCTGAGGTCGCGCAGTTCGAGTGCGCGCGCATAGAGTTCGTTCTTGCGCGCGCCGGTGATCGCGGCGCAAAGCGCCACCGCCTGCTTCAGCGGCAGCTCCGCCAGCAGCAGGCGCAGCACCCGCGCGGCCTCCTCCGGCAGGCCGGCGCCAGTCGCGGCTTGCGCGCCGGAGACGATCAGCACGAACTCCCCGCGCTGCCGGTTGGCGTCGGCTGCGAGCCAGGCGCCGGCCTGATCCAGCCGGCAGCTGTGGATGGCCTCGAACAGCTTGGTCAGCTCGCGCGCGATCACGATTTCGCGCTCGCCGCCGAGGATCGCGGCGAGCGCGTCGACGCACTCCGTCACGCGGTGCGGCGCCTCATAGAACACCAGCGCGTAAGGAAATTCGCGCAGCGCCTCCAGCGCAGTGCGCCGCGCCGCGGACCTGGCCGGCAGGAAGCCGTAGAACAGGAAGTGCGCTGCGGCAAGCCCGGCAGCCGACATGGCCGCAACCGCGGCGTTGGCGCCGGGTATCGGGCATACCGTGACCCCCGCTTCCCTGGCCCGCGCCACCAGCAGTGCTCCCGGGTCGGAGATTCCGGGCGTGCCGGCATCGCTCACCAGCGCGATGGTCTTGCCCGCCTTGATCCGGGCCACCAGATCCGACGCACGCTGCATTTCGTTGTGCTCGTGCAAGGCAATCAGCTTGGCCGCTATGCCGTGGTGCGCGAGCAGATGTCCGGTGGTACGCGTGTCTTCGGCGGCGACCAGGTCCGCCTGCGCCAGCACCGCAAGCGCGCGCGCGCTGATATCGCCGAGATTTCCAATCGGCGTGGCGACGACATATAATTTTCCGGCATCTTCGGAGGTTTGCGCCCCATGCCCACGCTGCTGCGCTTGCGTGACCTGTCCTTTGTCGCCGTGCTGCTTCATGGCATGGGATTGTGCGTTGCGGCGGCCGATCAAGCAAGCGCGCTCGGCGCAGACCTCGATACGGTTGCCCGCACATGAGCCGAACGCCGAGTGCGGACGGCAAGCGCGCCGAGGCGCTGGCTGCCGACTATCTGCAGGTCCGCGGCTTGCGCCTGATGGAGCGCAACTACAGCTGCCGCCTCGGCGAAATCGACCTGATACTGGCCGACGGGCCGGTCCTGGTGTTCGTCGAAGTCAGGCTGCGGCGCGCCCCCGGCTACGGCGGGGCTGCGGAAAGCATTACCGCCGCCAAGCGGCTACGCATACTGATGGCGGCGCGTCACTATCTTGCGGGCAAGCCGGAACGCCCTTGCCGCTTCGATGTCGTATTGCTGGACGAGTTGGCTGCCGAGCGCATCGAATGGATCAGGAACGCCTTTGGCGAGTAGGCGATTTGCGCTCCCGCCCGCGCGGCTGCGTGTCAGCCTGCGCGTGCACGAACCCGCCCGGCCGGCACGCAAGCCGGACGCCGCACCCGCCCTGGGGACCGGGCCGCATGTCGAGTAATGTAGAATGAGCGCTCATTCTTGAATGTAGTCATTGCGGAGCATTGATGGATCTCACTGCGCGCGTCAGCCGGCATTTTGCCGACAGCGTTCAAACCAAGCAGAATTCGGCCGAACTTCTGGCCGCGCCGATCGCGCAGGCCGCCGAAAGGATGGTGAAATGCCTGCTCGCCTGCGGCAAGATTCTCGCCTGCGGCAACGGTGGCTCCGCCGCCGACTCGCAGCACTTCGCCGCGGAACTGCTCGGACGTTTCGAGCGCGAACGCCCGGGGCTGGCGGCGATTGCCCTTACCACCGACACGTCCACCCTGACCGCGATCGCCAACGACTACGATTACGAACAGGTGTTCTCCAAGCAGGTGCAGGCGCTGGGACAGGCGGGCGACGTGCTGCTCGCGATCTCCACCAGCGGCAATTCGAAAAACGTCGTCGCCGCAATCCACGCCGCGCACGAGCGTGACATGCCGGTGATAGCGCTGACCGGCAGAGGCGGCGGCGCGATCGGCGGCCTGCTGGCCGGCGAGGACGTGCAGATCTGCGTACCCTCGAACACGACTTCGCGCATCCAGGAGGTGCATCTGCTCACGCTGCACTGCCTGTGCGACGGCATCGACACATTGTTACTGGGAGCTGAATCATGACGAATATGAAAAGCATAGTTTCTCCGTTGCGCGCCTTCGCCGTGCTCGCGCTGCTCGGGCTCGCGCCGCAGTTGCAGGGTTGCGTCGAGATGGCCGTGGTCGGCGCGGGCGCAGCGGTCATGGCGGCCGACGACCGCCGCTCGGTCGGCGCGCAGGCCGAGGACAAGGACATCGGCCTGCGCGCCGAAAGCCGCATCAACGACCGTTTCGGCGAAAAAGTGCACATCAACGTCAACAGCTACAACCGCAACGCGCTGCTCACCGGCGAAGCGCCCGACCTCGCCACCAAGGCGGATATCGAAAGAATCGTGCGCGAGATTCCCAACGTACGCGGCGTGGTCAACGAGATCCAGATCGCCGGGGTAAGCTCGTACAGCGCGCGCGGCAACGACAGCTACCTCACGTCCAAGGTCAAGGCGCGCTTCATCGACAGCAACAGCGGCATATCCGCCAACGACGTGAAGGTGGTGACTGAAAGCGGCGTGGTCTATCTGCTCGGACTGGTCACGCGCAAGGAGGCCGAGGCGGCGGTGGAAATCGCGCGCACCACCGGCGGCGTGCAAAAAGTGGTGCGCGTGTTCGAGTACATCGAACCGCCGGCGAAGTAGCGGCCCGCGCGTGGTCCTGAACGCGGGCGCCCCCGGCGCATCGCAGGCCCGGGGTCGCCTGAATGCATAAGGCACCCGACTTCGAGGCGAAGCTGTGCGAGCCCGCGCAGTTCGAGCGCCGCATCGCCGCCCTCAGGCGCCCGCTGGTATTCACCAACGGCGTATTCGACATACTGCATCGCGGCCACGTCACCTACCTCGCGCAGGCGCGCGCCCTGGGCGCGAGCCTCGTGCTCGCCGTCAACAGCGACGCCTCGGCCCGGCGCCTGGGCAAGGGCGCGGACCGCCCGATCAACCGGCTCGAGGACCGCGCGGCGGTGCTCGCCGCCTTGCAGGCGGTAGACCTGGTCACCTGGTTCGACGACGACACCCCGCTCGCGCTGATCCTCGCCTGCCGCCCGGACGTGCTGGTGAAAGGCGGCGACTGGAAACCTGAAGCCATCGTCGGCGCGCGCGAGGTGATCGCCTGGGGCGGTGCAGTGCATGCCATCGCGTTTCAGTTCGAACGCTCGACGACCGCGACCCTGGACAGGATACGCGCGGGCAAGCCGCTATGAGTACCCGCGGCTAGGCTTTGTACTCGCGCATCAGCCGCGCAGTGTCGGTGGCGAGGCTGTCGCCGCCGGCCTCGAGATCGCCCGCGATGCGCTCGCGCTCGGCCGCATTCTTGTCCTGCGACAGCTTGTAGCGCGCGTCGATGCGGCTGACCTCGATCGAAAAAGAAACGATGGCGGCGAGCTTGGCGTCCAGGTAGCGCTCGGGCAGTTCGGCCATCTGTTCGAGGTAAGCCGCATCGTGCTGGCGGATGAGCTTACGCTGCAACTCGATCTTGGCCTCTCGCTCCTCGATCAGCACCGGCGGGCCGTAGGCGTGCACCGCGACGTAATTCCAGGTAGGCACGTTCTGCCGGCTGTCGTAGAGCCGCGGCGAGACATAGGCGTGCGGCTGCATGAATATCACCAGGGCGTCGGTCCCGGCGGCGAAATCGCGCCACTGCGGATTGGCCCTCGCCATGTGCGCGAGCAGCCTGATCCGGCCGTGCGCGTCTTCGATGACGAACGGCAGATGCGTGGCCGTCAGTCCGGCCGGCCCTGAGCTCGCGAGCGCAGCGAAAGAATAGGCGCGCATGTACGCAAGCAGCGCGGCGCGGTCTTCGAGCTGATTGTGCTTGGGCGCGTACATCCCTTCATTTATCCCTTTTTCTCGGCGGGCGCACAATCGCGCACCTCGGTGCCCGCGTAGGCCAGCTTCAATTGGTTCAGCTTTGCCGCCACCACGGAACTCGCGTCGCGTACCTGGAAATAAGTCCTGCCGGCCGGCGTTTCGCGCGCACCGATGGCGGCGCTCTTCACGCCCTGCGCGCGCAACGCGCCCAGGCGGGTGTTCGCCGCCTCCTCGGTCTTGAATATACCCAGGGAGATTGCATTGCGCCACTTCGGGTCGTCGGGCACGACGAAATAGTCATCCACGCCCAGGCGCTTCAACTCACCCGCCTTCTGCGCGGCCGCCTGGCGGCTGGCGAGCGGCGCGATATAGACCCAGAAACCGGCGACGTCGTCCTGCCTGCGCTGGGACAACTTCGCGCCGAGCGCCAGCGGTTCCAGCGCCTGCTCCGCGCGCGCCAGATCGGTGTCGCTGAAAGCGCCCCATTCCAGGCATACGGCGGCCGGCTTCGCCGGCTCGGGTTTGCGCGCGAGCCCGCTTAGCTGTTCGGGGCGGAGCAGGCGGATTTTTTCCGGATTGAGCTGCTGGCCGATGATCTGCGCATCGCCACCGGCGCGCGCCCCGGGCCCGAACCAGGCATAGGCGAAAAAAGTCGCATTGGCCAGCATCAGAATGAAAAACAGCATGCGCATCGATCACGCCTTTTGCGTAACGGTGAGCCCTTCGCATTGCGCGCCCGCGGGCGCCCGGCTGATGCAATGCAAGCCCTCGAGCACCAGGTTGTCATGGTAGCGGAACACGATGGCAAGGTGCGGCGTCAGCGCCTTGGCCGCCCCGCCCGAGACCAGACACAACAGATCCGGATGGTCGCGCCGGTACAGATCGTAGATGCGCTCCACCGCCCCGGCCTGCGCGTGCTGGCAGCCGCTGACGATGGCGTCGACGGTCTGCACCGGATATTCCGTATACACGCCGTCGGCGTCGGGCAGCGCCGCGGTCTTTTCGTGCAGGGAACGCAACATGGTGCCGACCCCCGGCATGATGCAGCCGCCGGCGAAGCGGCCCTGCGCCGTGAGCAGGTCGACGGTGGTGGCGGTGCCGCAGCATACGACCAGCACCGGACGCGCCCCCTCCAGCGCGCGCGCTCCGATCAGCGCGGCCCAGCGGTCGCTGCCCAGCTGGGCCGGGTTGCGGTAGCCGTTGGTCACGCCGCATTGCTCCTCCTGCGGGATCACCCAGCAGGGCGCAGGCGCATCGGGCCAGATCTCGAGCAGGCGCAGCATGGTCGCGCGCACGCGCGTGCCGGCGACGTTCGATATCACGATGCGCGCCGGCGAGGGGTGCTTGCGCAGTTGTCCCGCCAGCGCCGGGATTTCCTCGAGCAGCGCATGGCCGGAATCGAGGCAACTTGCATGCGCGGCCGCGTTCGAACCGGCCTGGTACCGCCCCCACTTGACGAAGGTGTTGCCGATGTCGACCAGCAGGTTGTAGGGCAGGTTCATTTTTTTGGCTGCGCGTGAAAAGATACGCCAATTCTACGGTGATTCGGACCCAGGGCCTAGATGGCATCGAGCGGATAGATCGGTCGCCTGAGTTTGCGGTAGCCATAGACCGACAGGTCGGCATTGGTGACCCCGGCCCCGGCGCATTCGACGATATGCGCGGCTATCGGTTTGAAACCGGCGCGGTAGTGGATGCGCGACTTCAGCATGATGAATTTTTTCTGCGTCGGCTCGATGCCGCAATGGCGGAAAATCACCAGGTCGAAAGGCTCGTGGTGGCGCTCGGTGACGACGATCTGCGCGCGGCCGGTGTCGAGCACCGCAGTGCGCCCGAGGTGGCTCCTGAGCCCGGTATACATCGGCCCGGTGAACACGATCTCGCCGTCGGTGATGTTGCGCACGCGCCCGGCGAGCTCTAGCGGCCGTCCGGCAAGACCGATCGCGGGCATGTCGGTCTTGCCGCCGAGTTCGAGCCTGATGTTGCTGCCGATGCCGGCCTCGATCATCTGCGCCACCGCCCGGGGGTCGCGTATGGGCGCGATGGCGACATCGTCGAGCTTCTGCCGCAGAATCTCCTCCACCACCAGCATCACGTCCTGGCTGCCGCCAGAGCCGCAGTTGTCGCAGTGATCGATCAGCAGGACCGGGCCTGCGTGCGCACCCGCGCCCAGCGCGCGCGCCCGCGCCAGCGATTGCGCCAGCGGTTCGGGATGGAACACGTATTCGGCGCGCCGCTCCCAGGCGATCGCGAGCATGCGCTCGCACACCTGCTGCGCCGCGCCCCGGGCCGCGGCATCTGCGCCCTCGTCGGCCACGACCACGGAGGAAACGCCGGTGTAAGGCGTGTCGGCATGCGCGAAGCCTGGCAGCAGCGTCGCCGCCAGCACGCGGCCCGATTTTTCCATGGCGCGCGCATAAGCAATGATTTCGCCCGAAGGCCCGTCCTCGGGCGCATGGCGCATGACCGAGGAAACCAGCGGCAACCAGCCCCAGGCCATCACCGGGCGCAGCTCCCCGCGCAGCGATCTTGCCAGGATGTCGCCGGCGAGCAGCCCCGCCTCGTACATGTCGATGTGCGGGTAGGTCTTGTAGCCGGTGATAACACTCGCGTTGGCGACGATATCCGGCGACAGGTTGGTGTGGTAGTCGAAGGTCACGGCGATCGGCAAGTCGGCACGGATGCGGCGCAAACGTTTGAGAATTTCGCCTTCGGCGTCGTCGCAGCCCTCGACCACCATGGCGCCGTGCAGATCGAGAAAGCACGCGTCGCAGCCCGCGCGCACCGCATCCTCCAGCGGCTGCAACAGCGCTTCGAAGCTTGCGCGCGTCGCCATGTTCGAGGGCCAGGACTCGGCCGCAACCGGGGTGACGGCCACGGCGCCCTCGCGCCGGGCGATGTCCAGGAACGCTGCGAAAGGGGTGTTGCTGCCGGCGAACTCGGCCCTGGCGGCCTCGCCGTAACTGGGCCCGTTGCCGTGGCCGAATGCGGACAGCGGCGTTGCAATCGGCGAAAAGGTATTGGTCTCGTGCTTGATCAGCGCGATGACGAAGCACTTGCTCACGCCCTTGCCTCCGCGCTCTCCGAACCCGGCGCGCCCGCGCGCAGCGACAGTTCGCCGTTGACGCAGCGTTCCAGCCCGCGCGCCGTCTGCAGCAGCAAGGCGCCGTCCTCGGCCACACCCGCGGCCACGCCCGCCACCGTCCTGCCCCCGGCCGAGGAAAGCGTCACCGGCCTGCCCTGGTGCACATGGCGGGCCATCCACTCCTCGCGCAGCGGCGCGAACCCGTGCTGCGCAAAACCCGCGAGCACCCGCTCGAGTTCGATCAGGGTCGCAGCGAGCAGCCGATTGCGCTGCGCCACCTCTCCCGCAATCGCGGCGAGGTCGGTTACCGGTTGCGCAATGGCGGCGCGCGCGCCGGCGCGCAGGCGCAGGTTGAGCCCGATGCCGATCACCGCTGCGCTCGGGCCGGCTGCATCCCCGTGCACCTCGATCAGTATCCCGCCGAGCTTGCCCCCTGCGTGCAGCAGGTCGTTGGGCCACTTCAATTGCACGCCCGCAACGCCGGCCGAAGCAAGCGCGCGCGCCGCTGCCACCCCCGCCGCGAGCGACAGGCCGGAGAGGCCCGCGGCACCCTGGGCGAAACGCCACAACAGCGAAAAGGTGAGGCTGCCGCCCAAGACGGAATGCCAGTCCTTGCCGCGCCGGCCGCGGCCGGCGCTTTGCAGTTCGCAGGCGAGCACGCTGCCCGAGGGCGCGCCGCTGCGCGCACGTTCGAGCAGCAGCGTATTGGTGGATGCGCACTCGTCCAGCAGTTCCACCTGGAAATTGCGCGCCCGCGCGCCGAGCAGCGCGCGCAGCTCGGCGGCATCCAGGCAATCGTAGCGCTCGGCCAGGCGATAGCCGTGGCCGCGCACGCGCTCGAGAACCAGCCCGAGCTGCTGTAGTTCGCCCAGTGCCCGCTGCAAAGCCGCCGGCGCAAGCCCCAGGTCGCGCGCCAGAGCGGCGCCCGAATGCAGGCGCGCGTCCGAGAGCAGGCGCAGCAGATCGTAGCGGCTAGGCGGCATATTGTGGTGCAGTGCAGATGCGGTGCTTGCGCCGATGCTAGCACAGGCTGTCACCGGCGCGCGGCGCGGCTAGCCGGCGAGGATGGGAATTCCATGGCAAGGCCGGGTTTGCTGTAACATCGCCACAACACGATTACGGGCTAGGGCGACATATGTTTTCGGGCATTGCACACTCCTCCCTTTGCGCGCGCCGCCGCATGAGCGCCGGGAAGCTTTGCCTGGTGCTCGCCGCGGCCTGCGCATTGGCCGCGGGCAGCGTCCGGGCTGCCACCGAAATTCAGTTGTGGCACTCGATGGACGGCGCGACGGGCGAAAGAGTCAAAGGCATCGCCGACAAGTTCAACGCTGCGCAATCGGCCTACAAATTGGTGCCGGTATTCAAAGGCCCGTACGACGTATCCATGGCGGCGGCGGTCGAGGCAATCCGCTCCGGCAAGGCGCCGCATCTGGTGCAGGTGGCCGAGACCGACACCGTTATCATGTTGACCTTGCGCAAGGGAATCAAGCCGGTCTACGAGTTGATGGCGCAAGCCGGCGAGACACTCGACGCCAAGGACTACCTTCCGGCCGTCAGCAGCTTTAACAACGATATCCGGGGACGCATGCTGTCGATGCCGTTCAACAACTCCACCCCGGTGTTGTATTTCAATAAAGCAGCGTTCAGGAAGGCGGGGCTCGATCCTTCCAACCCGCCCAAGACCTGGGACGAGATGGAGGCAGTCACGATCAAAGTCACTGACGCGGGCATGGCCTGCGGCTTTACCACCAGCGCGCAATCCTGGGTGCAACTGGAGAACATGAGCGCCTGGCACCACCAGGAATTTGCGACCAGGTCGAACGGCTACCTCGGGCTGGACGCAAAGCTCGCGTTCAACAGCCAGATCATGCTGCGTCACATCGCCAAGCTCTCGTCCTGGGTCAAGTCCAGGCTGTTCGATTACGCCGGCCGCAAGAACGAGGCTGACGCGAAATTCTACAATGGCAATTGCGCCCTGCTCACCAGTTCTTCCTCCGCCTATGCCGACATCAAGCGCAACGCGAAGTTCGAATTCGGCGTGGCACAACTGCCGTACTACGAGGATGTGAAGGACGCACCGCAAAACACGATCGTCGACGGCTCCAGCCTGTGGGTGGTGGCCGGCAAGAAGCCCGCCGAGTACAAGGGCGTGGCGAAATTCCTCAGCTTTCTTTCCTCGCCGGCTATCCAGGCCGAGTGGCAGCAGCAAACCGGCTATCTGCCGACCACCAAGGCAGCCTACGAGCTGAGCAGGACGCAGGGCTACTATGAAGCCAACCCCGGCACCGACATCGCCATACAACAGCTGCTGCGCCAGCCGGTCAATGAGTCCAGAGGCATACGCCTGGGAAATTTCACGCAAATCCGCGACATCATCGACGAGGAGCTGGAAGCGGTGTGGGCGCACAAGAAAGGGCCGAAGCAAGCGCTGGACGACGCGGTCGAACGCGGCAACGTGGAGTTGCGCAAGTTCGAACGCGTCAATGTCAAATTCTGGCGCTGAGCGCCCGGTGACAAGAAAAGATGGAGACGGAGAAGCCGGCAAAGCCCATGCTCGTGACGAGCGCCGGTCGCAGCTGGCACGCAGGCTGTCCCGCCATTCATAGTCAAGAAGCAAGCGTGAAAATGAAACCCTGGCCCTATCCGCGCATCATCGCCCACCGCGGCGGCGGCACGCTCGCACCGGAGAACACGCTTGCGGGACTGCGCAAGGCAAAGGAGCTCGGTTTTGCCGCTGTCGAATTCGACGTCATGCTGGCCGGCGACGCCACCGCCATCCTGATGCACGACCAAAGGCTGGAACGCACCACCGACGGCAGGGGCGCCATCGCGGAGACCGCCTACAGCGACATGCTCGGGCTTGACGCCGGAGGCTGGTTTTCGCGTGATTATGCGGGGGAGCGGGTGCCCAGCTTCGCGCATGCGGGCGCACTGTGCGTGGAACTCGGGCTCTGGGCCGATGTCGAGATCAAACCGGCCAAAGGCTTCGAAGCCGAAACCGGCAGGGCGGCCGCCCTGGCCGCGCGCGAACTCTGGCGCGGCGCGGCGGTGCCGCCGCTGCTGTGCTCGTTCCAGCCGGCCGCGCTCGCCGCAGCGAAGGAGGCCGCGCCGGAATTGCCGCGCGGCGCGCTGACCAAGAGCATTCCGCACGACTGGGAGCAGTGGATGCAGACCCTCGGCTGCGTTTCGCTGCACTGCGACTATCGCATGCTGCTGCCGCATCAGGCGCGCGCGGTGCGCGATGCCGGCTACTGGCTGCTGTGTTACACGGTCAATGATCCGCAGATCGTGCGCGTGCTGTTCGACTGGGGCGCCGACGCAATCATCACCGACAGGCTGGACCTGATTACACCCGATTTCAGCTAGCCGCGCAGCGCAGCCGAATGCGCGCAAGCGATTGTTTCGCTCCGGCCTTGCGCGCTCGCGGGCAAGGCCGGTCACGCGGAGCAGTACGCATTCAACCGGTTGCACGATCGCAGGGTCGGGAAGAAAATGGCGCCATGGCTGGCGCCATTTGCGGTATTGCGGTTTGACATTGTGCTGCGTTAGGCGAGCGCGCGGAGGTGACCATGGAATTGAATCGGGGTTCGAACAAGTTGCCGCGCAGCCCCGGGTTGCCTGCAAACCGTGCTGAACGATTTGTTTCCGTCCGCCAGGTGTCGAACGCCCTCGCCGCGCCGCTATCGGCCGAGGATTGCGCGATCCAGTCGATGCCGGATGCCAGCCCGGTAAAATGGCATCTGGCGCATACGACGTGGTTTTTCGAGACCTTCGTGCTCGTGCCGCATCTGCCCGGCTACCGGCCGCTGGAGCCGTCCTATCGCGTGCTGTTCAATTCCTACTATCACGCGGTAGGCAAGCGGCACCCTCGACCCGAGCGCGGAATGCTCTCGCGGCCGGGGCTGGAACAAGTGTACGCATACCGCCGTCATGTGGACGCGGCCATGCTCGAACTGCTCGCCGGAGAGCGGACTCCTGCGCAGGTGGAGGTCTTGATCGAACTCGGACTGCACCATGAACAGCAGCATCAGGAGCTCATCCTGACCGATGTAAAACACCTGCTCTCGCGCAACCCGCTGAAGCCTGCATACCAGAAACAATGGCCGCTCACCCCGGTACATGCGCGCGCGCGTCGCTGGATCGGTTTTGCAGCGGGCGTACGCGAAATCGGGCACACGGGCGCCGGTTTCTGCTTCGACAACGAGGGGCCGCGCCACCGCGTCTGGCTCGACGCATTCCAGATCGCTACACACCCGGTGACCCACGGCGATTTCATCGAGTTCATCCAGGACGACGGTTACCGGCGGCCGGAACTATGGCTTTCAGCCGGGTGGGACGCGGTGACGGCCCATGGCTGGCAGGCGCCCCAGTACTGGGAGCATCGGGACAGCGGTTGGTACGCGTTCACGCTGCATGGGGACGTCCCCGTGGATCCGCATACACCTATCTGCCACGTGTGCTTTTACGAGGCCGATGCCTTTGCGCGCTGGGCTGGCGAACGGCTGCCGACGGAAGCCGAATGGGAGGTGGCCGCACGCAGCGCGGCGCTCGAGGGAAATTTTCTCGAGAGCGGCGCGCTGCACCCGCTCGCGCTGCGCGAAGCGCCGGCCGACGGAACCCTGGCGCAGCCCTTCGGCGATGTCTGGGAATGGACGCGCAGCGACTACGGAC
>JACZJV010000078.1 GCA_014860355.1 Burkholderiales bacterium | reverse complement strand
GAGATGGTGGTCAACATCGTGCCCGAGGAACTGATGGAGCCGATGGTCAAGACCTCGGCTGGGCTAGATCCCGGCGAGGACGAATTCGCCTTTGCCGGACTGACCCAGGCGCCCTCGGAGAAGGTGCGACCGGGCCGGGTGCTGGGTGCACCGGTCGCCTTCGAGTGCCAGCTCTACCAGATCGTCGAGGTCGGCACCCACCACTGGGTGATGGGCGAGATCGTGCGCATCCACATCGACGAACGGATCTACGTTGGCGTCTACAAGGGGCTCGATCATCGCATCGACCCGCTGCGCGTCGAAGCGCTGCGACCGGTCGGGCGGCTGGGCCGTGCCTACTACTCGCGCCTGCGCGAGATCGATACCATCCTCAGGTCCGACGCCTCCAACGACTGAAAATGAACGAAACACTCGACACCTACCGCGGAGTGGTCTACCCCTGGCACTGCGATCACATGGGCCACATGAACGTGATGTGGTACGTGGGCAAGTTCGACGAGGCCACCTGGAACCTCTTCAGCCACTTAGGCATGACGCCATCGTTCCTGCGCGGTGAGGCGCGCGGCATGGCGGCGGTCGAGCAGCGGATCGCCTACCTCAGTGAACTGCACGCCGGCGACACCGTCGCCATCCGCAGCGGTGTCGTTGCGGTCAGCGCCAAGACGATCAGGTTCTTCCACGAGATGCGCAAGGGCGAGAACGAAGCCCTCGCCGCGGTAACACTGCTGACCGGCGTGCACATCGATACCGTGGCCCGCAAATCGGTAGCGCTGCCCGAGGAAGTAGCCGCCCACGCCCAGCGGCACGTCGTCGCTTACCAGCTGCCCTGGTAGACGCGCTTGGGCGCCGGCACTTAGCGCTCCCCGGGGAACACCCGCGCGAGCAACTCCATCAGCATCGCGCGCTCGCTCGCTGACAGACTGGCCGCAAGACGTTCCTCGTGGGCGCGCACCCGCGGCCGCAAACGCCTGAGCAGCGCCAGTCCGCCGGCGGTGAGTTCGAGCGCATTCGAGCGTCGGTCGCCTGCGGCCACGCGCCGGCTCACCAGAGCGCGGCGCTCAAGTTTATCGATCACCGAGACCACGCTGGAGCGGTCGAGCTGCACCGCGCGCGCCAACTGCGTCTGCTTTAGTCCGGGGTTGGCCGCAATCACCTCCAGCACGCCGTAGAGCCCCGGAGTGATGTCGAATTCTCCCAGCGCGGCGTTGAAATCGCGAAAGATCGCCACCTGTGCCAGGCGCAGCTGATAACCGACCAATTGCGGCAGACCGCCGAGTTCGATCCCAGCGCCGGGTGCCTGTTTGGTGCCTGACGCGGCTTTTTCGGGCGCCTGCCCGGCGCCCGCTGCCGCCCGTGCCGGCGCCCCATCGGCCGACTTTGCGGTGCTCTTCCTGGTCTTTCGGTTCATGCCGTCCGCGCTTTGCCTGTGCCGGCAGTACCGGCTTGCCGGGATGGTACACCGACGCCATTGTTGACTCGACAGATGGCCTCCCGTAGCCTTGCCCCACGGCCTGCAGGCAACCGGCAGAGACCGCATAACAACAGGAGACCAAGACATGAGAGCAAGACAATGGCTGCGCCACGGGCGCGGACTGGTCGTGGCTGCGGCGGCAATCATCGCCTCGACCGGCTGGGCGCAAGAAGTGATCACGCTCAAGGTAGCCCACTTCCTGCCGCCGCCATCGACCGCGCACGCGAAGTTCATCGCCCCATGGTGCGACAAGATTGCCAAGGAATCGGCCGGTCGCCTCAAGTGCCAGATTTATCCCGCGATGCAGCTGGGCGGCGCGCCTCCGCAGCTGATCGACCAGGCGCGTGACGGCATTGCCGACATCGTCTGGACGCTGCCGGGCTACTCGGCGGGCCGCTTCCCCGCAACCGAAGTCTTCGAGCTGCCGTTCATGACCCGCAGCGCGCAGGGCTCGAGCCGCGCGCTATGGGAATACCTGTCGGCCAACAACTTGCTCAATACCGAG
>JACZJV010000077.1 GCA_014860355.1 Burkholderiales bacterium | reverse complement strand
TCCCTTACGCGTTGATACTCAATTCCCGCGCAGGCCAGGGTCGGCGACCGGTTTACGCTGACCTTGTCCGCCCAGGCGCCGGAGCCGGTGCGAAACATCGAGCTTATGCTCGGCTTCGACGCCAATTCGCTGAAGGCGGTGGACGCGATCGAGGGCACTTTCCTGAAGCAGAAGGACATTCCATCGACGTTCAGCAAGGACATTTTCGAGTCCAGCGGGCAGATCGCAATCGATCTCGCCGGCAGCGGCGAACAGGGGGCAACGGGCGCGGGCAGCGTGGTTGCGGTCACCTTCGAAGTGATTGCCGAGGCGGCGCGCTCGGAAATCAGCGTGACCCGGGCCACGCCCTCGGGCGCCTCCGGCGAGCCCTTGCCTCTGTCCGAGCCGGTCCCTTACGCGTTGATACTCAATTCCCGGCCATGAATGCACTCAAGTCATCGCGGGGCTTTACGCTGATCGAACTCATGGTCACCGTCACGATAGTCGGTTTGCTCGCGAGCATAGCCGTGCCTACCGCGGAGTTGGTGGTGCAGCGAAACCGCGAGCACGAACTGCGCCTGGCCCTGCGCGAAATCCGCAACGGACTCGACGCCTACAAGCAGGCCTTCGAAGATGGGCGCATGGTCAAGCGCGTGGACGAGTCGGGCTATCCCGCGTCGCTCAGCGTGCTGGTGGACGGGGTGGTGGATGCGCGTAGTGCGGACAAGCGAAAACTGCGCTTTCTGCGGCGCATACCGCGCGACCCGATGTCCGCGGACCAGCAAAGCCCCCCCGAGCAGACCTGGGGCCTGCGCAGTTACGAAAGCGAAGCCGACGACCCGCGCGAAGGGCGGGACGTGTTCGACGTCTATTCGAAAGCCGCCGGCGTCGGGCTCAACAGCATCCCTTACAAGCAATGGTAGGACCCATGACGCATACGCATATACGACTAGGCCGGGGATTCACGCTGATCGAATTGATGGTGGTCATGGTGATCGTGTCCCTGCTGATCACGGTGGCCGCACCGCGCTACTTCGGCAGCCTGCAGAAGTCGAAGGAAACGGTGCTGCGCCAGACGCTCGCCGTGACGCGGGATGCCCTGGATAAGTTCTACGGCGACAACGGCAAGTACCCCGACGCCCTGGAGGACCTGATCGCCAAGCGCTATTTGCGCGCATTGCCGGTCGACCCCATTACCGGAAGCAACAGTTCCTGGACCATGGTTGCGCCGGAAGACCCGGAAAAGGGGCGGGTCTATGACATCCACAGCGGCGCCGAGGGCGTCGGACGCGACGGCAAGCCGTTTCGGGAATGGTGACGGGGGCGGATCGTGGACACGGCCATGGACACAGCGGCAGCGAAGGTTTTCCGTTCCGGTGCGGCTGCATGCGGCAAGCGCGCCCTGGCGGGCGGATTCACCTATATCGGTTTGTTGTTCCTGGTCGCGATGGTCGGTGTTGCGCTGACGCTCGTGAGCGAGATGTGGCAGACCGCACAGAAGCGCGAAAAGGAGCAGGAATTGCTGTTCGTAGGCCACCAGTTCCGGCGCGCGCTCGCAATGTACCGCGCCAACGGCGGCGGGTATCCGCGCGAACTGCAGGATCTGATCAGGGATCCCAGGGTTCCGGGTGTGCGCCGCCATCTGCGCAAGATCTATCAGGATCCGATCACCGGGGGCACCGAATGGGGCTTGCTCAGAACCAACGGGGCCGACGGTTTCATCACCGGGGTCTACAGCCTGTCCGAAGCGGCTCCGCTCAAACAGACGGAGTTCAGCCTCGCCGACGCGGATTTTGAAAAAAAGTCGAAATACTCCGAATGGGTATTCGTCGCGGGACCCGCGCAGGGTTCCAACTCAACGCCGGTCGACCCAACCGGCAACAGAACGCAGTCTCGCGTGCGTAGATAGGGAGCAAATCTTGAACAAGAATTTTCGTATAGTGCTGGTCGAGGACCATACTCTGTTGCGCGTCGGACTGCGCGCGCTGCTGGCTCAGGACCCCGATCTCGCCGTGGTGGGTGAGGCGTCCAACGGACGGGACGCCCTGCGCACCATCGCGGACTTGTCGCCCGATCTCGCCATCATGGATCTGACCATGCCGGGGATGAACGGGGTCGAAGCCATCTCGCAGATCAAACGGCGCTGTCCGCAGGTCAGGATCCTGGTCCTCACGCTGCACCGGGCAGACGAATACATACACGAGAGCCTGAAAGCGGGGGCGGACGGCTACATCCTCAAGGATGCGACGCATGACGAGCTGCGCGTCGCCGTGCGCAGCGTCCTCAACGGCAAGACCTATCTGAGTCCGGATATCTCAAACAAGGTGGTCAGCGTTTATCTGGGCGGTGGCAAGAGCAACGGGCTATCCTCGGCCTGGGAGTCGGTTACTCACCGCGAGCGCCAGGTGCTGAAGCTGGTGGCCGAGGGCCGCGCCAATAAATTCATCGCCGAGTACCTCTGCCTCAGCGTAAAGACCGTGGAAAAGCACCGCTCCAATCTCATGCGCAAGCTCGACCTGCACAATGCCTCGATGCTGACCTCGTTCGCCATAGGAAAAGGCCTGCTCGGCGGCGAATCGGGCGCCGACGGCGCGCTGTTCGAGCCCGAGGCGCTGCCCGGGGACGGCGCGAACTGAGCATCGCCGGGAGGCGCGCGACCAGGCGGCTGGGGGGGCAGGGATATTGCTGCAGCCTGAGCTGCTGGAATGGGATACAATCGCGTCCGCGCTGCCCGGGCGCACGGCTAGTCTAGCCCTAGCCGGCGCCGCCAGGGCGTCCGGGGTGCTGGCCATGGCGTTATTGGTGCGCGGGCTTGCGCGCCAGCATATTCGACACTACTAGAAAACTGGTATATGCTTTGATTTAAAAGCATGTTCTTATTTCCATGTTTCATTTACACTTCATCTGGGTTGGCAGCAGGGGAACGATCTGCGGCTGGCAGGCCGCGGGTTGTCAAGTGTGGGGACCGGTTTTTGGAAGCGAATCCGACTAAGATTGCGGAAATGGAAGAGATCAAGCGGCAGTGGCAGTTTGCTGCCGACTCGATGCCGCAACTCATTTGTCTGGTAGATCGTGACGGTCGCATTATCCGCGCCAATCGCACTCTTGAGCGCTGGGGCCTCGGGGGCGTCGAAGCGCTCGGCGGCGTTACCCTGCACGATGCCCTGCATCAGGGCTGCAGCGAACCCGAGTGCTACCTTCGCCACATGTGGCAGCGCTCGGCGCTTGCGCTGGCCGATGACGGCCGCGCCGAGTGCAATGCCTGGGATCCGCTGCTCGAGCGGCATTTCAATATTCAGGTTCGCAAACCGGTGCAGGTGGAGGCGGCCGGATCCCGGGGGTTTTTCGCCGCAGTTACGATCGATGACGTGAGCGATTCGAAGGCGAGGCAGGACGAGGCGATCCGGACGGCGCAGATTCTCAGTCAGCGCATCGAGCGCGAAGAGCGCAGGCTGGAAGAGTCGGAAAAGATTCAATCGCGCCTGCTCTCGATTATGAGCAGGACGCCGAGCTTGATCGCGATGGCCGATCCCGATGGCGCGCTGATTTATCTCAATCCGGCTGGGCGGACGCTGATGGGATTGACGCTCGAGGATACGCTGGATGGCCTGACGCTGATGGCCTTCCAGGCGCCCGGAGCCAGGGAGCGCTTGTCCGCGGAGATCCTGCCCGTAGCCGAAAGCGACGGGCAGTGGTCCGGGGAGTCCGTGTTGTTCAGCCGCGACGAGCGGGAAATCAAGTGTTTTGTGACGCTGATCGCTTGCCGCGACGCGAACGGCGTCCCGGAAGGCTATTGCCTGCAGGGACGCGACATGACCGAGTGGGTGCGCATCGAGGAAGCGCTGCAGCTTACCCGGCGCGAAGTGTGGCGCTTGTCTTCGCAGCACCTCACGATCCAGGAAAGCGAGCGCCGGCGCATCGCGGCGGACTTGCACGACGGGCTGGGGCAGACCCTGAGCCTGATGAAGCTCTCGCTGGAGGATGTGGCGCGCTCGGCGCGAAACGGATTCGCGGAAAAGGTGACGGCCAGCCTGGAGCGCCTGGCGCCGACGGTGAAGTCCGCATTGACGGAGTTGCGCCGCATTTCGATGAATCTGCGTCCTGCGACGCTCGATGATCTGGGCATACTTGCCACGCTCGCCTGGTACTTTCGCGAAGTCGATGCGACCTGTCCGAACGTGACGCTCGAGCGCGATATCGGCGTGAAGGAATCCGATGTGGCGGAGCCGCTGAAAATCGCGATCTTTCGCATCGTCCAGGAAGCGACCAGCAATGCGCTCAAGCACGCCGGCGCGGGCCGGATCAAGGTGTCGTTCATCAACGAGGGCGACGCCCTCGAACTGCTGATCGAGGATACCGGGCGCGGGTTCGATATGACCGCGGTGGCGCAGTCGCGCGAGTTCGACCGCGGGCTCGGGCTGCAGAGCATGAGGGAGCGGGCCGAGCTCTCCGGGGCAAGCTTTCGCATCGAGTCGGCACCGGGCAAAGGGACCAGCATCTGCGTGCGCTGGCCCACGCCGGAGTCGCTCGAGCGCAAAAAAACGGCGCTAACCCCGCCAACGATTCAATCCGTACGTCAGTCAACTTCACCCGATGGCCGGATGCCGGACAGATGGTCGGCTCGTGCCGCAACTATCAAGAAATTTGGGAGATAGCAATGGAAAAACCGCACCGTGTACTAATCGTCGATGACCACACTTTGCTCAGGGCCGGCTTGAGCGCCTTGCTTGCCCAGGATCCGGATATCGAAATTGTCGGCGAAGCGGCAGACGGCCGCGATGCCGTTCGCCGTGTAGGCGAGGTTAAACCGCATCTGGTGCTGATGGATCTCACCATGCCGGGGATGAACGGCATAGAGGCGGTGACCGAAATCAAGCGGCGCTATCCGGAAGTACGCGTACTCGTGATGACGCTGCACAAGACCGAGGATTTCATCCACGCGAGCCTGCGCGCGGGAGCGGACGGCTACATCCTCAAGGACGCGACGCACGACGAGTTGCGCGTGGCGATCCGCAGCGTGCTTCACGGCAAGACGTATCTGAGCATGGACGTGTCCGGCAAGGTGGTCAGCGGCTACCTGGGCGGCGGCAAGTCCGCCTCAGGGTCCAGTGTTTTCGATACGCTCACGCATCGCGAGCGCGAAATACTCAAACTCGTTGCCGAAGGCAAGCCGAACAAGGGGATCGCCGAATTCCTCAGCCTCAGCGTGAAGACGGTGGAGAAACACCGCTCCAATCTGATGTCGAAACTCGACGTGCACAATGCGGCCGGACTCACGGCCTTCGCAATAGAAAAAGGGCTGTTGGTGAGGTAATACGAAGGATTTTGCCGGTCCGCGCCCGCGGACCGTGCGCTGGCCCTTAACCGGAGGCCGGTTCGGAAGCACCGAATCGGCCTCCGGCATTTGCGGCGGCACGAAAAGCTCCCTCCATAAAACGCAGGTGAAACTGCGGGTTTCGCTCTCGCTTCTACGGCGTTCGGTAGCGCGTAACTAGGGAATCACAGTATTGTCCGCGCGTCGCCCGATGTGGAGAATTGGCGACTTGCAGACATAGGAGGAATTGCGCCTTGAATCCAACCAGCAACATCCGTTCCGGCTTGCGCCAATTCAGGGTGATGATTTCAGCGACGCCCCGGCATTTGCCGGCCTGCTGCTGAAGCGCCGCTATGCAGACTATCAGTCCAGAACAGACCATCCAAGGGCAAAACGTGTACCCACTCTCGGAAACGCGCTTCGGCGAATGGCCTGCATACGACAGGCGGCGCAAGGAAACGGAAACGGCCGCGCCGGCGATGTCGCAATTGCACAATCCGGCGCAGCGATTCGATTTGATCCGCTGGATTTCCATCCTTGGCCTGGTCTCGATCATGGTCGCGAGCATTCCCTTCGCCGCGATCCTTTCGCATTTCATGACGAACGAGATTCTGGAACACGATGCCAGTCTCACCGGTCGGTTCATCGTCAGCGTCGCCGAGACGCAGACCAGCCAGGCGAACCTGGGAAACAAGGTGGCTTTGGGGCAGATTCTGGACCAGCGCGCGAACCTGGAAGCGCTGGGCGTCGACCCTCAGGTGGCGGCCAGCGTGCGGCAGCAATTCTACGACCACCTGCGGTTTCTGCCCGACGTGCTGCAGGCCGACGTGATTGCGCGTGATCGCAAACTCATCTGGTCTACAAACCACGCCCTGGTGGGACAAATCGAGAACGACAGCGCCGAACTGGAAAAGGCTTTCACTCCCCACGCAATGCGTGCAACGGCGAGGCTGAGCGCCGTCGGGCGTACAAACGATGCGAACGAGCACTTGCTGCCGCGTCAAGCGGGGGAAATGCATGTCGACGACTATGTGCAGCTGTACGACGCTCACGGAGAAGTCGCCGCCGTTGCAAGAATCCACAAAGACCTGGGCGACCTGGTGCAAAGCATCGATCGAGGCAATGTGCTGGTCTGGGTTTGCACGGCGCTGGGCGCGGCGTTTCTCTACCTCACATTGTTCTGGATCATACGTCGTGCCGACGCCATGCTGAAGGCGCAGCATCAGCGCCTGGTCGAGACCGAGGCGCTTTGCATTATCGGCGAGATGTCGGCCGCAGTGGCGCACGGCATCCGCAATCCGCTGGCCTCGATGCGCTCGAGCGCCGAACTTGCGCTCGATGGCGACCTCGAATCGACCCGGAAGAACGCCACGGACATCATTTTTCAGATCGACCGGCTGGGCAAATGGGTGCGCGACCTGCTGGCATTTTCGCGGCCCCTGGATTGCGAAAGCCGCAAGATCAACCTGGTTACGCTGGTCGAGGACTGCCTGCCGAGTTTTTCCGCCCAGTTGGAACGATGCCGGATCAGCTGCGAATTCGTGCAGCCGCCTGCGCAGGTTCCGCTGGTGCTCGGCGCGCGCGGCCTGGCTACCCAGGCGCTCGCGAGCGTCATCGCCAATGCGATCGAAGCCATGCCGGCGGGCGGTACGCTGCGCCTTGAACTCGAGCACGAGCCGCATTCGCGCTGCGTGGCCGTGGTCGTTTCCGACACCGGGACCGGCATGTCGCCGGCTGCGGTGGAGATGGTATTCAAGCCCTACTACACCACCAAGTGCAACGGACTCGGGCTCGGCATGGCCCTGGTCAAGCGCATCATGGAGCGTTTCGGCGGCGCCATCAGCCTGCACAGCCGCCTGGGCGAGGGCACGCGCGTCAATCTGAACTTTCCTTTGGCTCAATAAATCAAATGGCAAACTCTATCCTCATAATCGAAGACGACGAAATGCTCGCGGACAATATCCGCGAGCACCTGGAACGCAACCAGTGGGAAGTCCATGTGGCGCACAGCGCCGAAGATGGATTGAAAAAGCTGGAGATCGTGCGTCCGGACATGGTTCTTACCGACTACAGGATGCCCGGCCAGACCGGCGTGGATGTGATCAAGGGCGCGCTCGAGATCGACCCGGAGGTCAAGATCATCATGCTCACCGGCGAGGGCAACGCGCAGATCGCCGTCGACGCGATGAAGGCAGGCGCCTGCGACTACCTGTCCAAGCCGATCTCGCTGGCCGAACTCAAGCTGGTTCTGGAAAAGGCGCTGGGACACTCGAAGGTGGAGAAGACCCTGTCGGTGATGCAGCGGCGCCAGCCGCGCGCGTCGCTGGAGGCGATCATCGGCGATTCACC
This sequence comes from Burkholderiales bacterium, assembly GCA_014860355.1. Taxonomy (GTDB): domain Bacteria; phylum Pseudomonadota; class Gammaproteobacteria; order Burkholderiales; family SG8-39; genus 2-12-FULL-64-23. The sequence continues at coordinate 7,497 of JACZJV010000077.1, read as the reverse complement.
GCCGATGCAGGCGGCGAAAACGAAGGCGCGCCAGGTGCTCGAGGCCGAGCGGCGCATGAATGACGGCGACCTGCCTGCCGTCCTGATCACCGGCGAAACCGGCACCGGCAAGGAATTGCTGGCGCGCGCCCTGCATTTCGAGGGCGTACGCAGCAACTGGCCGTTCATCGAAATCAACTGCGCGTCCCTGCCGCCGAACCTGCTCGAATCCGAACTGTTTGGACACGAGCGCGGCGCGTTCACCGATGCCAAGGATCGCAGGATAGGCCTGGTCGAGGCGGCCGACGGTGGAACCCTGTTCCTCGACGAAATCGGCGAAGTCGATCTGTCGATCCAGGCCAAACTGCTCAAGCTGCTGGAGGAGAAAAGCCTGCGCCGCATCGGCAGCGTGCGCGAGCGCAAGGTGAACATCCGCATCGTCAGCGCGACCAATCAGAATCTGGAACAGATGGTGCGCGAAGGCCGCTTTCGCAGCGACCTGTATTTCCGGCTGCGCGTGATCTCGCTGTCGATGCCGCCGCTGCGCCAGACCGGCGAGGATATCCTGCGCATCGGCGAGTTTTATCTGCAGGCCCACGCCAAGCGCTACGGCAAGAAGGGGCTGCACTTCAGCCCCGAGGCCAAGGAGCGGCTGCTGCGCTATGGCTGGCCCGGGAACGTGAGGGAAATGCGCAATATGCTGGAGCAGACGGTGCTGCTGAGTCAGGACGAGGAGATTACCCCCGACCAGCTCGCATTCGGCAACGGCCAGCTGCATAATCCCGACGCGCCGGCAAACCAGCAGCAGGATTTCACTGCGCCGGCCGTCGCCGGGCGTGGGACGGGAAGGATAGCCGAAGTGGAGCAGGACATGGTGTACAAGGTTCTGTCGAAAACCGACTGGAATATCTCCAAGTCGGCGAAACTGCTGGGGCTTTCGCGCGACATGCTGCGCTACCGGATCGAGAAATACGGGCTCGCGCGCCCGCCGCGGGTAAGCGCAGCCGCAATCCTCGCTGAAGATACGCCTGGCTTGGAATACTAGGTGGTCATGGCAACCGGCGCGCGCGCCGGTGCCGGCGGTGAAACGCCAAAGCTGAAATCTACTTGGCCAGCGTCAGCTCGAAAATACGCTGCTGCAACTGCGCCTTCTTTTCTCCGATCGCCTTGTACTGCGCATAAATTTGATTGGCCTGCTGCGCCAGGTCCTCGCCCTGGCGGGCGATGTCTTTCTGCGTCTGCACCACGTCGGCGTAGTTCGGAACCTCGGAGCTGTACTGCGGCGGCCGCAGTTGCGCCGCGTAAGACGCCTGGTCGTTGTTGCGGCGCAATTCCTGCAGCATCTGGAACTGCTGAAATAGCGCTTGCTGCTCCTGGTTGAGCGCGTTCACCGCGGCATGCAGCCCCTGGAGCTCCGTCCTGTCGTCGGCGGCCGCGTTAAGACTCAGGACGAGCAGCGCAATGATCAATACTATGCTTCGCATGTTTCACCCGGTAATGTGATATGGCTGAAAGCTCATTTCAAAATCGGGGCATACGCCCCGAAGGTCTCGATCCCCCTAGAGGGGAAAGTCCCCGCGGCGGATCGCCCCTCCTGCACTCCCGAATGAGGGACCGTACCCGCAGTTCTGAAATCGCCTCCAGTGGCTAATTATAGACGCCGGATTGCGGCAGTAGTGCTTTCGCTGTGCGTCGACGCTCAATGCCGGGTGCCGGCCGCTCTTCGGAGGAACGGTCGATCAGGCACTGCAGGTCCCCGAGCTTGAATGGTTTGCCCAGCAGATAGCGGATGCCCAGCGCTCTGGCGCTGGGGCCTATGTGCTCCAGTGGATAGCCGGTGACCATGATGCAATTGATCGGGCTTTCGCGGTGGCGCATGATTTCCGCGTAAATCTGCAGGCCGGTTTGCCCCGGGAGGTGAAAGTCGAGCACGAGCACGTCCGGCGAGAAGGAGTCGAGCAACTTGATGGCGCAGCGGCCGCTCGCAGCAACGCGCACATCGGGGAATCGACGTTCCAGAAATATTTTCACGTTCCGGGCGAGGACGACTTCGTCTTCGATTACAAGAATTCGCTGGGCCAAGGCCACGTAGATTCCCTTCAATGCTCGCATTTGATCAGTCCTTTCCATGCATTTCCCGTGCCAACAGTGATTATTAATTAACATACTGAAATATATATATAAAATATTTCCGGCACGATACGAAGATAGGTGATATGCGCCACATCTGGGGTAAATCCCCCCGGCGTGTCGCGGGTAAACCCGCAATCCGCCGGTTTGCGCTGCGCCGCGACGGTCATCGCGTCCCGCGGGCCGGCGCCGGGTGTTACTTGCGCCCCAGTTGCATCATGTCGTTCGGGCAGCGTCCCCAGAGTTCCAGCGGATTTCCGACCGAACGTCGCAGCGCCGCCTTGGCGCTCGAAGACGTGAGCGGGCGATCAAACGAAACGAACTGTGCATACATCTGCCCAGCCAGGCGGTAGAACCAAGTGCGGCGCCGTACGACCATGATGAACTCCTTGAGTTGAGCGGCCTTGCGACCATGCTCTACCTGATGCACAGGATGTGCCCGTCTCCGTCCGCATCCTGCCGGCTGCCCTCATATGGCTGCAATCATCTGATAACAAAAGTGATTTAAATCGTCTGCCGCGACGACCGGCGGGCGTCGCCAGCACGCCCCCGCAGGCCTGGTGGGGCGCAAGTCCCACCACAGATGGGTGTAAGGGGTCAAGGTAAGGGGTCGGGTTCGATGCCAGAGCTAAGAGAGCTAAGGGGTCGGGTTCGATGCCGGGAAAGTGGTCAGTTTGATGGCGGCGTCGCCGGCATCGAACCCGACCCCTTAGCCCGACCCCTTAGCCAAAAAGCATCGAACCCGACCCCTTAGCCCTCCGACCCCTTAGCGACCCGTAAGCCTTCCGGTGGCAAAATTGGGGAATTCCCTATTTCTGGGGCACCGATTGTAGGTACTGGATAGGCAAATTCCCCAAATTTGGCTACTGAGAACTTGGGCATGTGCGTGATTTGCCCCGTAAATTGGGCAATTGCCCCGTTCATGCTATCGCTGGCACATTTAGTGCTCATTCCCATTGCAGGCCGCGTTACATCGAAACGAAGACGCGTGCCGGTGGCGTTGGGGCAGGCGCAGTGCGGCAGCGACCGACCCCGCGAACCGATGTGGCGCATCCGGACCGGCTCGATGCACGCATAGGCGCCGGCGAAGATTGTGGGCGCAACGACTATAAGGAGAGAATCATGAGGAAAGCCAGCGCAGTGGACGCCCGAGGCATGCAAGTCCGTACGCTCCGCTTGATTGGTATGTTCAGCCTGCTGCTCATTTGCGCGGCGGTGCTTTGGAGCGGCCGCGTGCTAGCCGCGCAGACCCCGCAAGTAGCGGCTGGGGTATTCGATGCCAGCGCCAGTATGCAGCGCAGCGGCATGCAGCCGCGACTAGCGGGCGCTGCGAACACCATTTCGAAAGCAGGCGCCGTGGTGACGCTGTTGCCCGCCGGTGGTGCCAGCCTATGAATCGCACCCGGCAACTGCTGCAGCAACTGCAACTCGCTGCCACCGCAAACGCGGTGCGCAACGTCGGCCCGATACCCAGGCCGCGCCCGGCGCTGCCGCAGCGCGTACTCATCGTCGAGGACGGGCGCGTATTGGCGAAGAACATGAAAACCTACCTCGCACGCTCGGCGAGCGACGTGCGCACCGCCGCCGACGCCACACAAGCCTTCGCGATGCTCGATGAATTTGTGCCCGACGCGCTGGTGCTCGACTACGGTCTGCCGGGTGCCGACGGATTGCAGATTTATGCTGAAATCGTGCGGCGCAAGGGGAGGCGCATCGTTTGCGTGATGGTAACCGGCGATTCGAGCATACAGCTGGCCGACGATGCGCGCGAACTGGGCATCCAGCACGTCATTTGCAAGCCGTTTCAATTCTCCGAATTGCAGCGGATACTGGAAATTGCCGCTGAGACGGAAGCCGGCTCAGACTTGGAGCGACCAGCCGTGGACTCGATATCCTGAATGAAAGGGGTCGGGTTCGATATTTAGACCGAGGTCGAGCTGGGTCCGCTAAGGGGTCGGGTTCGATGTTTGGATTGAGGTCGAGTCGTTTGCGGTCAACAACATCGAACCCGACCCCTTAGCTATTAGCTAAACAACATCGAACCCGACCCCTTTTGTTCTTATTGCTCCGTCATGCGGTTAATGCAGGCATTGCATTGCGACAGTCGCTCCGGCAGCATTGGATCGGCAGACGGGGGGTGTTGCTTTAGATAGATCACGGACCGGGATGCGGCAGCGAGTTTGCGCTCGACTGCCTCGGGCGATGGCCAGCGCACGCGGATGCTGGTTCCTTTGCCCGGCGCGGATCGAAATTCATAGCTTGCGCCTGAAAGTTCGGCGCGCTCTCTCATGCTCTGCAGTCCCAGCCCGTGGTGAAAATCGCGTCCCTTCGCCGCGGTGTTTGCATCGAAGCCGCGTCCGTTATCCTTGATCGACAGCTCCAGCGATCCTCCCTCCAGTTCCAGGCTGACCTTGATCCGGTCGGCTTCGGCGTGCTTCAGCGCGTTGCTGGTCGCCTCCTGGACGATGCGAAAAATCGTGATCTTCAGCAGTTCGGATATGTCGGATTCCTTCACGCTAATTTCGCGTTCGAGTTTTATGCTCGGGCAGGCCGCCTCGAACTCGCGCGCGTACCAGGACAATGTTGCCAGTATGCCGAGGTCGTCCAGCGTCGTCGGACGCAGATTCATCGACATGCGGCGCAGTTCGGCCAGCGCCGACTTTATCGTCGGGCCCAGGCGCTCGAGTGCCGCCGCGGTCTTGCCCTCGGCCCCGCTTTTCGCCGACCGGGCGGCCTCTTCTATCGACATTTTCACCAGGCTCAGGGTCTGTCCCAGACCGTCATGCAGGTCGGCCGCGATGCGCCGCCGCTCGCTTTCCTGGATGGTGAGATGCTGCGCCGACAGGCGCCACAATTCGTTCTGGGTAAGCTCGGCCGCGCGCAGGTTCTGGTCCTGGCTCGCCTTGGCCGCGGTCACGTCGTCGAATATGACCACGGCGAAAAAATTCTCCGTATCCACGCCCGCTTCCTGCACCGGCATCTGGATGCGGATTTCGAAATGCCGCTCCAGCAGCGGATCCCAGACGCTGCACTCGGCGTGCCCGTTCTTGGCCAGCGCCGCCGCATTGCGCCGCCAGAGCTGCCTCAGGTAACAGTCGCCGTCGCGGCAGCGCTTATGCACCGCGTCATGCAGATCGACGCCCTTGACCCATTCGACTTCGCCCAGTCTCCAGCGCTCCAGCGTGCGATTGGCGTGCGTCATGCGCCCCGCACCGTCGACCAGGCAAATGAGTTGCGGCATCGAGTCCGCCGCAAACAACCATTGCTGTTTTATTCGTTCCAGCGTCTTGATGTGCATTGTGCAGCTGACTCCGTGCTTTTTATTGATTGAACCGTGAATACGCTTAGGTGCCCCGCGGCACCGGGCCGCGACTGCCGCCGGCGCGACTGCCGCCGGCGCGGCTGCCGTCCGCGCCGCTCTTTCTGCGCATGGCATCGGCAAGGCAGCTAAGGCAGATGGCGAGCGGGCGGTTTCGCAGCGCGAGGTGATAGGGGATAGGCAGTCTGCTGCGCGACCATGCCGCGCGCAGCGCTGCTTCATTGCAGGGCTCGGTGTCCAGCGGCAGGCTGAGTTGCGCTTCGGCTTGGCCATCCGGCCGCAGCGCTACGCTGTACCTTCTTCGGGCGGCACCTGTTCCGAGGTTCATGCGAGCTTCCGTAACTTGTCAGTTATAGGGCAGGTCTCGATCGCGCCGCCGCCTGGCTACATCGGCGTGTGGCGCGTGTGCAAAGAGTAGTCGGCGTATGCGCTGAAAGCACTGGAGCAAAACCCGCAATCGCGACAGGCGGGTTGAGCAGGATTGAAGGAGGGAAATAACGTAGTGACCGGCGCCGGCGGCCTGATTCGGCGACCGCTATCCCCCAATAGTGGTGTCGCGGGATACCCGGGTTTGAGCGCAAGCCCCGAATCGCGTGGAGCACTGGCGCCGGGGGTCGAACAGCGCGGAGAGTCAAGCCTGGCGCGGCATTCCGGGGTGCAGTGCGTTGCGGAATACGCCCATGCGAGTTTTTGGCACGGATGCTGCTCTTAGGGTCATCAGCCCCAAAACGCCTGGGGGAAGGGTTTCAAAGTGGGTGCAATGGCCCAGGGTGAAACATGTTCCGCGGCGACAAGGCGCAAGCAAAGCAGTGCCCCGTCTAATATTTTATGAAGGAAACGAAAATGAATTCGCGTGAAAAGCTCATCCAGCGGACGATGGATGTCCAAAGGGAAATCACCAAGGCAGGACTGAAACGGCGCGACCTGATGAAAATGGGTCTGCTCAGCGCCAGCACCGGCATGTTGCTGCCGATTTCCGGCCTGAGCATGCGTGCGGCCTGGGCCAAAGGCGGATCCAGCGGCAGCGGCTCGAGCGGCAGCGGCTCTAGCGGTGGCGGCGGTACCAGCGGCGGCGGCTGCCCGGTACCGGGCGTGGACATTATCAGCCCGCCCACCCGGCCCTGGATCGAAGAACTGCCGCGCCTGGTGGAAAAGAAGACCGTGGCAGGCAACGATCCGGCCAGCATCAGCTGGGGCAATGGCGGCGGCGCTCCCGCCCCTGACCCCGTCGGTACCATGAGCGGCGGCGACTCGAAGATCCGCGCCTGCTCCGAATTCCCGGCCTTGCACGAGTGCACGCCCTATCCTTACCTCGGCCACCAGGGCTGGGGCAAATCCGATCCCCTGCTCGGCAACCATGTGCCGCAGAAGTGGTACGAGATGCGCGCCAAGCAGTTCAACCAGGTGTGGCACCGCGACCTGCCCGCGGGCACGGCCGGCCAGCCGGCCTGGGGCTTCGACGGCCTGGTCCCCGGCCCGATGTTCCGCACGCGCTACGGCGAGCCGCACTTCACCCGCATCCACAACGACCTCCCGGCGCAGAACCTGGGCTTCGGCATCAACCAGATCACCACCCACATGCACAACCTGCATACGCCCTCGGAGAGCGACGGCAATCCGCTGTACACCAACTACTCGGGCCACTACTACGATTACCACTACCCGAACGTGTACGCCGGGGTGAAGCAGTACGGCGGCCTCGGCAATCCGGACGAGGCGCTGGGCACGCTGTGGTACCACGACCACCAGCTCGACTTCACCTCGCAGAACGTGTACGCGGGCCTGGCCGGCATGAACTCGATCTACGATGCCTGGGGTGCGTATTCGGACCCCAACATGGGCGATTACGGCGACGAGACCAAGGGCTGGCGCCTGCCCTGCGGCGACAATTACGAATTCGACGTCGGCCTGGTGTTCCACGACCGCCAGTTCGACCCGAACGGTGTGGACTTCTTCCCGCTGACCTGCTTCGATGGCGCGATCGGCGACAAGATGACGGTGAACGGCAAGATCCAGCCCTACATGCCGGTCAAACGCCGCAAGTACCGCTTCCGTTTCCTCAACATGGG
>JACZJV010000076.1 GCA_014860355.1 Burkholderiales bacterium | reverse complement strand
GATGCTCGAAGGGTCCGCACCCAGCACCCGGTTCAAGGCCACCGCGCTGCTATTGGGCTGCACGAAGCGGACCGCTTCGGCCGCTCCGATGCTGAAGCTCTGCCAGTTGATCGCCGCATTCTGGCTCGCCTGGTTGATGGTGGTGGTGCCGGCGCCGCCCGCGATGCTCGCGCTGCCCGCCGATACCGCGCCGCCCGTGGGCGCAGCGTAGCCATTCGAACCGAAGGCGAGCATCAGCGAGAGCGCCAGCGCTTTCAGGGCAAAGCGCGCACCGCTCGCCGCTGCGCCTGCGCCGGAGGAGGATCGCCTGCCTTTGCCTGTGCTGTTTTCCGAGGCGGCAACGAATGTGCCGGTCTTGTCGTTCCAGATCGATCGGTAAATGCGGTTCATGATGTTTTTCCGATGTGCGCGTAGCTTGTTTTCAATGGATGCCGGTCGCGGATGCCGCTGTCAAAAGTATTTGACCAGCTGGACCCACAAGCGGCCGTTCTTGTCCGGTGCATAGGTCGCCGCCTCATTGCCCAGCTTCCACGCCCAATACGCATTCACCACGAAGTTGTTGTAGTCTGCCCAGGTGAACCCGACCCCGGCTCCGCTCAGGGTTCTGCTGTTGTCGCCGGGCGCCCAGGGATTGTTGTTGCGGGTCACCGTGCTGGTATCGGCGAAGCCGACCAGATGCATATTCCCGGGCATGCTCGCGGAGAACTTCGGCAGCAGCAGCCTCGCCTCCAGCGTCGCCACATAGCCCTCGTCCCCATAACCTTCACCCACCGGATAGGCGCGCACCGCGTACGGGCCGCCCATGCCCATCTTTTCGGAGATGTCCAGGTTTTTCGAGGCGAACTGCCCGTAGACCGAACCGTAGAGCGAGACCTTTTCGCTGACGCGCTGCAGCCGCGCGACATTGAAGGCGAGCTTCTGGTAGTGCCCGTTGCTGCGCGCCGTTGCCGCATCGATGGCGAGCGCCTCGGGCGTCTCGATGTCGAGGTCGCCGAAACTCTGGGTGAGGGAATAACTGCTCGCCCCGCCGCCGCCGAAACCGTCGAGGTGGTTGCCGTTCAGGCCCGCCCACCAGACATCGTTCTTCTTGTCGGTGACCGAGGAAAACAGGTCTATCTTGTCCTGATAGGTCTTGGCGTCAAAACCGCCCAGGACGTAGAGGTTGGTATTGCGCGAGCGGATCAGCGGATAGCTGCCGTAGACGCTCGCGATCTCGGCCGTGCCGTGGGCGTCCAGGGGCGTGAACTCCTCGCCCAGCCGGTATTTCAGTGCGCTGTAGGCGATACCCGTCGTCGCCTTGCCGAACTGCATCTGGTAGGACGCGCGGCCATAGCTCATGCCGGAGCCCGAAGTCATCACCCTGAGGCTCGCCACGTCGCCGCGCCCGGCAAGATTGTTGATGTTCACCGTCGCCCCCACGCGGTACTCGCCGGTGTAGTAGTCGCCGGCGTTGTCGGCTTCGACGCTGCCGTTCACGGTCTTACCCGGGCTCACGTCGACGATCAGGTCAGAGGTGCCCACCTCGGTGCCGGGAACCAGGGTGGATTTCACGTTCACGCCGGGAACGTCGGAGAGCAGCAGCAGGCGGTTCTCCAGCGGTTCGATCGCGATGGTGTCGCCGCGGTTCAGGCCGCCGAGCAAACCGTTCGCCAGGCCATCCGATAGCTTGGATTGGTTGCGCAGGGTGACGCTGCCGTAGCGGCCCTCGATCACCGCGATGGTCACGGCACCGTCCTTGATGTCCTGCGCGGGCAGATAGGCTTGCGCCACGAAATACCCGTGCAGGTGGTAGTAATCGGCAATCTTTGCCGCCATGGCGCGCAATTGCGCGAGCGTGAGTTCGCTGCCAGGACTGAACCCCGTGATCGCGATCAGCTGGGGTTCGGAATACTGCACCTGGCCGGTCACATGCAGCGTATTGACCAGGACCTTGACCTGATCCGCAGCCGGTACATTGGCCGTACCGCCTTGCTCGATGCGGATTTGCGGAACGGCTTTTTGCAGCGTCGGCGGGGGTGGAATCTGCTGCATCTGACCGCCCGCGCTGGGCGGGAGTTGAATCTGGGCGTAGGCACTCTGGCTAAAGGCCAACAGGGCAACGGTGAATAGTTCAGCTTTTTTCGACATGGCTCGTTCTTTCGCTCGTTGTTGGAGAGTCACGGCCGTCTATTTCCGGCCAGAAAGGTATTGCATTCATTGCGGTAGCAAGTATCCGGATTTCCCTTCGGCGGCTCTGTGCGCTAGCTAACATTAGGGAACGAAATAGTTGCCCCAAGGCTCGCGGTCGGCACGAGGGTCAGGGCATCGGCGCGCAAATGTGCGCTGCCGTACCGACCGCGTCCGCGGTCCCGGATAAGCTCAGCAGCAACAAAGTGGAGCGGCGCCGCCATCCCGGCCTCGCCTGCCTTCCGCCCGATGGAGACTACGATGAATCATTCAAGTACCCAGGTGATCAAGAAAAGGCTGCTCGCCGATTTCAACGCGGTGATGAGCGAAACCGACCAATTGCTGAAGCTGGTGGCCGACGAAGGCGGCGACAAGGCCGTCGCCCTGCGCACCAAGGTGGAACGCAATCTGGATTCGGCCAAGCAGCAGTTGCGCGGTCTGGAAGAGGCAGTGATGGAAAAGACCAGGGCGGGCGCGCATGCGACCGACGAGTATGTGCACGAGAATCCCTGGCAGACCATGGCCATCGCCGCGGGCCTCAGTGCAGTCGTGGGCGCCGCCATCGGCCTGCTGCTCTGCCGCCGCTGAGGCGCTGCGCTAGCGCTCGTACAACGCGAACCCCTGCTAGCCAGGCCCTGTGTCTCTCAATAATGGAGCAATCATGCAATCTGTAGTCGATCGCAGTCCGGCGGGTGCCGGTAAAAGCACAATTGTTTCCCTGGGCTACGCGGCATTTGCCCTCGCCGCCTTGCTGGCCACGGGCGCCGCCGCCGGTGAAACTGCGGCGCAAGCGCTCTACCGCCAGGACCGCGCCGCCTGTAACAGCGGCCAGTCCTACCAGGATCGCGCCACCTGCCTGCGCGAAGCGGGCGCCGCGCTGCAGGAAGCCGGGCACAAGAGCGGCGGCGACAGCCAGGGCAGCTATGAACAGAACCGGGTGAAACGCTGTGAGGGCCTGCCGCCCGCAGACCGCGAGGACTGCCTGCGCCGGATGCGCGGCGAGGGCAGTGTCAGCGGCAGCGTCGAGGGCGGGGGGCTCTACAGGGAACTGCACACGACGCTGCCGGCGCAGTAGGGCCTGCGCCTGCGGCCTATTTTGCGGGTTTCCCGGGGTCCTTCTTGTCGAACAATCCTTCGACCCAGCCGCCGACTTTCGCGCCCATGGTAGTGCCTATTCCCGGTCCCATGATGGCCGTGCCCGCTGCGGCACCCGCCATGGTCCCGCCGGTGGGGTAGAGCAGCGGTGCGTCCAGCGTTCCTGCAACGTTGAGCGGCACGCCGGTGCTGGCGCCCGCGGCCTTGACCTCGGCGTTGATGCGGCCCGACAACTCCTTTTTCGCCGAGATGGTCACGTGGCCGTCGGCGGCGAGGGCGCCCGAGGCGATCTTGAGCTGGGTGAAGCGGTAATCGCCCCGTTCCAGGAGGAGATGCCCGGACAGTTGCTCGAAACGCGTTTCGCCGCCGCTTGATGCCTGCTTGAACAGTTGGGTGGCGGCTTTCTCGATGTCCACGCCCAGGAGCGTACCGTTCTTGACCTCGAAACGCGTAGCCAGCCGCAATGCATGCATCAGCTGGGCTGCGGATTTGGCCGAGGCGGAGAAAACCGGTTGCGCGTCGAGCGTGCCGCTGATGCGCGTGCCCGGCGACAGCAGCGTGGCGACCTGCCTCATCTCCAGCCGGCGGACGTCGAGCTTGCCGGCCAGTTGCAGCCCTTTGCGCCAGTTGAGGGCGGCGTTGCCGCTGGCCGTGCCGCCGTAGAGTTTGGCGCTGATCTCGCCCAGCTTCAAGTCGGCCGATGAGGCCACCCCCTTGACAGTCAACTCGTCGAACACCAGCGCCGGCCCTGCCGGCAGGGTCCAGGATTTTGCGCTGAGCTCGAGCAGATATTCTGCATGGTCCGGTTTGATCAGCGCCTTGAGCTTGCCGTCCACCGTGGCGATCGACGCTTCCTGCGCTGCGCCATCGCTGCCCAGGCTGATGCGCGCATCGAACGGGCCGAAGCTCGCCTTGCCGAAATCGACCAGCGCATTTTTCAAGCGGATGCTCTCGACGCGTACCTGCGCGGCTGCCCGCGGCGACTGGGCGGCCTGCGGCCGCGTCCACGCCGGAATCTTTTCGATCGCCTTGGGCGTAAGGACCAGCGCATCGATTTCGATGCGCCTGATGACCTTGGTCGATTGCATCAGGGAGAAAAGCCCGGGAGTCACCACCACGCTGCCGATGCTGACGTCGCCGGTCGCGCCGACGCTGATGCCCTCGATGGTGACATGCGGCAGTGGCAGGGCGCTGAAGCGGACGCGTTTTATCGACACCGGCTCTGCGAGCCTGGCCGACGCTTCCTTCTCGATCCGCGGAATGTAATCGTCGAGCGAGATGAAAAACGGCACTGCGGCCGCGATCGCGAGCAGCGCCGCGAGCACGGCCAACGTGCGTTTAGGCCATTTCATGCCAGGCGAAATCACCCGCCCCGGGCAGAATTTGCTAGCGGCCCAGATCGTCGATGGCGTCGATGACCATGCCGGTGCCTATGGCAATAAGCAAGATGTCGGTCGCCACGCGCACGTAGCGGTAGCCCTGCGGCGGCACGCCGATCTGCACCACTATCTGCGGCGGCAGATCGTAGAAGATCACCTCGCGCGGCAGCGGTTTCCCGCGCTGCCATTTCTTCGCCTGTCCCGGGGGCATGCAACCGTTGTGTTTCTTCGCCAAGCCAGGCGGACAGCGCCCGTGGCTGAATTCCTCGGTGTAATACGTGCGCACGATATCGCGCTGCCGCTCTTCGAAGTGGCCGCCGCTCGCGCTCGAACGGCCCCCGTCCCGCGATTTCGTATCGTGGCTGTCCTTGCGCGATTTCCCGCCGTCCTCATGCCGCTCGCCTTTTGGCTCTTCGCGCCGCTCCTTGTGCTCGTTCTTTTCGTTCTTGCCGCCGGCCCAGGAGGGCTTCTCGGCCATCGCCGGGCCTGCCGCGAGCATGCCTCCGACCACAAGCGCCAGCGCGCATTTCAATTTCGGGCTAAGGGGTTTCATATTGGGTCTCCAGGTAATGAATGCATGAACTTATACCTTATAAAACCAGGGTCAATGAATCAAGCGGCACCTGCGGCTGCCCGGGCTGGCATGTGCCCGGGCATGGACGGGTGAGCATATCGCATCCCGGGACGAGGCATCCGCGTGGGTGCAAGGCAGGCGCGCGGTTCCACTCCGGCGAGATTAGCATGCGGGCGTACCCGCATAGGTGCATAGATCAACGCGAGCGGGGTTACGCGGTTCGGCGCCCGCCGGCGCAAGCCCGGTACCGATGCGCAGACCGTGCAATTTGTCCCGCCCGGCTGGCGCCGGCGCAGCGCAAATGCCGCAGCAAGAGATATAATCAGGCCAGCGTATCCTGGCTTTCAGGGCGCGCAACGCGGTGCTATCGAAAAATATTCAATTGGGGTCGGTTTCTATGCGCAAAATATTGATTGCGGTGCTAGGCGCGAGCATCGGCTTGGCCGGCTCGGCAACGCAGGTAAGCGCAGGGCTGCTTTCAGCCAAAGGCGAGATCATCGCGATCCTGGCCGGCGAACTGTTTCTGGGCGAGGCGGAAGGCCATCTCAGCGGCGACGGGACCCTCGCCATTTATTCGCAGAAAGACGCCAATCTCACCTGCCACGGGCAGTTCACTTCCAGCGCAGAGCGCGGTGGCCTGGGCCAGCTCGCTTGCAGCGACGGGGCCAGCGCGACATTCCAGTTTCAGCGTCTGAGCGTGTTGCGCGGCTACGGCAGCGGAAAGTTCAGCCGCGGCGAGATGAGCTTCGCCTACGGACTCGGCGCGGACGAAGTCGCACCCTATTTGAAGCTGCCCCAGGGCAAGCGGCTCGCGTACAACGGCAAAGAGCTGAAGCTGGTCGATCTCTAGGCCGGGCGCGCATGCCCGGGCGCGTCAACCCCGGGCGCGTTCCGGCTATTTCTTTTTGCGACGTTCGCTGCTGCGTATCATCTCCATGGGCTGCACCCAGCGATCGAAATCCTCGGCCGTGATATAGCCCAGTGCCAGCGCGGCCTCGCGCAGCGCGGTGCCGTCGCGGTGCGCACGCTTGGCAATCTCCGCGGCGCGGTCGTAGCCGATGTGGGGCGCGAGCGCAGTGACCAGCATCAACGAATGCGCCAGATGCTCGGCTATGCGCTTGTGCCTGGCTTCGATGCCGCGCGCGCAATAGGTGTCGAAACTCGCCATGCCCTCGGCGAGCAGGCGCACGCTTTGCAGAAAATTGTGGGCGATGAGCGGTTTGCATACATTCAGCTCGAAATTGCCCGATGCGCCTCCCAAGCCGACGGCGACGTCGTTGGCCATGACCTGGCAGCAGACCATGATCAGCGCTTCGCACTGGGTCGGGTTGACCTTGCCGGGCATGATCGAGCTGCCCGGCTCGTTTTCCGGTATCGCGATCTCGCCCAATCCCGAGCGCGGCCCCGAGGACAGCCAGCGTATGTCGTTTGCTATTTTCATCAGCGCGACCGCCAGCGTCCTCACCGCGCCATGGGCGAAGACCAGGCCGTCGTGCGCGGCAAGCGCGGCGAACTTGTTGGCTGCGGCGGTGAGGGGCAGTCCGCTGCTGCGGGCGAGTTCCGCCGCCACGCGCGCGCCGAATTCGGGATGGGTGTTGAGCCCGGTCCCGACGGCAGTACCGCCGACCGCAAGCGGGTACAGCGAAGGCAGCGCGGCATTGATCGCTGCCCCGGCGTGATCGAGTTGCGCGACGTATCCGGAGAATTCCTGGCCCAGGGTCAGCGGGGTGGCATCCTGCAGGTGGGTGCGACCTATCTTGACGATATCGGCGAAGGCCGCGGACTTCGCGGCGAGCGTCGCACGCAGTCCGGCCAGCGCTGGTAGCAGCGCCCGGCCGAGGCCCAGGGCGGCGGCCAGATGCATGGCCGTGGCAAAGATGTCGTTCGAGGACTGCCCCAGATTGACGTCGTCGTTGGGATGCACGCGGCATTTCTGTCCGCGCTCCCCGCCCAGCAGTTCCGAAGCGCGGTTGGCCAGCACCTCGTTCATATTCATATTGCTTTGGGTGCCGGATCCCGTCTGCCACAGCGAGAGCGGGAATTCCTGCTCGTGGCGGCCCAGCAGCACCTCTTCTGCGGCCGCGACTATGGTCGTCGCTTTCTCCTCGGGTAACAGTCCCAATTGGCGATTCACCCGGGCGCAGGCAGATTTGACGCTGGCGAGTGCGAGCACGATTTCCCTGGGCATGCGCTCGGTGGAGATCGCGAAGTGTTTGAGCGAGCGCTGCGTTTGCGCGCCCCAGAGCCGGTCCGCGGGCACCTCGATGGGGCCAAAGGAGTCACGTTCGGTCCGTGTTGCATTCATGCCGCACCCTCCTGGATATGAGGCCGTGGCGCGCGCATGTCCCGTGCACGGCCCTGTCCCCGCCGGACTTTACCGCAGGCCCCAGAACAGGAGACTGCCGCTCCGGCAAACGGTTCATACCCCCGCAGGCGTAGCGGGGTCGCATGCGTACACTACACTATCGAGCGAGCGCCGGCAGGAGTAGCCTCGGTTCGCGCGCGGCCCCGGCGGGTGGATGGAACTTTGCCGCTGCGGCCGCGGTCCTTCATGAAACGACACGCGCAATACCGCGGTCGAATGCATCGGGCCTGCCGCGGCGCCCCGGCGTGCGCAGGAATCGTCCCTGCGGCCCGATCGTACGAGAATGGCGGACACGACGGGAACTACAGGGGAAAGAACTGACATGGACGGCAACAAGGCTGAGGCTGCAGGGTCGGACGCGCTGGTGCTCTACGGCGTGACCGGCGATCTCGCACACAAGATGATATTTCCGGCCCTGTATTCGCTGGCGAAGCGAGGCGAGCTCGGCGTACCCGTGGTCGGGGTCGCGTCCTCGAACTGGAGCCAGGCGCAGCTGCGCAAGCGCGCGACCGACAGCATCAGCGCGTCGGCGGGCGGGATCGACGACCGGCCGGCGCTGCGCCGCCTGCTTGCGCTGCTCGACTACGTGCAGGGCAACTACCAGGACCCGCACACTTTCGGCGCACTCAAGCGCGCGCTGGGCGCTGCCCGGCATCCGGCGCACTATCTCGCCATCCCGCCCGCGCTGTTCGCAGCGGTGATCCAGGGGCTGGGGGCCGCGGGACTGGCCGCGGGGGCGCGCGTCATCGTCGAAAAGCCCTTCGGGCGCGACCTGGCGAGCGCGCGCGAACTCAATAGCGTGGCGCGCTCGGTGTTTCCGGAGGACGCGATCTTTCGCATCGACCACTTCCTCGCGAAAGAGGCGATCATGAACATCCTGTATTTCCGCTTCGCCAATTCGTTTCTGGAGCCGATCTGGAACCGCAATTACATAGCCAGCGTTCAGCTTACGCTGGCCGAGGATTTCGGCGTCAAGGGCAGAGGCGCGTTCTACGAATCCGCGGGCTGCCTGCGCGACGTGATCCAGAATCACCTGTTTCAGATCGTCGCGCTGCTGGCGATGGAGCCGCCGGCGTATCGCGGTTTCGGCGCGGTGCACGGCGAGAGCGCCGACGTGTTCCAGGCCATGCGTCCGCTCAGGCCCGAGGACCTGGTGCGCGGACAGTACGCCGGCTATCGCAGGGAGCCGGGCGTAGCCGCGGGATCCGACGTCGAGACCTACTGCGCGCTGCGGCTGTACATCGACTCGTGGCGCTGGGAAGGAGTGCCCTGGTACCTGCGCTCGGGCAAATACCTGGCGGGGAGGGCGGCCGAGGTGATCGTGCAGCTCAAGCCGCCGCCGCAGCGGCTGTTCGCAGACTCCGCGCCCGCGAACGGTGCGTCCAACTACCTGCGCTTTCGGCTTTCCCCCAATTCCGCCGTCGCGCTCGCGGCCCGCGTCAAGCGCGCAGGCAAGGCATTCGTCGGCGAGCAGCGCGAGCTCTACCTGGTCGACGAACGCCCCGGGGAGGAAGCACCCTACGCGCGGCTGCTGGGCGACGCCATGGCCGGCAACGGCGCGCTGTTCACGCGAGAGGATGCGGTCGAGGCGGCCTGGGCCGTGGTCGACCCGGTCCTGAAGACGCACCATCGGGTCCAGCCCTACAAGCGCGGCAGCTGGGGGCCGAAAGCTGCGGACGCGCTCATCGCGGCGCACGGCAGCTGGAAGAATCCGGGGTTCACCGATGCCGCTGCCGATTGAAGACGATGCGCTGTGATGCGCGCCGGAATATTTTTCCCTATGTGCGCTAGCGCCCAGATTGTTCCCGCAACTTGGCCGGACAATGCATACATTGCCAGTCAGTTTCACTTGCCGCGATGCGCGGCCTTTGAAAGTAGGGATGGAAGCTGCAGGCGGAAACACCGTTGTTCACCAGGAGAAACACCATGACAAAATCATTCCACAAGACGAGAATCGGTCTGGCGGTCGCATGCGCCCTGGCATTGGGCATCCTGTCCGGAGCCGCGAGCGCGCAAAGCACCAACGACAGCGCCAAAGACAAGGCATTCGTAGACGATAGCCGCGGCACCGTGGTCAGGAGCGGGTTCGGCCTGTGCTGGCATTCCGGCTTCGGCCCGCCCCCGGCGCCCAGCGCCGAATGCGATCCCAATTACGTCGCCTATGTAGCGCCGCCGCCGGTCGCTGCCGCCCCCCCGGCGCCCGAAGTGGTCGCAGCGCTGACACCCCCGCCTGCGCCGAAGCCGGTGGCGGAAAAGCTGACGCTGGACGCCGATACCCTGTTCGACTTCGACAAGGCCACGCTGCGTCCGGCGGGTCGTGACGCGCTCGACGCCTTCGTCGGCAAACTCAGGGACATCAGCCCCGAAACCATCATCACCATGGGCCATGCCGACCGCATCGGCAGCCTGAGCTACAACCAGCGCCTGTCGGAGCAACGCGTGGCGTCGGTCAAGGCCTATATGGTCGACAAGGGCGTCGAGCCGGGCCGCATCTATACCGAAGGCAAGGGCGAAACGCAGCCGGTGACCAAAGCCGAGGATTGCGTTGGCCCCAAGAGCGCCAAAGTCATCGCCTGCCTGCAGCCTGACCGTCGCGTCGACATCGAAGTGATCGGCACCAGGATCGCGCGCTAGGCGCAGGCGATCGCGCCGCGCGGCGGCGCGATCCGCGTCAAATTCACTCAGAAAAGGAATCATCATGTTCAAGAAAATACTGGCAGTTCTGGCGCTGGTCGGCGTCTTCGCTTCGGTCGCGGGCTGCAATACCGTCGACGGCGTAGGCAAAGACCTCGGGGTCGCGGGTGCGGCCACCTCGGATACGGCGCGCGACGTCGGCAAGAAAATGTAGTTTGCAGTTTCACGCCGCAGCGGGGCTCGCGCCATTGCACCGACGCGGGCGCCGTTCGGCATAGCTGGATTTGAAGGAAGCGCACATGAATACGCAAATCAACAAACCGGAGCCGCAATCGGGGAGATTCCCCCAGGCGGTGATCTGGGTCGCAGGCATCGCCCTGACCTTGTTTTGCGCCGTAGGCATTGCCGCGGTGATGGGCTGGATCCCGAATTCGATGGGCGGACCGGGCGATACGGCCGCAAGCCAGCCGCAGTCGGCGAACGCGCCGGCCGTCGCAAAAACGCACACGCCCAAGGTGGCGCGGGCGCGTCCTGCGCGTCCTGCTGCGGTGGAGTATGCCCCGCCGGTGCCGGTAGCCGCCGCGGCATGCGCCGAATGCGGCGTAATCGAGTCGGTGCGGGAAATCGCCGCAAAAGGCCAGGGTAGCGGTCTTGGAGCAGTAGGCGGCGCGGTAGTCGGCGGCCTGCTCGGCAACCAGGTCGGCGGCGGCCGCGGTCAGGACGTCATGACCGTGGTCGGTGCAGTCGGTGGCGCGGTGGCCGGCAACGAAGTCGAGAAGCGGGTGAAGGCGACCAAGAGCTACGAGGTCACCGTGCGCCTGAACGACGGCTCGAGCCGCGTGATCAGCCAAACGAGCGCGCCGAGCTGGCGCACCGGCGACAAAGTCAGGATCGTCAACGGCGCGATTCAGTCGAACGCCTGAGCATCTGCGCCGCAGTTGTACCACTGCGGCGATAGCGTCTGTCGGCAACGGCGCCCAGGCGCCGTACTTTGCTGCAGATGAAGTCGCGCACGGACCGACGCCTGGTGGCGTTGGTCGCACCCCGCGGCGTGTGCGAGAGCGCAAATCATTGCGCT
This sequence comes from Burkholderiales bacterium, assembly GCA_014860355.1. GTDB lineage: Bacteria > Pseudomonadota > Gammaproteobacteria > Burkholderiales > SG8-39 > 2-12-FULL-64-23. The sequence goes on along the minus strand of JACZJV010000076.1, from coordinate 5,220 downwards.
TGCGTACGCCACCGCACAGAACATTTTGCGGTGCAGGGCAATACTTCAAACCGCGATTTTCCGCGCGAAAGCGACAGTACAGAACATCGACGTGCGCACCGGGTAGTCGTCGGTCGCACACGTAGACGGTGTTCTGGTTCAGACGAAGAGGAAAGGCAAATGAACAAGATGAGCAAATTAGTCAGTTATCCCCGAATCCTCGCGTGGTTCACGGCATTGCTGCTGGGCGCCATGCTGGCGGGATGCGGAAGCGGCGGTGACGATGCACTCCCGGTCGCCGCGCCCGCGGCGACGACCAAGGCCGTCACGGCCTATGCGCTGGTCGGATTGCCCGCCGCTGCGGCGACTATAGACGAAGCGGCAAAGACCATAGCGGTGACCGTGCCCAACGGGACCGACGTGACGGCCCTGGTCGCGACTTTCACGACTACCGGTACAGGCGTAAAGGTCGGAACTACGGCTCAGACCAGTGCGGCAACGGTGAACGACTTCAGCGCTCCGGTGCAATACATCGTATCCGCGGAGGACGGTTCGAGCGCGACCTATAGCGCAGCCGTGACCGTGGCCGCGGCCGATGCCAAGGCTGCGACCGCATTCTCGTTTGTCGGTCTCTCCGGTTCTGCGGCGAGCATAGACGAGACGGCGAAGACCATAGCGGTGACCGTGCCTGGCGGTACCGACCTGACGGCCCTGGTCGCGAAATTCGCCACCACCGGCCTAGTCGTAAGGGTCGGAACAGCGGTTCAGACGAGCGGCGCAACCTCGAATGATTTCAGCGCGCCGGTGACCTACACGATAAGCGACGCACTCGGCGGGACAGCGACCTATAGCGTGAGCGTGGGCGCGGCCGCGGCCACTGCCAAGACTATCGACGCATTCTCATTTGCCGGGTATCCCGCGGTTGCGGCAAGCATAGATGAAACGGCAAAGACCGTGACGGTGAACCTGCCGAGCGGGAGCGACTTGACGGCGCTTGTTGCGACATTTGCGAGCACGGGCTCAAGCGTGAAGGTGGGAGCGACAGTGCAGACCAGCGGCACAAGCGCGAACGACTTTAGCGCTCCGGTGACATACACCGTCACCGCGGCAGACGGGTCGACAGCAAGCTATACAGTGAGCGCGAGCGCGGCGGCGGGCAGCGCCAAGGCCCTGACCGCCTACTCGTTTGTCGGGTTTCCCGCCAATCCCGGGGTGATCGACGAAGCGGCAATGACCATAGCCGTGAATCTGCCGAACGGAACGAACGTGACCGCCCTGGTTGCAAAATTTGTCACCACGGGAACAGTCGTAAAAGTGGGCACGGCGGTACAGACCAGCTCTGCAACGGCGAACGACTACAGCAGTCCGCTTGCCTATGTCGTAAGCGCGGCAGACGGCTCGACGGCGACTTATACCGTGACCGTAGCCGTGGCCGCAGCGCAGGGACCGGCTCCGGTACTGCTGGGAACAGCCGGCAATTTCGTGATTCTGGCGAAATCGGGCGTCTCGACCGTTCCGTCCTCTGCGATCACCGGGGATGTCGGAGTGAGTCCGGCCGCCACGTCTTTCCTGACAGGTTTCTCGCTCACGCTGGTGGGGACGACGTCTGCGACATCGACTCAGGTAAGCGGTAATCTGTACGGCGCCGATATGACGACTCCGACCAATTCGAACCTGACCACGGCGGTTGCGGACATGCAGCTTGCCTATACCGACGCCGCCGGAAGGCCGACACCTGACTTCACCAACCTGGGTAGCGGCGAGATCGGCGGACTGACCCTCGTTCCCGGCCTCTACACCTGGACTACCGGGGTGAGCATATCGACCGACGTCACGATTTCGGGTGGCGCGAACGATGTCTGGATCTTCCAGATCCCGGGCAATCTCAGCATGAGCGCGGCCAAGAGCATCATCCTCGGCGGCAGTGCCAAAGCCAAGAACATCTTCTGGCAGTTCAGCGGCTTTGCGGACATCGGCGCCGGTGCGCATTTCGAGGGAATCATGCTGTCGCAAACCGCGATCACGCTGAAGACCGGCGCGTCGATGAACGGCAGGGCCTTGGCACAGACTGCGGTCGCTCTGGACCAGAACGCGATTACTCAGCCAGCGCCGTAAGGGCGGCATCAAGCTGACAGAGGCCGGCAGGCGCGTTGCTGCCGGCCTTTGTCGTACCGGCCGGCCGCGCAAGCGGAGCATGCACCCGCGGCGCGCTGCGCTGCAGCAGCACCGGTGGCGCCGCGAGCCATGTATGCGGGCGCACAAATTGCCCGGCTTATGTACGCCAACGCACAGAAGCTGTCGCGGCGGATGCCGATACTCACAAGCGTGAAACGCCGCGCGAAAAAGAACCGCGCGCGATTCCCGTGTGCGCACTGGCACGGGGCCGGTGGTTCAGGCCTAGGGGTTTTCCGGATCAATCGAAAAAGGGCAAGCAAATGAAGAACGCGAACAGATTCGATAGCTATTCCAGATTCCTGAGCTGGTTCATGGCGTTGATGCTGGGCGCTTTGCTGGCCGGCTGCGGCGGAGGCGGCGGGGGCGATCCCGTCCTGGGCATAAGCGGCACACCGCCCGGCACACCGGCGGCGGCGCCAGTTGCGCCCACGGTCACCGCCACCGTTCCCGTGAGAGCGATCACGGGTATGCCGATCAACCGCGCCATCACCGCCACCTTCAGCGAGGCGATGGATCCCGCAACGCTCACCGCCACCAGCTTCCTGTTGAGGGAATTCAACAGCACCGGCGCAGTCTCGGCAGTCGCGGGAGAAGTCAGCTACGATGCGACCAACAATATTGCGACCTTTACGCCGGGCACCAAGCTTGCTCCCGTCAGTCTCGCACCCGCCGCGTCATATCAGGCCACGATCACCAGCGGCGCCAGGAACCTGGCGGCGGGCACGCCCATGGCGGCAGACTACACTTGGAGCTTCACCACGGCTCTGACGGCCGACACCACCACGCCCTTGGTCATTGCCACGAATGCTTACGGCACTACGGGTACCCTGACCGGCGCCACCGGCCTGCCCGTCAACCGCGACAGCACTGCAACTTTCAACGAGGCGATGGACCCCGCAAGTATCGCCGCGGCAACATTTACGCTGACCTGCGCCCTGCCTTGCGCGAATCCCGCAGGCGCAGTGAGCTACGCCGGCAACACCGCCACTTTCAACCCGACCGGCGATCTCGCGCCCGGCACCACCTATACCTCGACGGTCACGACCGGGGCCAGGGACCTGGCAGGCAACGCAATGGCTGCGAATTACGTCTGGGACTGGACCACCGCTGCCGTCGCCGACACCGCCGCGCCAACGGTGACCATCACCAACCCGGCCGCTCTTGCCACGGGCGTACCGGTTACGCAGTCGATCAATGCCAGCTTCAGCGAGGAAATGCGGCAGGCTACGATGATCACGACGAACTTTACGCTGAGCGAGACCGCGTCCCCGCTAGTCAAGCTCCCGGGAACGCTCGCCTATGATGTAACCAACAATATCGCGACCTTCAATCCGGACAGCAATCTCCTGCCCGACACCGACTATACCGTCACGGTTACCAACGGCGCCCAGGACCTCGCAGGCAATGCGCTGGTCGTGCCCGCAGCGGGTGGACTGCCGGTGCCGAATCCATGGACATTCAGAACGGCGGCAGCGCTCGTTCCGCCGCCGGCCCTCGCGATCAACCTCAGAGGTGCCGCTACCTTCGGTATTGCGTCGCAGGCCGGGCTGACCTCGACCGGGGTTACCGTGGTCAATGGCGATGTTGCGCTGTATCCGCTGGCCTCCTGTACCGATTCCACCGGCAACAACGGCGCGTCCCAGACCTGCCTGGTCAAGATCTATGCAAGCACCGGGGGCACGGGCATGGCCGTGAACGGATCGATATACTTTGCCGGTGATCCGTTCGACAACGGCGGCACCGCGAATACCGTCACCAACGACTTGAATATTGCCTGGGTCGAGGGCAAGAACAAGGTCGATACCTTTGCGGTCGGTTTCCTCGGAGGTCAACTGGGCGGAGTCGGGCCGGACGGGAAAATCCTGCTCCCCGGCGTCTATCATGAGGCGGCTCTGGGCATGGCGGCCGGTACCGTTACCACGTTCGACGCGCAGAACGACGCCAATGCCGTCTTCATCATCAAGATAGACAGCTCCTTTGTCGACTCGGGGACCCTGCTGCTTCCGACGCAGATCAAGCTTGTCAATGGCGCCCAGGCGAGAAACATCTGGTTCGTGGCCGGTCTGGACATCACCATCGGATCGGGAACGAGCTGGAACGGCAACATCCTGGCGGGTCGTACGGCTACGGTCAATGACGGTTCATCGGTGATGGGCAGGATACTCGCCGGGGCATCCGGGGCCGGTACCTTTTCGATAGTCGGCGCCGCAAGCCCATCGCTTACCACCATTACCGTGCCATAGCAGGGTTCGAGGCATCGAAATGAAGGGCCGGCAGAGACACTTCTGTCGGCCCGCCTGATCGACGCGCCGCAAGCTTGTGACGTCATTGGCAACAATAAATTCTCCGGGAGAAACAAATGACATTCGAATTGGCAAAAGCCTCAGTGACCCTGGGTCTGGCGGCGCTCGCCGCGATCGTCAGCCCGTACGCAATGGCGGACGATGCGGGCTGGTACGCCGGAGTCAATGCCGGCCAATCAAAAGCGAACATCGACGACGCCAGGATCACCGACGCCCTGATCGGCGCAGGCAGTACCGCGACCTCGATCGCCGACGACGACAGCGACACCGGCTACAAGCTATACGGCGGCTACAAGTTCAACCGGCATTTCGCCGTTGAAGGCGGTTATTTCAACCTGGGAAGCTTCGGTTTCGAGGCGAGCACGGTACCGGCGGGAACCCTGAGCGGCAGGATCAAGGTCCAGGGCCTGAATCTCGACCTGGTCGGCATTGTGCCCTTTACGGACAAGTTTTCCGCGTTCGGCCGGGTCGGCGCGAACTACGCTGAAGCCAAGGACAGCTTCAGCGGTACCGGAGCAGTCAATGTAATCAGGCCCAACCCGAGCAAGCGCGAGACCAACGTCAAGTACGGCTTGGGGCTACAGTACGATTTCAGCAAGACGCTCGCAATGCGGCTCGAGGCGGAGCGCTACCGCATCAACGACGCCGTCGGCAACAAAGGCGACATCGATCTAATCTCGGTCGGCCTCATCTATCGCTTCGGCGCGCAAACGCCTGCTCCTGCACCGCGCGCGATGGCGCCCGAACCTGTCGCCGCGGCACC
>JACZJV010000075.1 GCA_014860355.1 Burkholderiales bacterium | reverse complement strand
GCGTTGTAGATGAAGGCAAAAAACAGGTTCTGCCGGATGTTGCTCATGGTGGCGCGGCTCAGGCGCCGCGCGCGCACGATCCCGCGCAGATCGCCTTTCACCAGCGTCACCCCGGCGCTTTCCATGGCCACGTCGGTACCGGTACCCATAGCGATGCCGACCTGCGCTTGCGCCAATGCGGGCGCATCGTTGATGCCGTCGCCCGCCATGGCGACAATGCGGCCCTCGGCCTGGAGCTTCTTGACGAGGTCGGACTTCTGCTCTGGCAGCACGCCGGCGATGACGCGGTCGATGCCCAGCGTCTTACCCACCGCGTCGGCGGTCGCCTGACTGTCACCGGTGAGCATCACCACTTCCAGGCCTTCTTCGTGCAACTGGCGGATTGCTTCCGCGGTGGTGTCCTTGATCGGGTCAGCGACGCCTATCAGCCCGGCGAGCTTGCCGTCCACTGAGACGAACATTACGGTCTGCGCCTCTGCGCGCATGGTTTCTGCCTGCTCACCGAGCTTACCCGCTGCGATTTTCATCATTTCGAGCAGCTTGGCATTGCCGATTGCGACCATCCGGCCGTCTATCTTTCCGCTCACGCCTTTGCCGGTATGCGATTCGAAAGCGTCGACGGCGGTCAGCGCCAGCTCCTTTTTCTCGGCTGCCGCGATAATCGCCGCGGCCAGCGGATGTTCGCTCGCACGCTCGAGGCTCGCACCCAGGCGCAGAATCTCGTCTTCGCCAAAACCCGGACTGGCCACGATCGCAGTCAACTGGGGTTTGCCTAGGGTCAGGGTGCCGGTCTTGTCGGTGACCAGTGTGTTTACCTTCTCCAGGATTTCCAGCGCCTCTGCGTTCTTGATCAGTACGCCGGCCATGGCGCCGCGCCCGGTGCCGACCATGATTGACATCGGCGTCGCCAGTCCCAGCGCGCAGGGACAGGCGATGATCAGCACCGCCACCGCGTTGATGATGGCGTGCGCGAGGCGCGGCTCCGGCCCCCAGATCCACCACACCGCGAAGGTGAGCAGGGAAATCGCAATCACGGCCGGAACGAAGTATCCCGCAACGATGTCGGCGAGGCGTTGAATCGGCGCGCGGCTGCGCTGCGCCTCGGAAACCATGTGCACGATCTGCGCCAGCAAGGTATCTGCGCCGACGCGCTCGGCGCGCATGAGCAGGCTGCCGGTGCCGTTGACCGTGGCGCCGATGAGACGTTCGCCCGCGTGCTTTTCGACCGGGATCGGTTCGCCCGTCACCATGGCTTCGTCCACCGAACTCGACCCTTCTGTGACGACGCCATCGACCGGGACTTTCTCCCCGGGGCGCACGCGCAGGATGTCGCCGGGCTGCACGAGCTCCAGCGGCGTGTCCTCTTCGCGTCCATCGGCGCGCACAATGCGCGCCGTCTTGGGCGCCAGGCCGAGCAGCAGCTTGATCGCCGCGCTGGTGTGGCTGCGCGCGCGCAGTTCCATCACCTGGCCGAGCAACACCAGCGCCGTGATCACCGCGGCAGCTTCAAAATAGACCGGAACCAGTCCGCCCTCCATCAGGATGCTCGCGGGAAACAAACCCGGAAACAGCAGGCCGACCGTGCTATAGATCCACGCCACGCCCACGCCCAGGGCGATCAACGTAAACATGTTCGGACTGCGGTTCACCACCGACTGCCAGCCGCGCACAAAGAAGGGCCAGCCGCCCCACAGCACCACCGGTGTCGACAGCGC
>JACZJV010000074.1 GCA_014860355.1 Burkholderiales bacterium | reverse complement strand
GTTCGCCGGCGCGCGCTTGAACGCCCGCCGCAGGTCCTCTTTCGTCAACGCCGCTTGCCGCAGCGCTGACCCTGTGCCCTGGCTGTTGTGTCGCGTGCAACGCGCTTCGTCGCTGGCAGCGATCGCACCCGGCTTCACCTTACGATATCCCCACCCATCCCGCTGACACAGGCATCTGACACCTTGCTTCCTGCATCGAAATGGACTCGAAAACTACCTCTCGTTTAGTCCTTCGCCCCGTACCGGCGGCGACTATGGACTCTGCTGACTTCTCGCCCGATGTTGCCACGTCGGACTTTCAGCCATGAGGCAAGATCTCGCCAGGCGAGTACGCACTCCTTCACTGCACAAGCGCCGGATCTGCGCCACCTCGCCTTGGTCACAATCGCTTCGCGGTTTTGCGCTTGCTCGTCCGGCTCGGCAACGCCTTCTATCCAGTCTTTGTGCAGCGGCTCGCGGCTACGCTATGTTCGCGGGATCAACTCATGGTGCGACGTGCACCCGTAAGCACGCGCCGATGCTGGGCGCAAAAAAAACGCAACCCCGAGGAGTTGCGTTGAATCCACCAAAAGGAGGAGGGGTGGAGGAGACTAGCTTCAACACTGAATCGAATTGCATCCATCAATGTTCAAGCAAGGTTTGACCATATAGCAGTGTTGTGGTGCGGCGCAAGATTTTTTAGTCTGGGAATGTGAATTATTTCACCACCTGGCATCGGTGCGACGTAAATTCATATCTATATGAAATATAGCATCATTGCTATGTCGTATAGGCGATATTTGTTTCAACAATAATCCCGCATAGACGGCAGTATCGACATGGTCCGACAAGATATGCTGCGTTGCATCATCATTGGCTTTGAATCGTTCTTCGGTGACTCTCAGGCTACGGGGCTTGCCGCGCCAGCATGGCGGAGTTGGGTTCATTCGGAATGCACTGAACGGGTCGCCGAGCATGGTTCGGAGTACTGCCGACATCGCCAATTGCCTGCCGCATGGTCGCGGAAATGACCGGTAGATTTCGATCGTTGGTGAGTAGCAGCAGCTCGCGATCAAACCTGGCAATCGCAGCTATCAGCGGTAGTACCTGAGCACCACGCGCAGGCGGTCAGCGTTACCGGGGGGCGGACGCGTCGCTGCGCGGCCAAGCCTACAGGCCTGCGGCCGCGGGCAATGCAAGTGCTCTCTTGCCAATTCGGCGCGCAGCACAGGGCATCCGACCGAACCTCGCATATCGCAATCGGCCATAGCCATCGAGACACGACGGCGTCCATTTCGGCGGATAATTACAGCGGGCGCGACGCAAGTCCCTCCCAAGGAAGGAAAGACATCTTTTGTGACTTTCGAGGACATCAATCTGATGGAATGCAAGGTGAAGTGGATCGACGGCGTGAGCTTCATCGCGGAAACCGAAAGCGGCCACGCGCTGGTAATGGACGGTGCACCCGAGGGCGGAGGGCGCAACCTCGGCCCGCGGCCGATGGAAATGGTATTGCTCGGCACAGGCGGCTGCAGCGCCTACGACGTGGTGGTGATCCTGAAAAAAAGCGGGCAGGACATCAGCGGCTGCAGCGTGGAACTCAAAGCTGAGCGCGCCGATACCGACCCCAAGATCTTCACCCGCATCCACATGCATTTCGTGCTGCGCGGGAAGAAGCTGAAGACCTCGATGGTGGAGTCCGCAATCAAGCTGTCGCACCAGAAATACTGCTCCGCCTCGATCATGCTCGGCAAGACTGCGCAGATCACGCACGACTACGAAATCGTCGCGGAATAAGTTCCGGCTGCTTAGTGCGAAAAGGCTGCTGAGTGTCTTTCCACAACTGCAGATCTTGTCATTCCGAGGGCATAGCCCCGGGAATGACAAACTCCGACCGGCCCCCTCAAACCCAGTACGAAGCCTGGGTCATCAGGCGCGACGACAAGCGCATCGCGCGCTTTACCGGCTCGGGCAGCTCGCTTGCGCCCAGCGCATAGGCGGTGCGGGCATGGGCGGCTTCGTCGCTTTTCATCTGCTCGACGATGGCGCGGGTCTTCACATCCTGGGGCGCAAGACGCTCGAGGTGACGCTGCAGATGCGCCTCGACCTGGCGCTCGGTCTCGGCCAGAAAGCCCAGATTCCAGCGTGTGCCGAACCGGCCTGCGGCATAGCCCAGGGCCAGCGATCCGGCATACCACAGCGGGTTGAGCAGGCTCAGGCGCCCGCCCAGCTCAGCTACGCGCTGCGCGGTCCAGGCGAGGTGCTCGGTCTCCTCGCGCGCCGCCAGGGAGAGCGCCTGCGTCACGGTGGCGTCGTCACAGGACAAGGCCTGCCCCTGGTACAGGGCCTGGGCGCAAACCTCGCCGCAGTGATTGACGCGCATCAGCGCCGCAGCATGGCGCTTTTCCGCGTCAGAGAGTTCGGCATCGGCGACGGTAGCGCCGGGCGTGGGGCGCGCCGAGGCCGGCGTGGCCGCGAGCGTGCGCAGCGCCTTGTCGAATTCGACGATGAATTTATCGATGGTGGTGAACATGATTGATAGGGTTCGAAGCGGAAAAGAGGCGTCGTCCGAGCAGCGTCAGTAGCCTCATCATAACCCGAAAACGCCACCCAAAAAAAACGGGCGCCTTGCGGCGCCCGTCTGTTACCACTGATGCAACTAGCTTAGAACGCGTGACGGACGACGACCTGCACCATCTGCGGGTCTTCGCCAGCGAACGGGGCCAGGTTGCCAGAACCCAGTGCGCCGGTTGAGGTAAAGAACGCGTACGCGGCATTGGTGTCGTTCTTGATCTTGGCGTAGGTTATGCCCATCGCGGTGCGCTTGGAGAAATCATAGTTGTACACAATCGCGAACATGTCCGCGCCGGTGCTGCCCGGAACGCCAGCCAGATCGCTCTTGATGTCGTCAGCCTTGGTGTAATGGCCCCCGACCGTATGCGGACCCCAGTTGTAGATCATCGGGATCGACCAGGCGTTACGCTCGGCGTTCTTCGCGCCACCAAGGGAGTTGTCCAGCCTGGACCGGTTGTAGCCTAGCCCGATGCCGAAGCCGCCCCACTTGTACGAACCGTAGAAGGTGTCGCCGCGCTGGTCCACCGAAGTTGCGGTGGGCGCATCGGGTTTCGCATCCCAGTAGCTGTAGCCGACTTTCAACGGGCCGTTGGCGTACACGGGGTTGAAGTTCCAGCCCGAACCCGTGCGGGTTCCTACTGTAGGCGAAGCTACCGACATATCGTTTTCGCCGGCGAACGGCTCGGTCGAATAGGCGATCCGCGCCGACAGGCCGTTGAAATTGATGGTGTCGTAGGCGATGACGTTCGGGGTACGCGTGGTGTTGGCGATCGCGGTGTTGGCACCGGTTGCGCCATTCGGCATGTAGTCGAACAGCGAAATCGCGGCGGCGTGCAGCGCGCCCGCTTTGGATGCGGTCTCGTCCGACAGCCTGCCATAATGCAGGTCCAGGCGGCCCAGGACCAACTGGCCCCAGGTCTTGCTTTTCAGGCCGACAAAATCGTTACCGCTGCCGGCGAGGCCGCCGCCGTCAGGCTGGTAGCGCATGTCCAACTGGGCGATGGCCTGCAGGCCGTTGCCGAGGTCTTCTTTCACGCCGAAGATGATGCGCGAAGAGTTGTCCACCACCATGTCCTGGCTGGTGTTGCTGCGGTTCACGCCGCCGCCGGTCAGCTTGTACTGGCCGTAACCCATTTTGAAAATGCCGCTGATGGTCACGGACGAGCCGCCGCCCATGTGTTGTGCGGCAAGCGCGACGCCAGGTGCAGCCAGCGCGCCGGCAACAGCAACTGCCATCAATAGTTTCTTGTTCATCTATCAGTTCTCCTTGAGAATTTTGATCAGGCTAGAAGGGCATCAGATCTGTAAGTACCCCTCAGGCCAGCTTTTTCACTTCACCGGTAACCGACTGGTAACCGGGAAGTTGTGGCGATTCTGCCTAACTGCCTCTGGCAAGACAAGAAAAAACGGGTTTGCGGCGGCAAAACCGGGCTATTTGTTGCTTTTTCGCAACAAACTTAAAACAGATTACAATATACTTATAATATTCAATCTGTTGAAAAAATACGTTCAAGCTCCACCCCAGGATCGGGCGCGCGCATGAAGGCCTCGCCCACGAGAAAGGCGTTGACACCGCGGGAGCGCATCAAAGCCACTTCCGCGCGCGTGCGCACGCCACTCTCGGTAATCACCAGCCGCCCCTGCTCGATGCGCGGCAACAGTTCCAGCGTCGTTTCGAGCCGCGTTTCGAAACTGCGCAGGTTGCGGTTGTTGATGCCGATGAGCGGAGTGCGCAGCGCCTGCGCCAGGGCCAGCTCGGCGGCGTCGTGCACTTCGACCAGCACCGCCATGCCCAGCGCCTCTGCCGCCGCCTCCAGTTCCTGCATGCGCGCAAGGTCGAGGGCCGCTGCGATCAGCAGGATGCAGTCGGCGCCCAGGGCGCGCGCCTCGTACACCTGGTAGACATCGAGCATGAAGTCCTTGCGCAGCGCCGGCAAGGCGCAGGCGTTTCGCGCAGCCGCCAGATACTGCGGCGCGCCCTGGAAGTATTCGCGGTCGGTCAGCACCGAGAGGCAGGCCGCCCCGTGCGCGGCATAGCTCGCGGCGATCGCGGCCGGATCGAAATCCGCGCGCAGCAGGCCCTTGCTCGGGCTGGCTTTCTTGATTTCGGCAATCACCGCCGCCTCGCCGCGGGCGATTTTCGCCCTGAGCGCGCCGGTGAAATCGCGCGCCGGCGGCGCTGCGCGCGCCTCCTCGCGCATGCGCGCCAGCGGCTTCGCGCTTTTCGCCGCCGCGATCTCTTCGGCCTTGCGCGCGAGGATCTGCTTGAGTATGTCGGACATCGCCTGGCGCTGGCGCAAGCCTAGCTTTTGCCGCCCAGCTTCTGCGTCAGCTGCACGAACTTGTCCAGCTTCGCGCGCGCCGCGCCGCTGGCGATGGCTTCGAACGCCTGTTCCACGCCCTCTTCCATGCTCGCTGCCTGATCCGCGACGTAGATCGCGGCGCCGGCGTTGAGCGCGACGATGTCGCGCGCCGCTCCGGGTTTGTTGTCGAGGACGCCCAGCACCATCGCGCTCGACTGCTCCACCGTTTCCACGCACAGCGCGCGCGGGTCGTGCAGGGGGAGGCCGAAGCGCTCCGGGTGCACCGTGTACTCCTCGATGCGGCCGTTCTTCAGTTCGCCGATCATGGTCTTGCCGCTGATCGAAATTTCGTCCAGGCCTTCGAGCCCGTACACCGTCATCGCGTGGCGCGCCTCCAGACGCTGCAGCACGCGGATCTGGATCCCCACCAGGTCGGGATGGAACACGCCCATCAGCTGGGTCGGCGCGCCGGCCGGGTTGGTGAGCGGCCCCAGTATGTTGAACAGCGTACGCACCCCCAGTTCGCGCCGCACCGGCGCGGCGTGCTTCATCGCCGAGTGGTGGTTGGGCGCGAACATGAAGCCGACGCCGGCCTCGTCTATGCACTGCGCCACCTGTTCAGGCGCCAGGTTGATGTTCACCCCCAGCGCTTCGAGTACATCGGCGCTGCCCGACTGCGAGGACACGGCGCGCCCGCCGTGCTTGGCCACGCGCGCCCCGGCGGCGGCGGCGACGAAAATGGCGGCGGTCGAGATGTTGAAGGTGCGCGCGCCGTCGCCGCCGGTGCCGACCACATCGACCAGCTTGTTACCGTCTTTCACCACGACCCTGGTCGCAAGCTCGCGCATCACCTGGGCGGCGGCGGTGATCTCGCCTATGGTTTCCTTTTTCACGCGCAGCGCGATGGTGATGGCCGCGATCATCACCGGCGAGATCTGCCCGCTCATGATCTGGCGCATCAGATCGAGCATCTCGTCGTGAAAGATTTCGCGGTGTTCGATTACCCGCTGCAGCGCTTCCTGTGGCGTCATGGACATGGTTCTACTCCTGTCGGAGAAAGTTGGTAAGCAGCGCGTGGCCGTGTTCGCTGAGGATGGACTCCGGATGAAACTGCACGCCCTCCAGCGCGAACTGCCTGTGCCGCACGCCCATGATTTCACCGTCCTCGCTCTCGGCCGTGACTACCAGGCAGGCGGGCAGGCTCGCGCGCTCGATCGCGAGCGAATGATAACGGGTCGCCACGAAAGGCGAGGGCAGACCGGCAAACACCCCCTTGCCGTCGTGGCTGATATTGGAGGTCTTGCCGTGCATCACCCGGCCCGCGTGCACGATGCGCCCGCCGCAGGCCTCGCCTATCGCCTGGTGTCCCAGGCACACGCCGAGGATGGGAATTTTGCCGGCGAACTCGCGCACCAACTCCACCGAGACGCCGGCCTCCCTGGGCGTGCACGGGCCGGGCGAAATGACGATGCGCTCTGGCACCAGCGCGGCGATTCCCTTGATGTCGATGGCGTCGTTGCGCACCACGCGCACCTCCTCGCCCAGTTCGCCGAAGTACTGCACCAGGTTGTAGGTGAAGGAATCGTAGTTGTCGATCATCAGCAGCATGATCAGTTCCCCAGCCGGCTGTCCAGGCCGGCCGCCGCCATTTCCGCGGCACGCAGCACGGCGCGCGCCTTGGACAGCGTTTCCTGCCATTCGGAGGCCGGGTCGGAGTCCGCGACGATGCCTGCGCCCGCCTGCATGTGCAGCACGCGGTCCTTGATCAGCGCAGTGCGCAGCGCAATGGCGAGATCCATGTCGCCGTGAAAGCCGAGGTAGCCGACCGCGCCCGCGTAGATGCCGCGCTTCACCGGCTCCAGTTCGTCGATGATTTCCATCGCGCGCACCTTGGGCGCGCCCGACACCGTGCCCGCGGGAAAACTCGCGCGCAGCACCGCCATCGCATCCAGCCCGTCGCGCAATCTGCCCTCTACGTTGGAGACGATGTGCATCACGTGCGAATAGCGCTCGATCACCATGTTCTCGGTCACGCGCACGCTGCCGGCCGCGGCGACGCGGCCGACGTCGTTGCGCCCCAGGTCCATCAGCATGACGTGCTCCGCACGCTCCTTCGGGTCGGCGAGTAGCTCGGCCGCGAGCGCCTCGTCCTCCTCCGCCGTCTTGCCGCGCGGGCGCGTGCCGGCGATCGGGCGCAGCGTCACCTTGCCGCCTTCGAGCCGCACCAGGATCTCGGGCGAGGCGCCGACGACATGAAAATCCTCGAAGTCGAAATAGAACATGTAGGGCGAAGGATTGAGGGTGCGCAGCGCCCGGTACAATGCCAGCGGCTCGGCCGCGTACGGCAGCGACAGGCGCTGCGACAGCACCACCTGCATCACGTCGCCATCGCGGATGTAGCGCTTGGCGCGCCCCACCGCCGCCCTGTATCCTGCCTCGCCGAAAGCCGATTGCGCCGCCTCGCTCGCGTGCGGCCGCTCCAGCGGAATCTGCACCGGCGAGCGCAGGGCGGCGAGCAGCTCGCGCAGGCGCGCGCGCGCTTTCTGATACGCCCCCGGCACCTCCGGCTCGGCGTACACCACCAGGGTCAGTTTTCCCGACAGGTTGTCGACGATGGCGACTTCCTCCGAGAGCATCAGCAGTATGTCGGGCGTGCCCAGCGCATCGGGCGGCGCCGATTGCGCGAGGCGCGGCTCGATGTAGCGCACCGTGTCGTAGCCGAAACAGCCTACCAGCCCGCCGCAGAAACGCGGCAGCCCGGGCAGGGCCGCCACATTGAAGCGCTGGAGATAGCCGTTGATGAACGCGAGCGGATCGCCAGTCTGGGCGCGCTCGGCGACGCGATTGCCCGACAGCACCAGCACCGTATCACCCTGGACGTTGATGCGCGTGGACGAGGCGAGGCCGATGAAGGAGTAGCGGCCGAAACGCTCGCCGCCCTGCACCGACTCGAGCAGGTAGGAATAGGGCTGGTTGGCCAGCTTGAGGTAGATCGACAGCGGGGTGTCGAGATCGGCGAAGGTTTCCAGCACCACGGGAATGCGGTTGAAACCCTGCGCGGCGAGACGCTTGAATTCGACTTCAGTCATGACAGCTCCAAAAACGATCCGGAAGTACAACTACGCGAAACGGGTGGGCGCGAAAACACCGGCGCCAGCTATCTGGGCTCAGGACCGCCAGCAGCGCCAGCTTTCCCAGGCGAAGCGCGCCCATTTTCCGGATGTTGCGAGAGTCACGACCGTGTCCTCAGTAGGATATCTGCTGCTTCTGACAGGGATTCAACTATAGCATCACAGTCCAGCTCATGCACGTTCCCGCCCTCGCTGTAGCCATAGGAAACGCACAGCACCGGACAGCCGGCGGCGCGCGCTGCGAGCGCGTCGTTGGCCGAATCGCCGATAAGCAGCACCGCGGCCGGCGCGAGCGCGAACGCGGTGCAGATGTGCGCAAGCTGCATCGGGTCGGGTTTCTTGCGCGCCAGCGTGTCGCCGCTCACCACCAGTTCGAAATACGCCGCCAGGCCCATGCGCTCGAGCAGCGGAACGGTGTAGCGCGCCGCCTTGTTGGTGACGCAGGCAAGGCGCAAGTGCAGTGCGCGCATGCGTTCCAATCCCTCGATTACGCCCGGATAGACGGCCGTGCGCCGTCCGGATTCCTCGAAATAGAAATCCTGGAACAAAGCCAGCGCCTCCGCCTGCACCACCTCGGCGCGCGCCTGGAGCTCACGCCCGTGCAGACAGCGTTCGACCAGCCTGGGTATGCCCTTGCCGATGTAGCTGCGGATTTCTTCCGGGCTGCGCGGCGGCAGGTCCAGCGCGGCGAGCATGCGCTCGGCGGCGGCGGAAATGTCGGGAACGGTGTCGAGCAGGGTGCCGTCCAGGTCGATCATCACGGCAGCGATGCCGCGCAGGCTCGGCGCGTCCAAACTCTAGATAGTCTTGATGGCCGCGCGCATCGCGGCGATGGTCGCCTTGTAATCCCGGGCGCCGAAAATGGCGGAACCGGCGACGAAGGTATCGGCACCGGCGCGCGCGATGTCGGCGATGTTGTCCGCCTTGACCCCGCCGTCGACTTCCAGCAGGATCTCGCGCCCGCTCTCATCTATGCGGCGGCGGACTTCGGCCAGCTTGAGGAGCGCATGCGGGATGAATTTCTGTCCGCCGAAGCCCGGATTGACCGACATGATCAGCACCAGGTCCAGGCGGTGGAGCACATGATCGAGATAGTCCAGCGGCGTCGCCGGGTTGAACACCAGTCCGGCCTTGCAACCGTGTTCGTGGATCAGGCCGATGGTGCGGTCGATGTGCTCGCTCGCCTCCGGATGAAAGCTGATGATGTCGGCGCCGGCTTTGGCGAAATCGGGAATGATGCGGTCCACCGGCTTCACCATCAGATGCACGTCTATGGGCGCCTTGGTCAGCGGCCGGATCGCCTCGCATACCAGCGGGCCTATGGTCAGATTGGGCACGTAATGGTTGTCCATCACGTCGAAGTGGATCCAGTCGGCGCCGGCAGCGACGACTGCCGTCACTTCCTCGCCCAGGCGGGCAAAGTCGGCGGAAAGCAGGCTGGGCGCAATGCGGTAGGCAGGCATGGGGCTGTTCGGGTTCCGTCTGTGCTTGCGCGCATTTTACACTGCGCCTGCCGGCACTGCCGCCGCCGTGTAAAATGCGGCCATGGCAACCTCCAAGAAATACGACGTCAGCGTCTCCACCGAGACCCAGTACATCGCCGATCAGTCGGACGAGGCGAAGAACCGTTTCGTCTTCTCCTACACCGTCACCATCCGCAACAGCGGCAGCATGCCGGCGCAGTTGATCAGCCGCCACTGGATCATCACCGATTCGCACAACGAGGTGCAGGAAGTGCGCGGTCTGGGCGTGGTCGGGGCGCAGCCGCTGCTCAAGCCGGGCGAGCACTTCGAATACACCAGCGGCACCGCCCTCGCCACGCCGGTGGGTACCATGAGCGGCAGCTACCAGATGGTCGCCGAGGACGGCACGCAATTCGACGCGCGCATACCGGAATTCACGCTGTCGGTCCCGCGCGTGCTGCACTAAGGTCTGTTGTGGGAGCGAGCTTGCTCGCGAGTGCTGCAATTCGCGAGCAAGCTCGCTCCCACGAAGGCGCTGCGCCTACTTGGCATCGTGCTGCAATTCGCGAGCAAGCTCGCTCCCGCGAATGCGCCGCGCCTACTTGGCATCGCTGCCGTCGTCCTTCTTGTCCGCGCGCGGCAGGGTCCACCAGACGATGAACGCCAGCAGTCCCAGCGCGATAGCTGCTTCGAGCAAGAAAATCCACATGCCTTGTTATACTCCCCGCGCCATGACTTGCATCATAAACCTGTGGCGCCCGCTGGGTGCGGGAGCGCTGCTTGCGCTCCTCGCGGCTTGCACGGTCCAGCCGCCTGCGCCCCCGGCCGCGGCGCAGGCCTGCCCGGCAGTGGTCCCCTG
>JACZJV010000013.1 GCA_014860355.1 Burkholderiales bacterium | reverse complement strand
GCGTGGCCCGGCGACGGGCTCTGGAGTACCACCGCCACCCCGTGGGGCTGTTGTGCCAGGCCGCGGCCCGCGGATCGGCACGACGTTGTCGGGTACGTCGGGTGCGGCGCCCGGTGCGGGCCGTGGTGACGAAGGTGGCGCGACCTCTGGAGCATTCGGCACGGCGGCGGGCGCCTCGGGGGCCGCTGCCGCACCCGGTCTCGCTGCCGCACCCGGCTTCGCTGCCGCGGGTCCGCCACCTGCGCGAGCCGATGCGATGCCACGTCCCAGGCCGAACGTAAGCACGGTGACCAGCGCGGTGAAGCCGAGCGATGTAAACGAGAAATTCTCGAACGAGCCGCCGCTGTGATAGAGCTGCGTGCCGACGTTCAAGCCGCCGGCGACAACGAGTTGTGCACCGAGTTGGACGGCGACCGACATGCCTTTGGTGGCGAGCCCTGCGGCCGCACCGAAACCGCCGCCGATGGCGCCGGTGATCGCGCCTTCGATGGCAGCGTCGAGCGCCCGATCGGCCGAAACCGCGCGGTTGCTCCACAGGTCCCCCGCCACCGACAGCAGGGCCGACGTGACCGCGCCGACGGCAGCGCCGATGAGAATGCCAGCGCCAATCATGGCGAGTGGCCCCAGCGCCATGCCGGCCGTGAGCACGGTGACGGCAATGACAATGACGATCACCAGGACGACCAGCAGTATCGCAACCAGCCGTTTCCAGGCGGGCGCTTCGTGTGAGGCGGCATCAGTGGCTTTCGCGGTGATGGCGCATTCCAGGCCTTGCTTGCCTTGATTCAGGTTTGCTTCGAGGTCGGTATGCGCTTTCGTGAGCGCTTCACCTGCGGCCGTGAGAATGGCCTCGGCGCCCTCCTGCATACCCACGGCTACTTGCGCGAGAGCCGTACAGCCGGCCTCCGTGCTCTGCGTCATTTGCTGCGTGAATGAGGTGCGCTGCGTGGCGAAGTTGTCCCTGCCCGCAATCAGGCTCATGGAGGTGGTGAAACCGTCGCTCAAGGTGCCTGCCTGTTCGCTGTTGCCCTGGGTGACAGCGTCCAGGGCGCTCAGACCCGTTTGCGCCGCGCCGGCGAGCTGTGACTCGGCGGCGAGTGCGCCGCTCGCGGCGCCGCCGGAGAGGCTGCCGAGGGCGGTGTTGATGTTCTGCTCGACCTGCGCCAGAGCCAGGCCGAGCTCATCGGGATCGGGCGGCAGGCTGGCGGCGCACTGCGCCTGGGCTGCCGCAAGAGCCTGCTGTGCAGTGCCGACGGCGCTGATGACGGCTTGCTGGATCGAGGCGGCTGACGAATGCGCGATCTGCTCCTGCAGCACCTGCTGCATGTAGCCGGTATCGTTGGCCGACTGGCGTTGATCGTGCTCCTGCTGCCAGAGCTGGCGCTGCGTGCCGCGCAGCGACGAGTCGATCGAGCCAATCAGCTTGGCGCGCGTGCTGCCCGCCTGGGAGATGGCGGCATCGCGCGTGGCTTCGATCGCGCCGGTCAGCGCGGCGAGCTGGGTGTCGAGGGTGCTGCGCGCTTCGCGGGCCGAGGCAATGACGGCGCAACGATCCGCCTTGCGGCCGTTGCGGGTAATTTCGCGGGCGCGCGTTCTTGCGCCCTCCACCATGCGGTCGTGGTAGCCCTGCGCGACTTCCTCGGCCGCTTCGGCCTGGGCTCTGGCGCGGCGCTGGGACAGGTTGCCATCCCAGAATCCGTTCTCCGTGCAGGTACTGAAGGTCCTGTAAGTTGCGGCAAATTCGCTGCCGGTGGCGGTGCATTCGCCGCCGAGCGTGGTGCCGATACCTTCGAGATCGGTGCGCCCGGTGGCGTAGACATCGTTGACCATATCGAGCGTGGCGGTCTCGAGCGTGTCGACCTGGCCCATGGTGTCGCTATGGGTGGCGGTCAGCGCCTCGATGGCGGCGCTCGCCTGGGACCGGGCCTCGGCCACGAAAGAGGCCTCCTGCTCCATGACGGCCCCGCGTGCCGTGGCGGCATCGCGACGAGCCTGGCGGCGGGCCTGCGCGATACGCTGGGAGATCGCCGCCTTCTGTATTTCGATCGAACTGGCGATCTGTGCCTTGGCGGATTCGGCTGCTATGCCCAGCTGGTTCGGGACCGCTTCGCCGGCCAGGCTGATGGCGCCGTCCAGTCTGTCGGCGACGCCGCTGAAGAAACGGTTGGCGCGGCTCGCCGCCGTTTGACGCTGCGAGGCTGCCGCCGTGCTTTCGCCCGGACGCTCGGCAAAGCGGGCACCGGCGCGCAGGCTGCCGGTGCTGGCTGCGGCGGCCGCCAACGCTGCCGACGAGGCTTGGTATTGGGCAACCGCGCTGGCGCGCTGTCCTTCGGTGGATGCAATGACGGCGTCCAGTGGCGAGCCGACCGACATGGCTGGGGCAGCATCGGCGCCTGCACCTTCTCCACCTCCGCCTCCGGCCTCTTCGCCAGCCTCGCTGCTGGCAGCGGCATCGGTGCCCTCGCCCGGCGCTGAGGATGCATCGCCTGCGGCGGCGGGGCCGGCGTTGCCAGCGGACTCTGGCGCTCCGCCACCCGTGGCGGCAACAGCCGGCGCGCCCGGGACACCTGCAGCCGGGGTGGTGCCCAGCTCCTCGGCCGGGCAATCATCCGGCTCCTCCGCCTCTTCCTCGTCGCCCGCGCTGGTCTCTTCCTCCACCTCGGTCGCGTCCGGGTTCGGTGGAGTCTCATCTGGCTCCTCGGCAGGTTGATCGGAGGGGGCGTCGTAGCAGGCCGGCGTGCACCCACCGCCTGCGGCGGGTGCGCCGCCTCCTTCGCCCCCGGCGCCGCCGGCAGCGGGTGCAGTTGACGCGTTATCGCCGCCACCTGCTGCAGCGTCACCCTCTGCCTCTCCTTCGCCTTCGGCGGTCTCGTCGCTGCCTTCCGAAGATTCACCTTCCTCGCCGCCTTCTTCGTCCTCGCCAGCCGCTTCGCTGCTCTCGCCCCCGCCAGAGGTGGATCCGCCTTCGTCGGCAATTTCCGCAGGGGGCTCGAACAGGCGCGTGGCACTGACTGCCAGATCCATCTGCACGGCCTCGCGATCGTCGTCGCTTGCCGCACCGCCGCCGCCGCACTTGGAGCAACCGCTTCCACCGCAGGCGGCGCACTTATGTTGCACGGCTCGCTGCGGTTCACCGTCGATGTTCTGATCCAGCAGATCTTCTGCCGACTGATGCGCAAGGACCCGATCGGCGACGGCATCGGCCTGCTGCTCGTAGTGATCGCCCTGGCGGCCGACGCCGTCCTTCAGGCGCACGCCACGGCGCTGCTGCACCACGTGCGCAGCTTCGTGCGCGGCGAGATGCAGATCGGGATCGGATTTGAAGCCGACGCGATTACCCACGGTGTAGGCGCGTGCGCCCATTTCCTCCGAGGCTTGCCGCGCTGGCCCGCCGACCTGCGCCTGAACATCGGAGAGGTCGTGACGACCGAATGACGATTGGATGCGCCGCAGGCCAGGTATCGGCTCACTCGCTTGTGCCACACCATGGTTCGCCAATCCGTGTATTGCCTGCGCTCCTTGCGCTGCGGCACCCTTACCGTTGCCCGCGCTCTCGCCCTCCCGCTGCACCGCATGATCGCGTTCCTCTTCCGACACGCCGATCAGCGGCTTGGGCTTGGCGTGCTTGACGGGCTTTGAGTCGTCGCAGCGATCACATTTGCGCTGTATCGGCGCAAGGTAGCGCGGCATGCCGCCGGAAGTCTGCGCGGTGCGGCCTGCGCGCTCCTGACCGGCGTTGGGCGCCGGCGGTTCCGGTTTGCGTTGCGGGCTGGCGTGCACCGACATGAATTGTCAAAGCCCGGCCGGTAATTGACGGCCGAGCTTGCGGTATTCGCCAGCCAGCGCGGAGCACAGCACGGCAAACTCGATGGGCCCCGGGATTGCGGCAGCCGCGGCCAGTGTGGCATTGCGGATATGCCCGCCGGCCAGGTCGCAGATCGCCGCCACCTGATTGATCTGGGAAGCGCTCAACGCATGGTGGTTGCCCAGGTGCGCAAGCCACAGCGCACGCCGATCTTCGGGGCTAGGCGCTGGAAAATCGATGATCGAATCCAGCCGCCGCGAGAATGCGCTGTCGAAGCGCGCGCGGCTGTTGCTGGTGAGCAGCGCGATGCCGTCAAAACACTCGATACGCTGCAGCATGTAGTTGGTCTGGTTGTTGGCGAAACGATCGGTCGCGTCCTTGACGTCGGTACGCTTGCCGAACAGGGCATCCGCTTCGTCGAACAGCAGCATGACCTCGGCGTGCTCGGCGCGCGCGAACAGCTGCGCGAGATTCTTCTCGGTCTCGCCGATGTACTTGCTGGTCACCGAAGCCAGGTCCACGCGGTAAAGGGGCAGCCCCAGCTTTGTCGCGAGCCAGCCCGCAGCCAGCGTCTTGCCCGTCCCGGACGGGCCGACCAGGAGCGCCCGTACACCGGGACGGTAGCGTGTGCGCAAGGCCACCCCCAGCGGATCGGCCAAGCCGTCACGCGCGCGGCAGCGCTCGGCCAGCTGGTCCATGGTCGTGCGCAAGGACGCAGGCAGGACCAACGCCTCGTCCGGGATCCGCTCCGGCAGCAACTGGGCAAGACTGCCCAGATCGACCGCGGCGCCGCCCCGCGCGGCTGATGCAATGCTGTCGGCACTCGTGCTTTCGGCGCCCGCCAGTTGCGCCTCGTGAAAGCCCGCCTGTGCGAGCTCCTTGATGCGCCATGCGGACAAGCGATGCTGACGGCCGAGTTGCTCCGCGAGCCGTGCATTTCCAGTGGCCTCTTGCCACAGGCCTACCCGCTCAGCGGCAGGTGGCAATGGAATATGCCAGTGCACGACGGGAAGCTGCGAGAAACTCAGCGCGCCCTCGAGACTAGCCACCACGAGTATGGGTCCGTCATAGCCCGGCAAGGCAGCGATCTCGCGTGCCTCTCCGGGTGCAAGCTCAATGCGGAATACCGGGATATGGCCCGTGAGCTGAAGCCATATGCCTACGCCAGCCGGCACTTCCCAAGGCAGGATCACCGCCCGCCTGCCCAGCGCTTGCGCAAGTTCCTGCGCACAAGCCAAGCCCTCTCGCGCGGCGGCGCAACGTAGTGCGAGCACGCGCGTGCCTTGCGCGAAAGCACGGGCGTGGCACTGCGCGCCCTGTTTGACCGAGGCACTCAAGGCCGTGCTGGCAGGCATCTGCAATTGAACACCCGGCCACGCTGCAGCATGCCCGGTGAGCGCAAGCACGATGGGGAGAGGAACACGCATTGCAGACTCGGCGAGCAATGCTCGTTCGTCATCGAACTGAATCAACCCGATGCTGCGTGCCGCACCACTATGCAAGGCCGTCAGGTGCTCGACCGTTGCCTCGGCGACCCCGTTCATCTCCATTGCAGCGGCCATGCAGGCGACCAGACCGGCTGTGGGACGAGCCTGCCCCGCCGGCGCCTGCAACCACACGAGAACGCGTGCGGCCATGGGATCGAGCTCCGCTGCGCTCGCCAGTGCAATGGCCAGCACCTCGGCGCGCGTGAGCGAGTGCCGGGTTGCCAGCGCATGCAGAGACGCATCTTCCGGCGGTGGCGTGCGCGACCAGGCCGACCATGCCTCCGCGGGCGTGAGCCTGACCAGTTCTCGCCACTCGCTCAGCCATGCTGCTTCGATTGAGCCATCGGCAACGAGACCCTCGGGCGCCAATGCCGCGAAGGCCAGACCTGACAAACGGGTCTGACTCGCGAGGGCGGGCGAAAGCGGCGCGTTCAAGAGACCTCCTCACGGTCATAGTGGAAGTTGACGACGCGTCCGTACCACGGCACCCATCCGGGGTCGAAGTCGAGCCCCGTGCGCCGCACACGCATGTCTACATTGCTCAAGCGAAAGATGATGTCAGCGTGCGTGGCAGTGAGTCCGATCGCTGCCGGCCGAACGACGAGGCCGGCGACACCGATACCCGCGACGCGCCGCAACCAGCGACGGCAGGCGATGAGCCAGGTGTGCGCGAGCACCGCGGCGGGCTGGACTTGCTCGGCCATCGCGACGATGTCTTTGGTCGCGCCGCCGCGTGGCGCCGCCAGTGCGGAATCACGCCAACTCGCAGGCGCTTTGATGTCGATGTTGCCCAGGTCATCATCGGAGGACCTGCCGGCGAGTAGCCATGCGGGGTCTTCCGGCGGTGCTCGCAGGCGGCGTAGAACCAGGGCCAATATCTTCTGCGCAACGTGCTTCGCCGCGCCTTCGGTCAAGCTTTCGGTCCAAGCCGCGTAGCCGAGTCTTTGCATGACCGGCAGCAGGAAGAGCAAACCTCCAAATTCGCTGGCTGCAGCATTAGGAGCAGGGCGGTTTCCACGCGATGGCTCGGGCGCTGCTTCGGTTGGGATGTTGTCCCGTTGAGCTGGCAAGGGCGCAATGTCGGCATCGATCTGCTTAAACATGAATGAATCATGCACATTCTTTGCGCGGGTATCGGGCAGGACAAACGCCGACGGCGATTCGGCGTCGCTATATTGTTTTTCGAAAGTTTGTTCACTGCCGGCCTGACTCGGCCCGACGGACGCATCCGTTGATGCCGCACACGCTGCAGCCGGCATTGTGGACGATACCGACGGAACAAAACCGCCTGCACCTGCCAGTGTTCGCACCCACGCAGGGAGCGCCAGAAAAGCAGGCGCTAGCGTGCGCGGCGGGGACGGCTCGGCGTAGTCGACGTCCTGAGCGCCGCCTGCGAGCGGCGGCAGTGCCGACGGCGCCATCCGGATTGAGCGCAAGCGCGGCGCGTCCACGGACAGGCGCGCGGCGCGCAGCAGCAGCGCGGCCTCCACCGGTCCCACGGCCTGTGCAAGCACGGCGGCAACACCGGCGCCGGTCAGATGCGCGGTCCACGCAGGCAACGCCGCCGGGGCTTCGGGCAGCGCCGCGATGGCGAGCGCGATGTGGCGCAGATTGGCCTGTACGTCCTCTTCACGTTTGTACTCAGGCACCGCCAGCGGCCAGTACCATGCCGTGCACGGCGCAGCGCGGGCCAGTCGCAGCGCGAGTTCGCAGCGCGCTTCCAGCGCATCGCGAAAGAACACGAAATCGGCGGGCTCGGCATTCGCCTCTGCCCCGTGCACCCAGGTCCCGCCGACCGCGGCGACGCGCCGTTCCAGCAACAGCGACAGCGTTTGCGCCGAAGCACCTGCGGCCACGCGACCCAGGTCGAGGCGGCGCACCAGCAGCAGGCGCGCGCCGGCGTCGGGGAGGCTGGCGCAGCGCAGCGCGTCTTCGAGATTCAATGCCGCGCGGCGCACGCTCGCTTCGCTTTCGGCGCGCAGGCGCAGATGCCGGACGATGCGCTCGGTCGCGCCCATGTTCGCTCAGCGCTTGAAGATGCCGCCCGCGCGCTCGGGGGCCGCGCTGACCACGCTGGCGTTGTCGAAGTGCACCCGCACGTCCACGCCGATGTCGATCTGGGCAGCGCTGGTGTGCAGCACTCTGGCCGAGGCTTCGGCGCTGCCGACGTCCTCGACGACCGCGCGCGCGACTACGCGTTCGGCGCTATAGAGGAT
>JACZJV010000073.1 GCA_014860355.1 Burkholderiales bacterium | reverse complement strand
CCTGCTGAAGGGATACGCCGCCGTGCTGATCGCGCTTGCACTGCTGCCGCTGTTCTCCGACCGCTACACCCTGGTGTTGCTGACCGACATTCTGGTGTTTGCGCTGTTCGCGGTCAGCCTGCATTTCATCATGGGGCCCGCGGGGATGCATTCCTTCGGCCACGCCGCTTATTTCGGCCTGGGCGCCTACGCCGCAGCACTCCTTTTCAAGCACCTGCTGCCGATGGAACTCGCGCTCGCACTTGCGCCGCTTGCGGCCGGTTTTGGCGCTCTTGCATTCGGCTGGTTCTGCGTACGCCTGTCGGGCGTGTATCTCGCGATGCTCACGCTCGCCTTTGCCCAGATCGCATGGTCGGTGGTGTACCAGTGGGACAGCTTTACCGGCGGCTCCAACGGCATGGTGGGGGTGTGGCCGGCGCAGTGGCTCGCATCGAAAACCACGTTCTACTATCTTTCGCTGGCCCTTTGCGCCGGCGGCACCCTGGTACTCTGGCGCATCCTGTATTCCCCCTTCGGCTACGGTTTGCGCGCGGGGCGCGACTCGCCCTTGCGCGCCGACGCCATCGGCATCGATGTGCGCCGGCAGCAATGGTTCGGCTTTGCCCTCGCAGGCATCTTCGCCGGCCTGGCCGGCGCGCTGTACGCGTTCTCCAAGGGCAGCATTTCGCCGGACGCCCTGTCGATTCCGCGCTCCGTGGACGGACTGGTCATGGTGCTGATGGGCGGCGTGCAGACGCTCACCGGCGCAGTCGCCGGCGCCGCCGTGTTTACCTGGCTGCAGGACACCATCTCGCGCCAGACCGAGTTCTGGCGCGCGCTGCTCGGCGGTATCATCCTGTTCCTGGTACTCGTTTTCCCACAGGGCATCGCCGGCTTCATCCGCGAGCGCTGGGAGGCACGCGCGGCAAGGAGCCAGGCATGACGGTGTTGCGCGTCAGCGACCTGTGCAAGTCCTACGGCGGCGTGCAGGCGGTATGCAACGTGAGCTTCAGCCTGGACGCGGGCGAAATACTGGCGCTGATCGGCCCCAACGGCGCTGGCAAGACCACCTGTTTCAACATGCTCAACGGCCAGATCGCTGCGGGCAGCGGCAGCGCCGAATTCGAGGGCCGCAGCCTGATCGGCCTGAAGCCGCGCCAGATCTGGCGCCTCGGTGTGGGCCGCACTTTCCAGATTACCGCCACCTTCGCATCCATGAGCGTGCGCGAAAACGTGCAGACCGCCCTGCTCAATTTTCATGGCAGGCTCAACTCACTCACTACGCTAGCCGCGCGGCTATGCGTGGACGAGGCCGAGTCGCTGCTCGAGCGCGTGGGCATCGCGGCGCAGGCCGAACGCCCCTGCGCCGTGCTCGCGTACGGCGACTTGAAGCGGGTGGAACTCGCCATAGCGCTCGCCAACCGGCCGCGCCTGTTGCTGATGGACGAGCCCACCGCGGGCATGGCGCCGCCCGAGCGCGTGGCGCTGATGCAACTCACCGCCGAACTGGCGCGCGCATCCAACATCGCAGTGCTGTTCACCGAGCACGACATGGACGTGGTGTTTGCGCACGCGGACCGCATTCTCGTCCTGAACCACGGCAATCTCATCGCCGAAGGCAGGCCGGCCGAGGTGCGCGCCAACCGGGAGGTGCAGGAAGTCTATCTCGGATCGGGCAGCCTTTTCGGGGCCAGGCATGCTTGAGCTCAATGGCGTCAACAGCGCCTACGGCCGCGCGCATATCCTGTTCGACCTCAGCTTGGCCGCAAATCGCGGTGAAGTCGTGGTGCTGCTGGGGCGCAACGGCGCCGGCAAGTCCACCACCCTCAAGACGCTGATCGGTCTGCTGCGCCCGCTCTCCGGCGAAATCAGCTTCGACGGCCGGCGCATCGAGCGGCTCGAAGCCTATCAGATCGCCCGCCTCGGCCTGGGCTACGTGCCCGAAGAGCGGCGCATTTTCACCGATCTCAGCGTAATGGAAAACCTGGAAGTGGGCAGGCAGCCCCCGCGCGCCGGCGCGCCGCAGTGGACGCCGGAGAAGCTGTTCGGACTGTTCCCCAATCTGGCCGGCATGCGCGAGCGGCGCGGCGCACACATGTCCGGCGGCGAGCAGCAGATGCTCACCATCGCGCGCACGCTGATGGGCAATCCCCGCGCCATTCTGCTCGACGAACCATCCGAGGGCCTGGCGCCGGTGATCGTCGAGCAGATGGCAAACACCATCCTGGAACTGAAGCAGGAGGGGCTGTGCGTATTGCTGTCGGAGCAGAACCTGCATTTCGCCAACCTGGTGGCCGATCGTGCGTATATCATCGAGAAGGGCCATATCCGTTATCAGGGCACCATGGCCGAACTCGCCGCCAATGAACAGATCCGCGCCACCTACCTGTCCCTCTGAACCATGAATACAAGCAAATCGAACTGGGTCGTAGGCATCGACGTCGGCGGCACCTTCACCGACCTCATCATGCTCAACACGGACGATGCCACGGTGCGCCTGGCAAAGGTGCCGACGACGGCCGAGAACCAGGCCTACGGCGTGCTCGCCGCGCTCTCGGCGGCGGGGGCGAACCTGGCGCAACTGCAGGTCATCGTGCACGGCACCACGACCACGACCAACGCCATCCTCGAACGCAAGGTCGCGCGCGTCGGCCTGATCACCACGCGCGGATTTCGCGATTCGCTCGAACTCGGGCGGCGCACCAGGCCCAGGCCCTACGGGCTCACCGGTTCGTTTTCCCCGCTGGTGCCGCGCGAACTGCGCCTCGAAGTGCCGGAGCGCATGGATGCAGAAGGCGAGGTGCTCACGCCCTTGGACGATGCCGCGGTGACGGCCGCAGTCGCCGACCTGATGGCCAACGGCTGTGAAGCGCTGGTCATCCACTTCCTGCACAGCTACATCAATCCGGCGCACGAACTTCGCGCGCTGGAAATCGCGCGCGGCCTGTGGCCCAACGACTACCTCACCGCCGGGCACCTGATTTTGTCCGAGTACCGCGAATACGAGCGCGGCACCACGGCCTGCGTCAACGCCGCGGTACAGCCGATACTCGCGCGCTATATCGAGCGACTGCGGAGCGAACTGCGCGAGCAGGGATTTGCCAACGACCTGCTGGTGATGCAGGGAAACGGCGGCACCGTGTCCTCGGCCATCGTGGCCGAGCACGCCGTCAACACGGTCATGTCCGGCCCGGCCTCGGGGGTGATGGCCGCCGCCTACACCGCGTCCGCCGCCGGCTACAGCGAGGTGGTGACCTACGACATGGGCGGCACCTCCACCGACGTCGCGCTGATCCAGGCAGGCGTGCCCACCGTGTCCTCGGAACTGGAACTGGAATACGCCATGCCGATCCATGTGCCGATGGTGGACGTGCACACCATCGGCGCCGGTGGCGGCTCGATCGCCTTCATCAACGAAGCCGGCATGCTGCAGGTCGGGCCGGAATCGGCGGGCGCGGCGCCGGGACCGATCTGCTACGGCCGCGGCGGGCGCGCACCGACCATCACCGATGCCAATCTGATCCTGGGCCGGCTCAATCCGGACAAACTCCTCGCCGTCGACCGGCCGGTAGCGCTGGACGAGGTGCGCGCGATCATCCTGGAGAAAGTAGGCAAGCCACTGGGACTGGACGCTACTGCAGCGGCAGCGGCGATACTGCGCATCGCCAACGACAGAATGGCCGGCGCCATCCGCATGGTCTCGCTCGCGCGCGGACACGATCCGCGCGACTTCGTGCTGTTTGCGTTCGGCGGCGCCGGTCCGCTGCATGCGGCGGCGCTGGCGCGCGAACTCGCGATTCCCAAGCTGTTGATCCCGGTACGCCCGGGCATCACCAACGCGCTTGGTTGCGTCGTCGCCGATGCCCGTCACGATTACGTCAATACCATCAACAAGCCCCTGCCCGCGCTCGACATCAGCCTCGTCTGGTCGACCCTGGAAGCGCAGATCGCCGAAGGGCGGGCGACGCTCGCGCGCGAAGGCGTGGCCATCGAAGGCACGCGCATCCTGCACTTTGCCGACATGCAGTTCCAGGGCCAGAGCCATATCCTCTCGCTCGGCCTGCCGCAGCTCGAGGTGACGAAGGACGAACTGCAGCGCCTGTTCGAAGCGGCCTACTGGGAGCGCTTCGGCGTGGAACTGCCCGAGATCCGCGCCGTGCTGGTCAATCTGCACACCGCCGTGATCGGCCTGCGGCCGCGGCTGGACCTGGCCGTGCTCGCGCGCGCGGACCAGCGCGCCGGGGACCTGCAGGGCGCGCTGAACGAAATGCGCCAGGTCTGGTTCGAAGGCGGCGTTCGCGCCACGCCCATCTATCAGCGCGAAAAGCTGCCGCGGGATGCAGGATTCACCGGACCCGCCGTGATCGAGCAGCTGGACTGCACCACGGTGATCGACCCGGACAACCGCGTGGAACTCGACGCCCTGGGCAATCTGCTGGTGACGGTGTGAGGCGATGAAGGCTCTTTCTACGCAGAATCTACCTCGGCTATGAATCCTCCCCCTGCTGGCGGGGAGCCAACCAACGCAGGCGCAAAATCATGAGCACCGACCTCGACCCAGTCACCCTGGCCGTGATCCAGAACGGCCTCAACCAGGTCTGCAACGAAATGGATCTGGCGTTCTGCCGCGCCGCGTTCTCCCCGGTGATCTCCGAGGCGATGGACCGTTCCGACGGCATTTACCACCGCGACGACGGGGCGCTGATCGCGCAGGGCGAGTTGGGACTGCCCGTGTTCGTCGGCACCATGCAGTTCTCCACCCAGGCGGTGATAGCGCGCGCAGCGAGCGTCGAGCCCGGTGACGTGTTCATCGTCAACGACCCTTACCTCGGCGGCACGCATTTGATGGACGTGCGTTTCGTCAAACCGTTCTTCTACCAGGGCAAACTGTTCGCCTGGCTCGCCAACACCGGCCACTGGCCGGACATCGGCGGCATGGTGCCGGGCGGGTTCTCGGCGCACGCCACCGAATCCGAGCAGGAAGGCCTGCGGCTGCCGCCGGTGAAGCTGTTCAAGCGCGGCGTGATGGACGAGGAAATCCTCGCCATCATCCTGTCGAACATCCGCATCGCCGACCAGCGCATCGGCGACATCAAGGCACAGGCGGCGGCGCTTAGCATCGGCGAGAAACGCCTCGCGGCGCTGCTCGAGCGCTACGGCGCGCACACCGTGGATGCCGCCATCGCCGAGTTGCGCACGCGCGCCGCGCAGCAGATGCGCGCCAAGATCGCCACCATTCCGGACGGGATCTACGAGGGGCATTCCATCGTAGACTCCGATGGCGTGGTGGACGAGCCGCTCTTGATCAAAATGAAAATCACCAAGCAGGGAACGGGGCTGAGCTTCGACATGAGCGGATCGTCCCCGCCCTGCCGCGGACCGATGAATTCGGTGATCGCAACCACCAAATCCTCGATTTACCTGGCGATGAAGCACATATTTCCGGAGGTGCCGATCAACGCCGGTACCTTCGAGCCGCTCGCCATCATCGAGCCCGAGGGTACGTTTCTTTACGCCCACTACCCGCGCCCCGTCTCGGGCTGTGCGGCCGAAGTGAGCCAGCGCATCGCCGAGGCCGTATTCTGCGCCCTCACCCATGCGATTCCAGACCAGCTGTTCGCCGCGCCGGCCGGGTCCTCAGGCAATCTCGCCCTGGGCGGGCAGGACCCGAAGCGCCAGCGCTCCTATGTCATGTACGTGATCTCCGGCGGGGGCTACGGCGGCAATCCGCGCGGCGACGGCCTCTCCAACGGCTGCTCCACCATAGGCATATCCAAGACTACGCCGATCGAAGTGATGGAGCAATACTACCCGGTGCTGTTCGAAGAGTATTCGCTGCACGAAGGCTCGGGCGGCGCGGGCGAGCACCGCGGCGGCTTCGGCG
>JACZJV010000072.1 GCA_014860355.1 Burkholderiales bacterium | reverse complement strand
TCGATCCGGAACATCCGCGAGAGCCGGGGCACCTCGGCCTGGCGAGCATGCGCGAACGCGTGCAGCTGGTGAACGGCACGCTCGACATCGAGAGCGCGCCCGGGCTGGGGACTACGCTAGTCGTCTGGGTTCCCGCGCGTTCCGCTGCGCAAGAGCTGCGATGAGCGCTCCGCGACGACCGCGTGTGCTCCTCGCCGACGATCATCTATTGGTGGCCGAGGCGCTGAAAAGCCTGCTCGCGCCGGATTTCGAGCTGGTGGGCGTAGTGGAGGACGGACGCGCCCTGGTCGAAGCGGCCGGGCGGCTGCGGCCGGACGTGATCGTCGCCGATGTCACCATGCCCCAGCTAAACGGCATCGACGCCCTGGTGCAGTTGCGCCAAGGCGGCGATCGCGTGCCTGTGGTGTTTCTCACCATGCACCGGGACGCGAGCTTCGCGCGGCGCGCGCTCGACGCCGGGGCCTCGGGCTTCGTGCTCAAGCACTCGGCGCCGGCCGAGTTGATCTCCGCCCTGCGCGCTGCGCTCGAAGGCAAGACCTACCTTACGCCGCAGCTCGCGACGGAAGTGTTGGAGTCCATGAAGCAGGGGCCGGGACAGGCCGGCGATGCGCTCGCTTCGATCACGCCGCGGCAACGTGAGGTCCTGCAGCTCCTGGCGGAAGGGCACGCGGCGAAAGAGATCGCCGCCAGGCTCTCGATTTCGGCCCGGACGGTGGAATTCCACAAGTATCAGATGATGGAGACCCTGGGCCTGCACAGCAACAGCGAGCTGATCCACTTCGCCATCAAGCACGGCCTGGTCGAGCTCTGACTCTCCGGACCGCCGCCCCAATCAGGCTAGCCCGCCCTCGCGCTCATCTCGTTTTTTCAGGACGAGACAGCGCCGACTCCACGGCCTCGCGAATAAACCGGGTGTAGGGGATACCGCGCAGCGCAGAACGCTTCTTCACGGCATCGAGCAGCGCCAGCGGCACGCGCATGTTCAGTTGCGCACTCTTTTTCTCGAATTCGAACCTTACCGGTTTCAAGCCGGAAAGATCGTATTTCGACAGATCAGCCGTATCGACAAACCGCTCGGCTTCTTCATCGGTCTTGAACGTCGGGATTTTCTTTTTCATAATGTCTCACTTCCTTTCTGTGCATATAACGCGCGCTGACCGCCCGAATAACCCGTTTGCCGGCGCGCATGCGAATCGTGAAGACCAGGAACACGGACCGGCCGCTCGCGGTCTTGCCGATCGCGCGAAGGCGCTCCTCGCTCTTTGAGTGCGACTCATCTGGAAGGATGAGCAACGGCCTGCTGAATAGCCCCTCAACTTCGACAATCGACACGCCGTGCTTCGCGCACTTTGCTCGGTTGCCCGCATCCCAATCGAATCCGGCAACGCTTACATCCATGATTGGAGGCTACACAATTGTATATACGTTTGTCAAGCACACCCAATCGCTTGTCAAACCAAAGTAGAGATGTCCCCATTCTCTGCCATGTAGAAATGTCCCCTTCCGATGATGCTACGGGAGGTTTGACGGTCGTCTCAAGGGCTGCCCGATCGGGCAGCCCTTGAGACGACCTGCGCTTTGATGGAAGTGCGCTTCCAAGGGTGTTCTGGCGAGGGCTTGTACTTGGGCGTACGCATTCGGGTGAGCGCGGCATCCACTTTGGCATTGAGCGTCTTGTCGTCGGCGATCCGCGATTCGGCCAACTGGGCATGCCGATCAAAGACCCGATAGGGCAGCACCTCGTCCCCGTTTAGCAGCGTCAGCATTCCATCGGAGGCCTGGCAGACCGTGATCTTCTTGCCCTGCAGACCGTAGCGCGGCTCGCCCCCTGTCTGGATCTGGTACAGCCTGCCGGCAAATTGACAAGACAGTGCGTTGGAGAGCGTTCGCACGTACTGCAGCGAGCAGATTCGCTGCAAGGTTGCAGGCGATTGATCGACGGTGGCATGGGCATCCTCGACGTGGCGTGGCGCCACCGCGAAACGCGCGTTGTGGCGAGCAATCGCTGCCGGCAGCCAGCCATTGGCCGCGTCCCTGTCGCTGATACCGGCCAGGCGCATGGCTTTCACCCAGCGATCCTGCAGGGTCTCGAAAAGACGCTCGATCCGCCCCTTGGCTTGCGGACTGTTGGCCAGGATGCTTTCGATCCCAAGTTGTTTGACCGCCCGCTCGAACTGGGTCGGCGCCGGATCTTCCGGATCGTGCTTGGTGAAAATGCCGTGCCGATCGCTATACAAGGCCACAGGCCGTCCATGCTTGTACACATAGGCATGGAGTGCATCCAGGTAGGCCAGACTCGACTCCACCGGCACAAACCGCGCGTAGACGATCTTCCCCGTCGCATCGTCGATAAAGCCTATCAGTGTGCACCGTGGCCCACGGCCTTCGAACCAATCATGTGGGCTGCCGTCGATCTGAACCAATTCGCCAAAGCGCGCGCGTCGCTCGCGCAAACCATGAACCGAGCGCCGGCCCTTGCGCTTGACTGACCACAGCCCGGCTTCCTTCATCCACCTGCGCAGCGTTTCCACGCAATGCCGGTTGCCGTCTTCCTCCCATAAATACTCCGCCGCCAGCGTCGGACCAAAACCTTCGTAGCGCGCCTTGATCAGTTCGATCACGTGGGCTCGCTCCACATCCCCAATCCGGTGATTACTCGGTTGTCCACGCCGCTTCGATACCAGACCAGCGGCGCCATCCTCTCGATAGCTCCGGCAAAGCCGTTTGACCTGCCGCACCGAGAGCTTCAGTCGTCCCGCCGCTTCCATCTGCGTCAGCTTTGAGCCTACTACCGCCTGCACCACTTCAAGCCGCGACAGCTCCTTCTTGCTCATTCGGATGTCCCCGTCCATAGCATGCCCCCTTGTGTAGCCAAGGGGACATTTCTACTTGGTTAAGAGGGGACATTACTACTTGGGGCTAACAGCACACCCAATCGCTACTGCCGGTTGCAGATTGACGTATTGATGCGCAGTCGGTATGGTTTGATGCATGCGCACCACTGTACGCCTCGATGAACGCCTGCTCGCGGAGGCCAAGGAATATGCCGCCGAGTCCGGGCAAACGCTGACCGCAGTGCTGGCGGATGCGCTGCGCGAGGCCCTCGCGCGTCGCCGGGCGCCGGGCAAACGCAATCCGGTTCGCCTTCGCACCGTGAAGGGCAACGGCGTGCGGCCCGGCGTGGACCTTGGCGACACCGCGTCCCTCCTGGAACACATGGAGTCGTGAGCTGATCCTCCCCGCCGTCAATGTCCTGGTCTATGCGCACCGGGAAGACGTGGCGAATCACACCGCATACCGCAATTGGCTCGAAAGCGTGATCAATGGCGACGGGACGTATGGCATTTCCGCGCTCGTATTAAGCGGGTTCGTCCGCGTCGTAACTCACGCGAAGGTCTTCAACAAGCCGAGCCCGCTCGCCGACGCGCTCGCGTTTGCCGGCCAGCTTCGCGAACCGCGTGCGCGTGGAGCCGGGCACGCGCCACTGGGAGCTGTTTCGCCGCCTGTGCGTGGAAATCGGCGCGAAAGGAAACCTCGTGCCGGACGCGTATCTTGCGGCGATGGCGATCGAATCCGGATGCGAGTGGATCACGACCGACAGGGACTTCAGCCGCTTCAGCGGCCTGCGCTGGCGGCACCCGCTCGAGTAGAGTGTCGCCTGTATTTCCGGTAAGTAGAAGATCACGGCGTGCATCTCGCATGCCGCATCGCGCGCGCTTGCCGTAGTGTTGCCCCGCCTGACAGGAATTCGGCAGGGCGGCGCGTTGATCGGGAAAGCGCACCCTTCCGGCGGCGAGTTCGTACACCGCGCCAACGGGCTTTAGCACTCCTTCCGCCGCGCGCGCTGAACGTGACACCTGCGCGCATCAAGCCGCGGCAGGGGACAATCGAGCGCAGCGTAGCCTGACAACAGGCCGCAATGGATGCGCATCAACTTCAACCACGTCATTCCGCCATCGTGGCCTGTTAGTCCTTCGGCCCGCCGTCTTGCCCCGCGGCTGCCGGCTCCGGGTTCCGCAACCTGGGACCCTCGTAATTTCCCAGCGGCCAGCCCCGTAATATCCCTAGGTCACAGCGCTCCGAACCCAGCCTAATCTGCGTTACAAGCCGGGTGCCGACAGGCAGCGCGGCGCACGCGGTCGCGGAAAAGGAAGTGCGTGTCAAAGAACCCTCTGAGTTGTGTACTGCTGGCGGACCGCCACCACGGTCTGACGGAAGGCGTGCGCGGGCTGCTCGCGACGGCGTTCGGAACTGTGGTCATGGTGGCCGATGAGGCGTCGCTGCTCGAGGGAGCCGGCCGGCTCCAGCCCGATGTGGCGGTGGTGGATCTGTCGCTCGCCCGGGACAGCGGTCTTGGCTGGCTTACGGCATTGAAGAGACGGTGCCCGGAGCTCAAGGTGATCGCGTTGAGCGTCCACGACGAGCAGAGCGTGCGCAAAGCCGCGCTGGACGCCGGTGCCGACGTCTTCGTGCTCAAGCGCGCGATCGCGACCGAGCTGCTCTCGGCAGTCGATGCCGTTCGCGGCTGCCGCAGCGCAGGCGCTTTGAACGACGACAAGTTACCAACATGAGAATTCGGATTTTATGCAGGCGACCGGGCCTGTACTTCAAGCAAGCACCGTAATCGGCGCTCATGTGGTGCGCATCAAAAACTAGGCGAACTACTTCAAGCATTCGGAACGAAAGGAGAAAGCAATATGAACACGGCAAAAGCGAAGACTTCCACAGCACGGGTCAAGGTGGACAAGGGCCGGATCGATCGGCTGAAAGAACAACTCAGGAGCACGCCTGCCGAGGTTGATTTCGAGCGGATCAGGATCATGGAAGAGGTCTACGCGGCTACTCAAGGCGACCAGAACATCATGCGTCGAGCCAAGTTCATGGCCACCCTGTTTGATCGGAAAAAGCTCTATATCGACGACAACCTCTTCGTCGGCAGCATGGCCAGCACCGTCAACGGCATCTACACCTATCCGGAATGGAACATCGATTGGATGAAGGACGACAATACCGTTGAGAAGTGCACGGACCCGGAGGACAAGAGGGTAAATCAGTGGGCTCTCGATTACTGGGAAAAGCGCGCGCTGAAGCCCCGCACGCTGGAGATATTCCAGAAGAAGTATGGTTTTGATCCGGTCCCTTCCTATACATCCGGCAACGTCGTCAGCTTTTTTGACTGGCCGGGTGGCGGCGGCAACCTGAACTATCCCAGGATTTACAACCATGGGTTGGCCGCCATGATCAAGGAGGTCGAGGAACGTCAGGCGGCCCTCGACATGCGCTTGCCCAATGCCAGCAAGCTCTACTTCTATGAGGCATCTCTCATCACGATGCGGGCGATTATCCGCCTGGCTCATCGCTATGCCGAGCTGGCCCGGCAAATGGCGGCCAAGGAGAAGAACGCAAGCCGCAAGGCGGAGCTGATTGCCATTGCCGAGACCTGCGAATGGGTGCCCGAGCATCCGGCCCGCAACCTGAGAGAGGCGATCCAATGCCACTTCTTCTGTCACATCTGCGCGGAACTCGAGCAGGTGGGCTGCGGCTATTCCGAAGCCTATCTGGGCCAGAACCTCGAGCCCTACTATCAGGCGGACAAGGCGGCGGGCCTGGTTGGTGCGGAAGAAGCGACGTTCATGCTCGAGAACCTATTCATCAAACTGAACGAAATCGGTTATTACTTTGGAGAGAAAGTCGCCTTGTCGAATTCCGCCGACTTGGGTCAGAGCATCTCGCTCGGAGGTTTTACCGAGGATGGGGAGGATGCCACCGCAGAAATGGACTACCTGGTCCTCGATGCGGCTAACTATCTTCATCTGCCACAGCCTCCGCTGTCATGCATCTACACGGAGAGGATGAGTGGCAAATTCCTGGAAAAGGTCCTGGATGTCATCGGCACCGGTATCGGCATGCCGCAGTTCGTCAATGGCGACGTGATGATGAAACGCGCCCTGCATATGTTCGGTGACTCCAAGAAGGGCATCACCTTGGAAAAGGCCAGACGCACCTGTATCGGCGCCTGTGTGGGCTCCTACATTCCCTACGAAACCGGTCACCCGGTGGAAGGGCAACCCAACCTGGGCAAGGTGATCGAGTTGACCATGAACAATGGTTTCGATCCTCGCACCAAGCAGCAGGTCGGACCCAAAACCGGTGATCCAGAGTCCTTCAAGACCTTCGAAGAACTGTACGCGGCATTCCAAAAGCAGATCAATTTCAATGAGAAGGTCCTGCGCCGGGGTGCCTGGATCGCCAGCATGTTGTGCGCTGACTTCCTCCCGGTTACCTGGCGCTCGCTCCTGACCGGGGGCTGCATTGAAACCGGCACCGAGGTGTGGAATGGCGGAGCCAATTACTACACCTGTGCCCAGATCGTTGTGGGTGGCATTGACGCGGCCAACTGTCTCATGGCGGTGAAGAAATTGGTCTATGACGACAAGAAGATCACCATGGCCGAACTCAAGAAAGCACTGGCCGCAAACTTTGAGGGCGAATATGAGAAGGTCAGGAAGTTGTGCTATGAGGCGCCCAAGCACGGCAACGACATCCCTGAAATGAACAGGATGGCGCACAGGGTGTACGAAAGCATACTCACGGCTTTCAACGATGTGGACGGCGGTGGCAACTATCTCAGCAAGGACATCAAATCAGCGCCCGATGCCTATACCAAGAGCATCCACAACTTGATGGGGATGGTGACGGGCGCCTTGCCCAACGGTAAATATGCCGGCGTTGCACTCACCGATGGAAGTCTGTCGGCCATGCCGGGCACCGATGTCAACGGTCCTACCGCTTTGGTGATGTCCGCGGCCAAGGCTCAGGATGCCATCAAGTACACCGCCACACATATGAACGTGAAACTCCCGCCGGATCAGCTCAAGACACGCAAGGGCCGGGACAACGTGCTGAATCTGGTCAAGACCCTGTTTGATAACGATGGTTATCACGTCCAGTTCAACGTCCTGGATACCAATATCCTCAGGGACGCACAGAAGCACCCGGAAAAATACCGCGACCTCGTGGTGCGGGTGGCCGGTTTCAGCGCGTTCTTCACCAAACTGGCTCCGGGGGTGCAGAACGAGGTCATCGAACGGACCTTGCAGAGTTTCG
Source organism: Burkholderiales bacterium (assembly GCA_014860355.1). Classification (GTDB taxonomy): domain Bacteria; phylum Pseudomonadota; class Gammaproteobacteria; order Burkholderiales; family SG8-39; genus 2-12-FULL-64-23. The sequence continues at coordinate 21,785 of JACZJV010000072.1, read as the reverse complement.
GACCCCATTAATTTTGAGAAGTTACAAGTGAGGCATGGCGATCGTCATGTCTTAATTGAGGAGAATTAGTTGTGAGTACAGACATAGGTCAAAGCAGTTCTCCCAAGCGCATTGCCATCAATGTGGGCGCCGGCTTCGTCCCGGGCATCAACGCCGCCGTCATGGGCGCGGCCCTGGCGGCGGGCAAACTGGGATGGGAGCTGGTCGGAATCCGGGATGGGTTCGACGGCTTGCTGCATCCGGAACGCTACCCCGACGGCGGGCTGCTGAGCCTCGGCCCCCGGTTGATCGACAACCTCGATCCGGCGGGCGCAGGCGTGCTCGGCCAATCAAGCCGCGTGGACCCGTTTCATGTCCGCACGGTCGACGCAGACGGCATGGTCGAGGAAGTGGACATGTCCGATGCGTTGTTGCAAAGGCTCAAGGTGGAAGAAATCGACGCCCTGATTTCAGTCTTCGGCGGCCAGGGGCTGAGCATCCTCTACAAGCTGCAGCGCAAAGGACTCAATGCTGTGTGCATTCCGCGTGCGATCGAGAACGATGTGGCCGCGACCCTGGTGTCCTTCGGCTTCAACAGCGCGCTCAGCTTTACCATCGAAATGCTCGACAAGGCGCGTCAGTCGGCCCAGTCGGCGCGGAAGATCGCGGTGGTGGAGGTCCTGGGTGCGCAGGCAGGATGGCTGGCGCTGCAGGCCGGCATCGCCGCGTGTGCCGACGCGGTGCTGATACCAGAGATCCCCTGCGATCTGCAGGCGCTGGCGGCGAGCTTGAAGCAAAGAGTGACAGGCAGGCGCCCGTACGGGCTGGTGGTGGTTGCCGAAGGGGCGAAGCTGGTCGAGACAGCTCAAGCCCGGGCCGATAAGCCAGCGGAGCATGCTCTCAAGGCGTCGCTGTCGCCGCTGGCGACAGGCGAAGCCAGTGAGCACGTCATTCAGCGATCGGGTCAGGCCGCCGAGACCGTGGCGAACCGGCTGCAGTTGCTGATCGCCGAGGAAACCTTTCCCCTCGTGTTGGGCCCCTGGACCAGAGGAGGCGTGGCTACCGCCGTCGACCGCCAGCTCGGACTGGCGTACGGAGCGGGCGCGATACGGGCACTGAACGCCGGCAACAGCGGGGTGATGGTGGCCTTCGTTCCGCCGGACATCAAATTCGTGCCGCTGGCGCAGGCGATCAACAAAGTCAGAACCGTGCCTGCGGACAGCGAATTCATCCAGACCGCCCGCTCCCTCGGCATCTGTCTGGGGAGGGAGCAGTCATGAGCCAATCCAACAAACCTGCCGCTCCAACCGGAAGGGTCCTGAACATCCAGCGCTATTGCAGCCATGACGGCCCCGGCATCCGCACCAACGTTTTCCTCAAGGGCTGCTCGCTGCGCTGCAAATGGTGCGGCAATCCGGAAAGCATCCGCAAGAACCCGGAACTGTCCTACGACCCCAGAACCTGCACCGGCAAGAAGGCCTGCGGACTGTGTCTGCAGCCTCCGTTCCCGGACGGCGCGTTCTACGTGGTCGAGGGCGAGGATGACAAAGTCAGAGTCAACTGGGACCTCGCCGGCGACTGCGACGACGCAACTGTAGCGCTTTGTCCGACAGGCGCGCTCTCCATGTTCGGCAAGACGATGACGGTAGATGAGGTGCTGGACGAGGTGGAGAAGGACAGCTCCTTCTATCGCAATAGCGGCGGCGGCATGACGCTGAGTGGCGGCGAGTGTCTGCTGCAACCGGACTTCAGTGCGGCGTTGCTTGCGGGAGCGCACGAGCGCGGTTTCAATACGGCGATCGAAACCGCGTGCAATGTTCCCTGGTCCTTCGTGGAAAAGGTGCTGCCCCACGTCGATACGGTGCTGCACGACCACAAGCTGACGATTCCCGAGCGGCACAAGAAGTGGACCGGCGTGGGCAACGAGCGCATCCTGGCGAACTTCAAGAAAGCGTACGAGACGTTTCCCGACATCGACTTCATCGCGCGCACGCCGCTGATCCCCGGCGTGAACGCCGACGAGGAGCACATCCGCGCGGTGCTCGCTTTCATCCGCCCGCACAAGAACGTGATCGACTACGAGCTGTTGCCGTATCACCGCTTCGGCCTGGGCAAGTACGAACACCTGGGCAAGGTGTACGAACTGGACGATTACAAGACGCCGTCCGATGAGGTGGTCCAGCGCTTGCAGGCGATCATCGACGAAGCCTTTGGCCGCATTGCAGAAGCCGCCGGCGCAAGATGACTACGGGTTTGGGACCGGGGCGATTTGTGCAAGCACAGCGACCGGCGCACCCGGCTCGACACGACATCAACCCTTAATTTTTCAATTGGAGAAATCGCATGAAACAGTCTTTGCTCAAAACCGCCGGAACACTCGCGCTCGCGCTGAGCGCAATGACATTTGCTGCGGCCGCGCTGGCGCAGAAGCCCGACGTGAAAGGGGGCGCTGTCGTCGCGAGCGAGCCGGGCAAGGCGGTCGCCGTGCGCGCGGTGGAAATCTCCGCGCAAGTGGTCGCCATCGACAAGGCGACGCGCACGGTGTCGCTGAAGCCGCCGAAGGGCGACGTGGTGGATATCGTCGCGTCGGCCGAAGTCAAGAACTTCGATCAGATCAAGGTCGGCGACTATCTCTTCGTACGCTACGCCCAGGCGCTCACGCTCGAACTGCAGAAGGTCAAGACCAGCGCCGGCCAGCCGACCGTGCGCGAGGAGGCCGCGAAGGCGAAACCCGGCGAGCGCCCGGCAGTCGCCGGCGCGCGTGAGGTCACCGCGATCGCCACGGTCACCGCCGTCGACAAGAAGAACAGCACCATCACGCTCAAGGGGCCCAGGGGCAATGTCGTGACGCTTGACGTGCAAAACCCCGATCAGTTCAAGGTCGTGAAGAAGGGCGACCAGGTCGAGGTGACCTACACCGAAGCGCTTGCGCTGTCTGTCGAAGCGGCGCCGAAGCCGGCGGCAAAGGCCAAGTAAAGGCCTGCGGCATGATGCTCGGCAGCCGACTTGTTGCGCCGCGATCATTGCCCGGAAAGCCAGCAATGACGCGGTTCTCCGGGCACAGCGGTCGTCCAGGTCGGCGCCTGCGGCGCAACGAACAGGGTTGGCAACAGGCTGGGCGGCAGCGCTGCCCGTCTAGAGCAAAGTCACAAATACGATGAACGGAGGAACTGAACATGACTAAACCGAAATCGAATCTTCCCAAGGAAAAGCAGACGGCGCTGGGGCTCTACGTGACGGCGAGGGAGGCCTACGAGATGTGGCGCGCCGCGCCGAACTCGGCGAAGGTCATCGATGTGCGCGTCCCCGAGGAATACGCGTTTGTCGGTCACCCGGAGATGGCCTGGAACATTCCCGTGGCGTTCATCACCTACCATCGCAAGAGCGGCAAGTTCGAACACGCGGTGAAGATGAACGCGCACTTTGTCGCCGACGTCAAGAAGGTCGCGAAGCCGACCGACACGCTGCTGGTCACGTGCCGCTCCGGGGGGCGCAGCGCCATCGCGGTCAACATGCTCGCGGCCGCGGGCTTCAAGAACGCCTACAACATCGTCGACGGAGTGGAAGGCGACCTGGTGACGGATCCGGACAGTGTGTATTGCGGAAAGAGGATGAAAAACGGTTGGAAGAACTCGGCCCCCTGGGTCTACCAGTTCGATCCCGAGAAAATCATCATCGAGGAAATCACCGCCTAGCCGGACAACTCCGTCGGCCGGTTAGCGCAGCCGCTGCGTTAGCCCACGCGCCAGGCAAGACTGAAATGTTGAAAATGTCGATCGACTTGAGGGGACGCAGTCTATGAACACGGTCATGCAGTTTCTTCAAACCACATTCGGTCCATTGGTGTTTGTCTTCACCGTCTCGAACCTGGCGGCCATGGGCCTCCAGGTCAAAGTGCCCGAAGTCGTCGTGGCATTGCGGAACAAGAAATCGCTGGCGCTGATCTTCGTCTGGGGCTGGGTGCTGGGGCCGGCGGTCGGCTATCTGATCACCCGGATCGTTCCGCTGGCGGAGCCCTACGTGGTCGTGGTGTTCCTCTGCAGCCTGGCGCCCTGCGCGCCGTTCCTGCAGCTGATGGTGGAAAAGGCCCGCGGCGACATGGGCTTCGCGGGAGCCTTCGTACCGCTGGTGATGGTCGGCACGGTGGTGCTGATGCCCTTGATGGCGCCCCTGTTGATCAAGGGGGTGACGATCAGCACCTCGGCGCTCGCCAAACCGCTGCTGCTGACCATCCTGTTGCCGCTGATCATCGGAGCGGCAATCCGGCATTACGCCGACAAGGGGGCAAGCAAGATTTTCCCGGCGGTCAAGGGGCTGGCCCTGCTCTCCACATTGCTGACGATCGCGTCGTGCCTGGTGCTCTACGGCCGCGGGATGCTCAACACGGCGGGCAGCTTTGCACTGCTTTCGATGACTTTGTTCATGGTCGGGATGGCACTGATCACCTATCGCTTCGGCTTCGGCATGAAACAGAATCAGCGCAGCGTCATGGCGCTGGGGATGGGCACGCGCAACATCGCCGCGGTGCTGGCGGCGGCGCTTGCCATTCCGGACGCGGACCCGCGCATCGTGGTGATGGTGATCATGTGGACCTTGTGGTCCGTTGTTCTCGCAGCCATCGGAGCCAAACTATTCGCCAAACAGGCCGGCACAGCCGATACAGGAGACCGGCCATGACCATGCAGCAAGCCCTCAGTATTGTCATCGTGATCTACTGCGTGGCGAACCTGGGATCCATGGGCCTCGAACTCAACCTGCGCGAAACAATCAAGTCGTTGCGCAGTGCCCGGCTGGTATTGCTGGCCCTCTGGTGGAGCTGGGTGGTCGGACCGGCCTTCGCCTATCTGCTCACACGAATTCTTCCGATGGCGGAGCCCTACGCCATCGGGTTGCTCATCTTCGGCCTGGCGCCGACCGCGCCGGCGTTGCCGTTGTTCGTGAGAATGGCCCATGCCGAGATGTCCTTCGCTGCCGCACTCATGCCGCTGGCGATGGTCGGCACCGTCGTGTTGATGCCCTTGCTGGCGCCGCTGCTGATCCCGGGACTGTCGGTGAGCAGCTGGGCGCTCGCGAAACCGCTCCTCCTGACCGTGCTGCTGCCGCTGGTGATCGGCGTTGCCGTGAGGGTTTACGCCGCACGCGTGGCCGACAAGCTCTTGCCGGTGTTCAAGCGCATTTCAGGAATCTCCACCTTGCTCCTGCTCGCATTCGTTGTGGTGTTATACGGCCGCGAACTCATCAGCGCCCTGGGTAGCTACGCCATTGCCGCACAAGTCTTGTTCATCCTCGGAATGGCGCTGGTGTCTTATTACTTCGGTTTCGGCCTGAATCAGGCACAGCGAAGTGCCATGGCACTGGGAGTATGCACACGGAATGGCGGAGCCATGTTTGTGGCTATCACCGCCTTTCCCGACCTCGACCCGCGCTTGCTGGCGATGATCCTGCTGGCGGTCCCCGTGCCGTTGATCACCTGGGTTGCTTTGGCGAAATTCCTCGGCTCCCGTGCCGTCAAGACCCGTGTGGAAGGTGCAAATGAAACGGCAATCCACGAGCAGTGATATGAAATCCCGATTTAGACTTCTGGCGCTCGCCTGTGCACTGTTGGTGTCGGCCGTCCGGGCCGAATCCGGACCGGATTCCGAGCGTCCGTTGGCCCAAGCGCCCGCGAACGCGACTGCCACCGATACGGGCGGCAAGGGAATTAGCTCCGCCGATTTGGCCAAGACCCTCGCTAATCCCATCGGTGCTCTCATTAGCGTGCCCTTCCAGAACAATATCGATTCTGGTGGGGGCCCGGCTGGCAATGGCTCTCAATTCAAGCTGAACCTGCAGCCGATCATTCCCTTCACGCTGAACGAGGACTGGCTCCTCATTTCGCGCACAGTTCTGCCTTTGGTTTACCAAAAGGACATGTCCGGCACATCCAGCCAATCCGGCCTGGCCGATACTGTACAAAGTTTCTTTCTTTCGCCCGCCAAGCCGACGGAGAGCGGTTGGATCTGGAGTGCCGGGCCGGCCATGTTGCTGCCGACCGCCACCAATGAATTGCTGGGCGGCGAGAAATGGGGTGCGGGACCGACCGTGGTGGCGCTCAAACAACAGGACGGTTGGACCTACGGCGCACTCGCCAATCACATCTGGTCCTTTGCCGGCAACAGCGCGCGTGCGGATGTCAGCGCCACCTATCTCCAGCCATTTGTCTCCTACACGACCAAAACGTCCACCACCTTCACCATGAACACCGAGTCCACCTACGACTGGACCAACGAGCAGTGGACGGTGCCCGTGAACTTCATGGTTCAGCAGGTCATGAAATTCGGCGAACAACCCGTCGCCTTGACCGTGGGCGCACGCTATTACGCGGACAAGCCCGACCATGGCTCGAATTGGGGACTCCGCTTCGCGGTCATTTTCCTGTTTCCAAAATTATGAACAACTCCATTCTCTCCAGGATCCGCTGGCCGCGCCCGTTCGCGGGCCTGCAGGGGATCACCCTGGCCGACGTCCCGCGGGAGGTCTCGGCGGGCGTCACGCTGGCCGCCCTGATGATCCCGCTGAACATCGGCTACGCGCAGGTGGCGGGCCTGCCCCCCGCCGCCGGTCTCTACGCGGCCATCATCCCGCTGCTGGTGTTTGCCCTGCTGGCGAGCTCGCGCCATCTGGTGACCAGCCCCGACGCATCCATGGCCACTTTAGTCGGGGCCACGCTCGTCGCCTTCGCCGCGCCCGGGGATCCGCTGCGCCTGCAGTATGCCCTGGCACTGGCTGTGCTCTGCGCCTTGCTGTTTTTCATCTTCTGGGTCTTCCGGCTGGCCTTCCTCGCCAACTTCCTCTCGCGCGCCGTGATGGCGGGCTTCATCACCGGGCTCGGCGTCGAAGTGTTCACCAACCAGGTCCGCAAAGTCCTCGCCGCTCCCCACGCGAGCGACGCCTCGTCGGGCCTGTTCGCGGCGGCAGAGCATCTCCACGAGACCTTGGCGACCTCGGTGACCACCGAGGGCTACTTCGTGGAGGTTCTGGCACTGATCCACTCGGTTCCGCAAGCGAACCTCTACTCGGTGGCGGTCGGGGTAAGCGCCTTCCTGATCGTCCGCCTGATGAAGCGCTATGCGCCGAAAATTCCCGGTGCGCTGGTGGCCCTGGTGCTGCTGACGAGCATCGTCGCAGTGCTCGAGCTCCCGGCCAAGGGTGTCGCCGTGCTCGGCAATGCGATCCCCTCTGGGCTCCCGGCCTTGACCCTGCCCGCGATCCCGCTGGCCGACTACCTGCGGCTGCTGCCGGGCGCCTTGGCCATCGTGGCCATACTCCTGTGCGAAGGCCTGCTGGTGGTGCGCAGCTACAGCAACAAGTATGGCTACAAGGCCGACGGCGACCAGATGTTGTTCGCTTACGGCGCGGCCAACCTGGCCGCCGGCTTCACCGGTTCCCTGCTCACCGGCAACAGCCCGTCGCGCTCCGCGGCGATGGATGGCGCGGGCGCGCGCAGCCAGTTGCCCAGCCTGGTGGCGGCCGGGACCATTGCCCTGGTAATGCTCTTCTTCACAGACCTGCTGGCCTACCTGCCGAATGCGGCCCTGGCCGGGATTGTCGCCAATGCGGTGCTGTCATTGATCGAGGTCCACGAGTTCCGCGAGCTGTGGCGCATGCGCCGCTCGGAATTCTGGATCGCCGCGGTCTGCCTGCTGAGCGTGCTGGCCCTGGGCCCCTTGCGCGCGGTCATGATCGCCTTTCTCCTTTCGGTCATCGATGTGATCCGGCGCGCGTCGCGTCCGGACACCGCGGCGCTCGTGGAAGCGCCAGACGGCAGCCACTTCCTCCCCATGGCTGACGCGCAGGCCTTCGCTACTTCCGGCCTGTTGGTGTACCGCTTCGGCGCGCCGCTCTACTTCGCCAACGCGACCCTGTTCCTTGACGAGGTCGAGCGCCTGGTCACTCAGGCGAGCCCCCCTGTGCGCTGGTTCGTGCTGGATGCGCAGGCGATGGTGGACGTGGACACGACCGGTGCGGGGGTGCTGCATCAGGCCATCACCCTGCTGAAGAAGCGGAACATCAGCTTCGCCGTCAGCCGCGCCGACCGGTCCTTCCGCGCGTGGCTCGAGCGCTACGACCTGATGGAACTGATCGATGCGGACCGGTTCTACCCGACCAACCGGCACGCGGCCGAGGCCTTTCGCCAGTCTGCAGGAAGCGCGGCTGCGGGACCTGATTCGAGCGCAGTGGACAGGAAACCTTGAACGACACGCAAACCTTAAACCCGAGCGACTGGGCTTGATTCAAGAAACGGGCATCACCGCCGGTCCGGTGACGCGTAATTCCTTGAAAGGAGATACAACATCATGGCTGAACCAAAAGTGAAAGAGACAACGTTGAAGAATACGAAATTGAGCACCGTTCCATTGAACTGGAAAGAGGTGTACTACACCAACTGTCCGCTAGTCTCCGCGTCCAATGTGGACGAGGGGCTGGGCCTGACCAAGAAAGAGTATAAGAAAATCGGTGTAAAGTTTGCCTACATGCGCTCAACCCCTCTGACCGACTGGTATCCGCACTACATCCACAACCAGGAAAACCTCATCCGCTTTGGTGGGCTGTTCCCGCCCATCGAAGTGCACGCAGACATCCGCCGCACCCGGCTCCTGGGCGTCACGCAGATGCCGGCCGAAGGCGGTGTGATGATGGTGCGTGCCAAGGACGATATCTACCGGATGGCCGATTTGGAAGGCAAGAAGATCGGCATTTCGAAGAGCATGAACAAGATCAAGAACGATTGGTGGCGCATTCAGGAGCATCAGGGTATCGAGCTCATGCTCCGCATGAACGGCATGACCATGGGCGACATCCAACTCGTCGAGTTTCCCTATGCGGACGACTGGTACAACTTACCGGAGATGATGGTCGCGACCATGGAGCTCTCGATTGATCTGTGGCTGAAGCGCGACCACAAGCGCGACCTGGCCTTCCGTCCGTTGGAGACCGCGCTGGAAGAGGGAATCATCGATGCGATGTACATGCAGACCAAGCCGCTCCAGCAGGTCTCCGAGGCGACGGGCAAGTTCGCGGCGATCGAAGACCTCTCCCGCTATCCGGACTGGCGCCTGCAGGTGGCCAACATTCCCGCGGCCATCACGTGTACAGACGTCATGGCCAAGGAGCACCCCGAACTCGCCGTCACGTTCATGAAGGGCATGATCCGGGCCGGTCGCTGGGCCAATGAGAACAAGCGCGCCGCGGCGGAAATTCTCGACCAGCAAACCTTCTACCGCGACATCGAGCACACCTACCAAGGCATCCGGGACGTGGACCTTGTGCCGAACCTGTCACTTCTGAACCTGGCCGCCGTCGAGATTGGCAAGAACTTCATGCTGAAACACGGCTACATCAAGAATGACTTCGATGTGCATAAATGGGCCGCGCCGGAGTTCCTCGAGCAGGCCGCGCGCGAATTGCTGGAAGAGCAGTGGAAGAAGACCACCAAGTCGAAACTTCCCAGCGCGGCTGCGGCCCTGGCGTCGGCGGGGCGGATTGGGTAGTGGGAGGAAGCCCGTCGACGTGACATGGCGCTGAGCGCTGTATATCTCGAAAGGACGACGGGTCCGAATCAAACCATAGGAGAACAAACATTACTGACCATACCGATACACGCATGCAGCAACTCGGCTACCGCAAGCCGCTTGACGTTGCGGAGCCTGAACAACTTGTGCTCGTCGAGTACGTTTTGGGCGGACGCGTGGCCATCATCACCCTCAATCGGCCGCATGCCGACAACGCGATCACGACGGAACTGGCGGCGCAACTGATCGAGATCCTAGAGACCATTGCGGCCCGTTCATCCGTGCGCGTCGCCATCATCACTGGGGCCGGCGACCGCGCTTTCTCCGTCGGCGGCGACCTGTATCAACGCAAGGAGATGACTAAGGAGCAATGGATGCGCCAGCGTCTGGTGTTCGATCGCGTCCTTTACACGCTGCGCCAGTTGCGCAGGCCGATTATCGCGGCAGTCCACGGGATGGCCTACGGCGGCGGCTGCGAGATCGCCATCAGCACGGACTTCATCTTCGCGTCCGAAGATGCCGTCTTCGGCCAGCCTGAAGCGATGGTTGGCTTGAGTGCAGGCGGCGGCGGGCCGGTCTTCCTTCCGCGCGTCCTGACTCCGGGGAAGGCCATGCAGATGCTGATGACGGGAGAAGCCATCACAGCCCAAGAGGCACACCGGCTTGGCATGGTGAACCAAATTTATCCCAGCGCCGAGTTGATGGCTGGAGTGCTCAGCATCGCGGAGAAGATCGCGAACAACTCGCCGACGGCGGTACAGTCGGTCAAGCGCGCGGTTCAAATGGGACAAGGCGAGCCTGTGGAGCAGGCAGTCGCGATGATGATGGAAGAGCACTGGCGCTCGGTAGTCCATCCCGATCGAGTCGAGGGCATCCGCGCCTTCACCGAAGGCCGGGAGCCGACGTTTCCGGATCCCGATTTTTGATGCGCAACACCGCACGGCACGGATGGGATACAGTTGCGCAACGTCAGCGTCTGCAATTACCGATTCAATTCCAACCAGAAGGATTACTCGCATGAAGATTTGTGCTCGTTTCAAAATACCGGCCGCCGTCCTTGCTCTCGCCGCCGGCGCGCTGCTGCCGTCGATGGCGCAGGCACAGCAGGCGGACAAATGGCAGTACAGCGCAAGCCTCTACGGTTGGTTCCCGGGCATAAGCGGCGAGTCGAAATACCCGGTGGACGGAGGAGGTTCGAGCGTAAACGTCAGCAATGACAAGCTGCTGGACTCCATCAACGGCTTTTTCATGGGCTCGCTCGAAGCGCACAACGGGCGCTGGGGCGCGTTCACCGACCTCGTGTATTTCGATCTCGGCGGCACGAAGTCGGGGTCGCGCGATTTCAGCATCGGCAACATCGGACTTCCGGCCGCCACCAGCGCGGACCTCAAGCTCGATTTGTCGGCGTGGATCTGGACGCTCGCCGGCGAGTACCGGGTGAAAACGGATGCGGACCTGAAGGTGGACCTGCTCGCCGGCGCGCGGCTTCTGGACATGACTCAGAAACTCGACTGGGCGATTTCCGGGAGTCTGGGCAATATATCGCCCGCAAGCCGAACCGGCAGCCTGGAGGCGAGCGAAAGCTTTTGGGATGCGATTATTGGCGTGAAGGGCCGCTACAACTTCGGTGCGGACAGGAAATGGTCCGTACCTTTCTATCTGGATGTAGGCACCGGCCAGTCGGACCAGACCACGCAGGCAGCCATCGGTCTGGGCTACGCTTTCGGTTGGGGCGAACTCAGCGCAACGTACCGCTATCTCGACTACAAGTTCAAGTCGGACAAGATCATGCAGGATGTGAATCTCAGCGGTCCGATGGTCGGGGCGACCTGGCGCTGGTGAGTTGTTTCACGGCGGTGGCCGAAAAGGCCGAAACCGGTATTGAATCATTCTTCAATAGCAGCAAGAATTTAAGGAGCTCGAACATGAAAAGCATGACGCAAATCGCAATCGGCGCGGCCATCCTGTCGCTTTCATTCGCGGCTTGGGCGCAAAATCCCTCGGTCTATCCGGCCAAAGGCCAGTCCGCCACGCAGCAGAGCAAGGACGACGGCGAATGCTACGCATGGGCGAAAAAATCGACTGGCATCGATCCGGCTAGCCCGCCCCCGGCTGCTGCCCCGCAGAGAAAGGGCGGCGTCGCCAGGGGCGCGGCAGCGGGCGCCGCGGTCGGCGCAATAGGCGGCAACGACGTCGGCAATGCGGCGGCAAAAGGCGCGGTCGTCGGCGGCGTGGCGCAGCGCTCCAGGGCGAAGGGTGCGCAGCAACAGGCGAGCGCACAGCAGTCGCAGCAGTCGCAGACCTACAACAACGCTTACGCAGCCTGCATGTCCGGGCGCGGCTACACGGTCAAGTAATCCGATCGGCGGCGCATCATCTTCCGAAAAGGGGGCGAGAGAAATGAGCAGGACCATGCAAAGATCAACGATGTATCTGGCATTGACCCCGATTCTCGCAACGACATGCGCCGCCGCTGCATCGGCGCAGGGGACTCCGGACCGGACCATGTTGCCGCTCGCCGAGCCGAAGCGTCCAACTTACAAGCAGCTCGACGCGCGCAATGCGAAGATGCCCCCCCGCTTCGCAGTCAAGGCGCCGGCGGGCGCGCCCAATGTCGTGATCATCCTGATCGACGACCTGGGCTTTGGCGTCACCGACACTTTCGGCGGTCCGGTGCGCACCGAAGTACTCGATCGGCTGGCGCAGGACGGCCTGCGCTACAACAATTTCCACACTACGGCCCTGTCTTCGCCGACCCGGGCCGCGCTCAAGTCCGGCCGCAACCATCACACCGTCAACATGGGCTTCATCACCGAGATGGCCACGGGCTTCCCGGGCGCGACCGGGCAGATCCCCAACGCGACGGCTCCAGTGGCGGAAATGCTGCGCCTGAACGGCTACAACACGGCAGCATTCGGCAAATGGCATGAGACGGCCTCCTGGGAAGCCGGCGAGTCCGGCCCCTTCGACCGCTGGCCGCTGCATCAGGGCTTCGACAAATTCTACGGCTTCATCGGCGGCGAGACCAACCAGTGGGCGCCCTACCTTTTCGACGGTGTCGCCCAGGTCGAACTGCCGAACGACCCGAATTACCATTTCATGACCGACATGACGGACAAGTCGGTGGCCTGGATCAAGTACCAGAAGGCGCTGACGCCCGACAAGCCGGCGTTCGTCTATTTCGCCCCCGGTGCGACCCATGCGCCGCACCACGTGCCCAGGGAGTGGATCGCCAGGTGGAAAGGCAGGTTCGACCAGGGCTGGGACAAGCTGCGCGAAGAAACGCTGGCGCGGCAGATCCAGATGGGCATCGTGCCTGCAGGCACCAGGCTGGCGCCGAAGCCGCCGGCAATCAAGGATTGGGACAAGCATTCGGCCGATGAGCAGCGCTTGTTCGCCCACCAGGCCGAGGTCTACGCCGCCTATGTCGAATTCACCGATCACGAGATCGGCCGCATGCTCAAGGCATTCGATGACGTAGGCCAGGCGGACAATACGCTCGTCTTTTACATCGCCGGGGACAACGGCACCAGCGGCGAAGGCGGCGAGAACGGCATGTTCAACGAGTACACCTATTTCAACGGTGTGCAGGAGAAGGTCGAGGACATGCTCAAGCTCATGGACAAGTGGGGCGGGCCGGAGACCTACCCGCATATGGCGGCCGGCTGGGCCGTGGCGCTGGATGCGCCGTTCGGCTGGATGAAGCAGGTTCCCTCGGATTTCGGTGGCACCCGCAATGGCATGGTGGTGCACTGGCCCAAGGGGATCAAGGCGAAGAACGGGATACGCTCGCAGTTCAGCCACGTGATCGACGTCGCACCGACCATTCTGCAGGCCGCCGGCCTGCCCGAACCCAAGTCGGTGAATGGCACGAAACAGATCCCGATGGAAGGCAAGAGCCTCGTGTACTCCTTCGAAGACGAGAAGGCCAAGGAGCGCCACACCACCCAGTACTTCGAGATCGCCGGCAACCGCGCGATCTACCATGACGGATGGTTCGCGCGTACCATCCACCGGGCGCCCTGGGAGGCCAAGCCGCGGCGTCCGCTGGCGGACGACGTGTGGGAACTCTACGACACGCGCGCGGACTTCAGCCTGGCCAATGACATCGCGGCGAAGCATCCGAAGAAGCTGGCGGAACTGCAGGCGCTGTTCATGAAGGAGGCCGGGAAATACCATGTGCTGCCCATCGACGACCGCGTGTTCGAGCGGCTCGACGCCGCGCTGGTCGGACGTCCCGACCTGATGGGCGGGCGCACCTCGCTGGCTCTGGCAGAGGGGATGACCGGCATGATGGAGGCCGTGTTCATCAACGTGAAGAACCGTTCCTCGGTCATCACAGCCGAGGTCGAAGTGCCGGCGGGCGGCGGGAACGGCACGGTCATCGCCCAGGGCGGGCGTTTCGGCGGCTGGTCGCTGTATGTCAAGGACGGCGTGCCGGCCTACGGCTACAACTTCCTCGGCCTGCGGCGCACCACCATCGCGGGAACGAAAAAGCTCGATGCCGGCAAGTCCACCCTGGAATTCCAGCTCGACTATGACGGCGGCGGTCCGGGCAAGGGGGGCAAGGGGACGCTGCTGGTCAACGGCGAGCAGGTCGCCGAGGGGCGGATCGAACACACGCAGGCGGGCCTGTTCTCGGCAGACGAGACCGCGGACGTCGGCATCGACCTGGGCACGCCCGTGGTCGAAGCGATCGGCGCCGAGGCCAAGTCCCGCTTCACCGGGCGCATTCCGAAGCTGACGGTGCAGGTGAGGTAGGCGGGCGATGCGGGGCCGGAGCAGGTCGAGATCGTAGACTATCATTGACGGAGGCTGACATGAACAAGATGCGCCCTGTCCACCCGGGCGAGGTGTTGCGGGAGGAATTCCTCGCGCCGCTCGGACTCTCCGCTCACGCGTTGGCGCAGGCGCTGCGTATCCCGGCGCCGCGCGTGAACGATATCGTCCGCGAACGCCGCAGCGTCACACCCGACACGGCCTTGCGCCTGGCGCGGCATTTCGGCACGACTGCGCAGTTCTGGCTCAACCTGCAGGCCAGTTACGACCTCAAGATCGCCATGCGGGAGTCGGGCGCGAAGATCAATAAGGAAGTCGAACCGCGCGCGGCATAGTCCGGGTTTCCGGAATGCAGCGCGCGCCCGCCCGACACCAGGAGATTCCCGCGGGCGCCGGGAGACGCACAGCGAAATGAACGCGAACGACGAAACCGGACCCCGGGGCATGCACGTCCTCGCCAAGCCGATCGGCTCGGTGTGCGACATCAAGTGCGACTACTGCTTCTACCTCGAAAAGCGGGAACTGTACCCGCACAACGAGCAGTTCAAGATGCCGGACGCGGTGCTCGCGAAGTACATCCAGCAGTACGTCGAAGCGCAGCCGACCCCGGTGGTGGAGTTCGTCTGGCACGGCGGCGAGCCGACGCTGCTCGGCGTCGACTTCTTCCGCCGCGTGCTCGAGTTGCAGAAGCCCTATCGCGCGAAAAAGGAAATCCGCAATTCGCTGCAGACCAATGCGCTCGGCCTCACGGACGAGTGGTGCGCCTTCTTCAAGGAAAACGATTTCTTCATCGGCGTGAGCCTGGATGGCCCGCGCGAGATCCACGACCGTTACCGCAAGGACCGGCACGGCAAGGGCACCTTCGAGCGTGTAATGCAGGGCGTGCGCCTGCTGCAAAAGCACAAGGTCGAATTCAATGCGCTCGCCTGCGTTGGCCGCGAGACGGCCTACAAGCCGCTCGAGGTCTACAGTTTCTTCAAGGATGTTGGCATCCAGTACATCCAGTTCACGCCTATCATCGAGCGCGAGCCCGACGCGCAGACGAAGGTGATCAAGCTGTGGCTCGCGCAGCCCGCGGTGCTCGACCGCAAGGAACCCAACACGCAGGTTACTCCGTGGACAGTGGAACCAGAGGCCTACGGCGACTTCCTGATCGCCATCTGCGAGGAGTGGGTGCGCAAGGACGTGGGCAGCGTGTTCGTGATGAACTTCGAGTGGGCGCTCACCGCCTGGGTAGGCGAAGGCTCGCCGGTGTGCATATTCGCGAAGACCTGCGGCCGCGCCGTGGCGATGGAGCACGACGGCAGCGTGTTCGCCTGTGACCACTACGTCTATCCCGAGTACAAACTCGGCAACGTGCTCACGGACGACCTGGGGCAGATGGTCGAGCGCTCGGTCGCCTCCGGCTTCGGGCCGCACAAGGAAACAACGCTGCCGCGCTATTGCCGCGAATGCGAAGTCAAGGAGGCGTGCTGGGGCGGGTGCCCGAAGCACCGCTTCGCGACCACGCCCGAGGGCGAGCCCGGGCTGCATTACCTGTGCGCGGGCTACAAGAAGTTCTTCCGCCACGTCCGCAAGTACCTGCGCGCCATGACCACGCTGCTGGAGAACGACCTGCCCGTCTCGGCAGTCATGAAGGCGATCGATGGACCGCTGATCATTACGCGCAATGCGGCCGGAACCGCCAAGCCGCCCGCTTCAACTGAAAAATAGTGGCGTGGCAACAATTCTGCGGAACTATGTTCTCCATTTTCTGGCGCTCTTGGCATGCGCTGTGCTGGTCGCGCCGGCGCGGGCGGAGGAGCGCCAGCGCGAATTCGTCCCCGAGTTGAATGCCTACGCCAGTTTCTCGGACCGCACCCGGCTGTTCCTGCTCGCGGACCTTACCCGCAACCTGACGGCCGACACCAGCGAGTCGGAATTCGGCGCACACCTGGACTACACGCTCAAGCCCTACTTCCGTCCCGAGCTGCGCGACGCCAACTGGGAGCGCAACCGCTACTTCTGGACCCGTATCGGCTACCTGCAGTTGGGCACGCCCGACAAGGCCCGCACCGGCCCCACGGAGCGCCGCGTCATCCTCGAGCTGACGGGCCGCATGCCGCTGGCGCAGGAAGTCTGGCTGGTGCATCGGGGCCGCGTTGATCTGCGCGATATCGGCGGCGAGTCTTCGCAGCGCTATCGCTACCGGCTCGGGATCGAGCGCGAGATCAAGATGGGCGGAATAGTGACGGTGCCCTACGCCCAGGCGGAGTTCTTCTACGACACGCGCTACGACAGCTGGAACCGCCAGCTCTACCAGGCCGGAGCCGAGATCGAACTCTCAAAGCGCTGGCGCATCGAACCGTATCTCGCGGTCCAGAACGACAACCGCTCCACTTCCGGCAACGTCAACCGCGCGGGCCTGGTGCTCAAGTACTATCGCTGACAGTCGGGGATCAGCGCTGCGCTAGGCGGCGAGCTTCAGGCCGACCGGAATGCCCGCCTTTGCGCACAAGCCCACTAAAAAGTCCAGTGACAGCAATTCCACCTTTCCCCGAGTGATCTCCGATATGCGTGGTTGCGCAATGCCCAGCCGCTTGGCCGCCACTGCCTGGGTCAATTTCTCCCGTTCGATCCATAGCCGCAATACTTCGGCCAGTTGTGCGCGCAGGAGCATGACCTCCGCTTCATCGGGCGGGAAGCCAAGGTCGAGAAAGATATTACCGCTTGATTCAGTCTTCTTCTTGGCCATGATTGACCCCTTCTGCAATTGCGCGCGCTATCCGATATCGCTGTCTTGCCAGGTCCAGATCAGTGCGCGCCGTCTTCTGCGACTTCTTCTGGAACGCGTGCAGTACGTACACTGACTCCTTGAACTTCGCGACGTAGACAATGCGGTACGCGCCGGTGGAATCCCGCACGCGGATTTCGCATGCGCCGGGTCCGATGTCCGCAATCGGCTTCCAGTCGTCAGGATCGCGCCCCACTTGAACCATGAACAACTCGTAACCTGCGCGGATGCGCGCAGCTGTCGGGAATGCGGCGAGATCGTACTTGGCGCTGCCCAAGAAGCGAACCGGCTTCATGCTTGAATTATACGAATATTCGTATGTGTGTCAATATTGCCTCCTGTGCAAACCGCAGGGGTCGGGTTCACAGTATTGACGCAAATGCAACAGCGGGCGACCCCGCGGTCGCGCGCTTCGCGCTAAACTGCGACGCTGAATGCAGGCCGCAAGCGGGCGGCCTCGCATGCGACCTGAGGCTAGGCGCATATATCGGTCTACCCGGACAATAGGCGAAGGAGAAAGGCATGAGCGAAGTGAACAAGGATATCGGCGTTTTGACCGCGCTCGCGAAGCGGCTCGAGAACGAAAGGCTGCCCAAGGCGCTGGAAATGAAGGCGAGGGTAGATCGGGGGGAAGTACTCGACGACCACGACCTGGCGTTTCTTGAGAAAGTGTTCAGCGAGGTCGGTGAAGTCAGGGGCTTCCTCGACCGCAATCCGCAGTATCAGGACGTCGCCGGCCGCATGATGCAGCTATACAAGGAAATCACCAGCAAGGCGCTGGCAAACGAAACTGCGCCGAAGAAGTCATAGGTATTTCTCCGCCCCGGCGAGCAGCCCCCGCTGCGCCGGCAGGTCGCTGCGTTTGCATCTGACCGGAACGGCGATGGCGCACAGCTCGCCGAGGCGCAATTCGGTGAGAACCAATTCGTGGGACGGTTCGGGCGAATCCGCTGCGACCTTGATGCCGAGGCGGCTCACTCTCAACCTTACCTCGCTCATGGTGAGGTGCTGCTCCGGCACCAGCATGACCTCGCCGATCTGCGCGATATAGCCCTCCATCGTACGGGGCGTGCCCTTGATTTCCTGGAGTTCCCTCGCGTCGCGCGCGATCTGCGCCTCGATTTCGGCGATCTCGCGCCTGTGGTCGGCAGCCGGCTCGATGCCGAATCCGGCGGATTTCAGCATGCGCAGCCTGGTTCCGAGAAACGCCCTGCGCTCCGCAAGATCGGCTGCCTGCTGCTGAATCGCGGCAATGCGCGCGAGCACGACGTCGAGCAGGCGGCGCACGCCGCGCAAGCCGATCTCGATGCGCGCGTCCTCTTTCGTCGCCGCAGGCGCAACGATGCGGTGCGCGCTGAAATTGACATTGACCTGCGCCACATCGCTCTTGAGGATGCCGTTCTCCAGGGCCGTGCCGTACACCGTGCGCTCCGATTTCTCCATCACCATCAGCGCAAACGCCTCCTGCGCGCCGCCATGCCGGGGGTCGTCGAAAAAGGCGCGCAGTTCGGTGCCGCGCGCCAGCACCTGCGGCACGTCATCGGGAGTTGCGAAAAACGCATTGACGCTGAGCTCGTTCCCCCAGGCTTCGCGCGACAGTTCGAGCGGCTCCGGCAGCGAGCGGATCAGCCCGCCCAGGTACTGCGCGCTGCGGATGACCGCCGGCGCGAGCTTGTCCTGGTAGCCCGCCACCAGGCGGATGCGCGGGTCGGTGTTGTCGACGATGAAATCCACTACCCGGACGAGCAAGCCGCGCTGGCGCTCGTCGAGTACGACCGTCTCGGTCGCTTTCGCGCCGAACACCCGCGAAAACATGCTCTTGAACGGATTGGCGGCCATGCGGTTCGGTCCTTGCCGGAAATGCGATTACGCGCGCCCCATCGCGCACACCCTGGCAGTATAAACCTGCGGCAAGACGCCGGAATGACCGGGATCAAAGCCGGGGCGCGCAAAGCCGCAGGCGAAGACCGGTCCGTCGCAATTCCAAGCTGGCAGCAGCAGCCCGATTGGAGTATATTTTGCGGCGTTTGCCACACGCGCTCGGCAGTTTCGCGCTCTCGAGCACGATCGAAGATCCGGACCCATGCCCAAACTCTGCACCCGCCTCCTACATCGCGCCCGCCTGCTCCTCGCAGTTGCGGCGGCCTGCGTTCCTGCGCTTGCCCACGCCTCGTTCCTCCAGGGGGACACCCTGGACGCCGTGGCCATGGGCGCAGCGTGGTTCATTATCGTGGTAGTGCCCATCGTCGGGATCGTGCTGTTCCTCGTCGTGCACGTGCTGCCCGAGAAGATCGCCGAGCGGAACCATCATCCGCAGCAGCACGCGATCAAGACCCTGTGCTTCCTGTCGCTCGTGTTCGGCGGGATGCTCTGGCCGCTGGCCTGGCTCTGGGCATATACGCGCCCAGTGCTGCACCGGTCGGTGTACGGGACGGAGAAGCACGAGAACTACTTCGTGGAGATGGGCGAGAAGGCCGAGCGCGGCGAACTCGACGCGCTCGAACTCGAGCACCTGCGCGACGAGGTCGCGGAGATTTCCGCGCGCGGAGCGCTGCCGGCGGCGATACGCGGGCTACCCGCGGTGCTGGCGCAGGCCACACCGAAAGCGCCGCCAGCGGCTGCGCCCGCGGCGCAGGGCACCGGAGGCACCAAGTAATGGAACTGATCCTCCTAGCCATCTACGCGGCGTTCGTCTGGCTGATTTTCATCAAGCTGAAATGGCTGCCGTGGAACACAGTCTCGCAGGTAATCGTGGTGATCATCCCCATCGTGGGGCTGACAGCGCTGATCCTCACGCTCAACGTCGTGGCCCCCTCGTCCGCGGACGTGCGCGTCATCAAGTACGTGGTGAACATCGTGCCCCAGGTGAGGGGCCGGGTGATCGAGGTCCCGGTCGAGCCCAACCGGCCGGTGAAGAAGGGCGACGTGCTGTACAAGATCGACCCCACGCCCTACCAGCTCCAGGTAAATGCGCTGGAAGCGCAACTCGCCAACGCGATCGGCTCCTCGAAGGAACTGGAGGAGCAGCTCAAGGGCTCGGCGGCGCAGGTGGCTCAGGCAAAGAGCGCCATCGAACAGGCATCCGCGCGGGTACGCGAAGTGAGTGCGAAGGTCGATCTCGCGCGCATGCGCGTGAACCAGAACCGCGAATTGGTCGCGGCAGGCGCGGGCAACAAGTTCGACCTCGAGCAGGCGGAGGCGAACCTCAAGGAAGTCGAAGGCCAGGCGGACGGCGCGCGCAGCGCCGAGGCGCAAAACCGCTCGGCCGAGGCGCAGGCCCTCGCGGGCGAGCGCCAGATCAGACAGCGCCTGGGCGCGAAGGCGAACGGCGAGTACGCTCAGGTCGCGCAGGTCCGCGCGCAGCTCGAAAGCGCGAAGTGGGACCTGTCCCAGACGACCGCCTATGCGCCCGCCAACGGCTACGCCATCAATGTGCAGTTGCGTCCCGGCTCGATGACGGCGGCGTTCCCCGCGCTTCCTGTCATGACCTTCGTTGAGGACGAACTGCAGGTAATCGCCCTGTACCAGCAGAACGAGCTGACCCAGGTCGCGCCGGGCAACGAGGCCGAAATCTCCCTGGAAACCTATCCGGGCCGGATCATCAAGGCCAAAGTCGATTCCATCGTCTGGGCGCAGGGCCAGGGCCAGGTCGCAGCGAGCGCGACACTGCCAAGCACCGGGGCGATGCCCGTCCACGCGAACCGGTTCCCGGTGAAGCTCGAGATCGAACCGCGCGACAAGGATCTGTTCCTCGCCGCGGGCGCCATGGGACATGCGGCCATCTACACAGAGCGCGTCGAGGCGATACATATCCTGCGCAAGATCCTCCTGCGCGTCAGTTCGATCACCAACTACCTCATCCTGAAGCTGCACTGATGGGCGCGATCTACGGCGGGCGATTCCGCTTGCACCGCGCGGCGCCGCTGGCGCTGGCTTTGGTGCTTGCCGGCTGCGCCCTGAACCGGCCCCCCAGTCATCAAACGCTGGTTTCCGACGCGATGCCCTCCGTCAATACGCCCGGCGCCTGGGCTGCGCCGGGCGGGGCGCCAGGCGGCGTCGGCGGTGGCTGGCTGGGCACGTTCGCCGACCCCCGGCTCGATGCCCTCGTGGCAGAGGCGCTTGCCAATAACTTCGACCTGCGCGTCGCGGCGGCGCGCGTGGAGCGCGCTGCGGGCTACGCCAAGCAGGCCGGGGCGACGCTCTATCCGCAAGTGACCGCAATGGTCCGCGGCGGCGGCCCGACTTCGGGCGACGGCAGCGGCCTCGAAGGCGGCGGGTTCTACGCCAATTGGGAGCTCGACCTCTGGGGTCGCGTGCGCTCGCAGGCCGCGGCCGGCTCTGCGCAATACGAGGCCGCGCAGCTGGACACGGAGTACGCGCGCCAGTCGATCGCGGCGCTGGTCGCCAAGAGTTGGTTCCTCGCGACCGAGGCACGCCGCCAGCGCGCCATCGCGCAGGATATGGCGGCGGCGAGCGCGAAGCTCGCGGCGCTCGCGGGCGAACGCGCGCGCGTCGGTCGCGGCGACGAGTACGACGTGCGCCTGGCCGAAGCCTCGGTCCAGGGCTACCGCGACAAGGTACTGCAGCTCGATCTTGCCGAGCAGCAGGCCATCCGCGCGATCGAGACGCTCGCCGGGCGTTATCCAGCCGCGGGGCTCGAGCTCGCCGCCGGCTTCCCCGCGTTCCCCGGGCCGGTGCCGGCG